>CAYWDK010000234.1:0-2526 GCA_964457025.1 uncultured Balneolaceae bacterium | reverse complement strand
AAGGCTAACAACTTCCCTCCTCTTTTTTTATCTTATGAGCCGATATTCAAACACCGCTTATAAGACCACAAGCAATGAAACGAGTCGCTTTTGAAACCCTCGGGTGTAAGCTTAACTACTCCGAGACCCTTACCATACAGCGAGACTTCGAGAAAGAAGGCTACAAGGTCACCGACTTCAGCGAAGAAGCGGATATCTATGTCATCAACACCTGCTCGGTAACACAGAGTGCCAACAGTACCTGCCGCAAGACCGTCCGCCGGGCACTTAGAAGAAACCCGGAGGCATTCGTTGCCGTAGTGGGCTGTTACGCCCAACTGGAGCCGGATGAGATTGCTGAAATAGACGGTGTTGATGTGGTCCTCGGCGCAAAAAACAAATTCAATCTCCTCGATCTTTTCGACAGCTTTGAAAAACGAAGCGAAGCTATTGTTTACAACAGCGACGTCAACGAAGCGGTCGATTTCCACAATGCTTTCTCGGCCGACGACCGCACGCGCGCCTTCCTGAAGGTGCAGGACGGTTGCAGCTACAAATGCTCCTTCTGTACCATACCCATGGCGCGAGGCGAAAGCCGGAGCCCGTCCATCGAATCAGTAGTACAAAATGCGGAATTTCTGGTGGATGACGGCTTCAAGGAAATTGTAGTGACAGGTGTCAACGCCGGCGACTTCGGCCGGGGTACCGACGAAAACTTCTTCATGCTGATCCAGGCACTGGACAAGGTAGACGGCCTGGAACGCATCCGTTTCTCATCGGTAGAGCCCAACCTGATGCACGAAGAGATCATCCGTTTTACCGCAGAATCGGAAAAGATTCAACCCCATTTCCACATGCCCCTGCAGAGCGGAAGCGACACTATGCTGGGGCTGATGCGCCGCCGCTACAAATCGGACCTCTACCGCAAACGCGTCGATTTGATAAAAGAGCTGATGCCCGATGCCGCTATCGGGGTCGATGTCATAACCGGCCATCCGGGTGAAACCGACGAACTGTTCCGGGAGTCGTTTGACTTTATAGACTCCCTGCCGGTCTCTTATCTTCACGTCTTTACCTATTCCGAGCGGCCCGGTACCCACGCCCTGAATATAGAGCCGGTAGTACAGGACAGTGTGCGAAAGGATCGGACCCATAAACTCCGAAGACTTTCTGAAAAGAAAAGATACAACTTCGATACCGCCTATACCGGGCAGGTGCGACCCGTACTGTTTGAAGAGCCCAAAGATAGCGGCATCATGTACGGCTGGACCGACAACTATGTGCGTGTCGGCATTCCGGCCAATCCCGACTATGAGAACAAGATCCTGCCGGTCCGCCTGGGCGAACGCAGCCGCGACGGTTATCTTATCGGAACGCTTACCAAAGAGGCGAAGAAAGAAGAGAGGGTTATAGCCGAACTTACCGCCTGAGAATATACGCTATGGGAAACGAACAGAAGAATCCGGGAAAACTGATCGACGAGCTGATAACTTTTATCGAAAAAGAACGTGAGCTTTACGGTGATTTTTCCGCGGCTCCTCTTGCAGCTTCCGGCAAAAAACAGCAGGAGGAGTCTCCTGCTTCTTCAAAGGACAAGGAGACCGGTGGCATATCCGATGCCGGTGTTCAGGAGCCATCACACCAAAAGAAAAAGCAGCGCCCCTCTTCCACAACCAAAAGTTCCGGTACTATGATTGATTCACAGGAAGCGCTTTTTGAGAACGATCCCGACCGTGAAATCTACTATGAGATCGGTAAATGCACCAGCCTTGAAGAACTTCGTGAATTATGCCTCAAAGCGGATGTACTGAAGACCGACCTGGAAGGTACGCAGCTCGTATTCGGTGTGGGCAATCCCGAAGCCGATCTCATGCTCATCGGCGAGGCTCCCGGAGCCGAAGAGGATAAGCAGGGTGAACCTTTTGTGGGTGCTGCGGGACAGCTGCTCAACAAAATTCTGGAAGCCATCAACTTCAGGCGGGAAGACGTCTATATAGCAAACATCCTGAAACACCGTCCTCCGAACAACCGCAATCCGCTGCCCGAAGAGCGAAAACGGAGCCTGCCCTTCCTGTTGCGGCAGATTGACCTCATTGAACCCAAACTGATTCTTTCATTGGGCAAGGTTTCCGCGCAGACCCTGCTCGACAATGACAACTCCCTGAGCAGCATGCGAGGGAAATTCCATTCCTTCCGGGGCAAGTATGAGCTCATGGCTACCTATCATCCCGCCGCACTGTTGCGGCATCAGGGCTGGAAACGGCCCACCTGGGAAGACGTGCAGCTGCTTAGAAAAAGATATGACGAGCTGGGCGGCAAACCCTAGCAAAACCAGGTTGATCCTTCCCGGATTTTATCAAAAATCTTGAATTTGGACTTCGCAAAAAGATCAGCTTTTGTTATACTTTTAGTTCATCTTCTTAAAATTTTGAGTTCATTTCCAGCTCTTCTAAGGATGGGATGACGAGGGACTAAATTCTTTAACGTTTTTAAACCAGATGGCAGCACCAAACGGCTCAAATTATCGGAATCAGGACAAGTCTGATA
>CAYWDK010000233.1:0-2532 GCA_964457025.1 uncultured Balneolaceae bacterium | reverse complement strand
ATGTTCAACCTCGAAAAAGCCATACAAAACTGGAAGCGGGATCTACGGAAAAACCCCGCCTTTGAAGACGGTGATATTGAAGAACTCGAATCGCATCTTCGTGAAAGAGTAGGGGAACTCACGGCCAGCGGAATGTCTCTGACGGAGGCATTTGAAAAGACGATCGACGAAATCGGCCCGGTCAGCCGGCTGAACGAGGAGTGGAATAAGGCCCGGTTCAGCTCAAAGGTGAGGCAGCAGAAGTATAGCATCAGGCAATCGCTCTTTACACTGCTTCCGAGCTACATTGTCACGGCAGTCCGAAATATCCGCAAGCGTTTTGCTTATTCCTTTATCAATATCGTTGGGCTGGGTACCGGTCTCGCTACCTGCTTGCTGATTCTTTTCTTTGTCGACCATGAACTCAGCTATGATACCTTTCATGCCGATGCCGAACGTATTTACCGGCTAGTGAACAGTACCTCCGACGACGGTATCCCCACCAATGCCAACGGAAGTTTTGCGGCTGGGCCGCTTCTGAAACAGGACTATCCCGGAGAGGTGGAAGGGTACGGCCGTATAAGCAGTACCGTCCATAATTCAAAAATGTACGTGGCCTATGAGGACCGGAAGTTTTATGAAGATTGCTTCTATTTTGCCGATCCCGGATTTCTCAAAATGTTCAACTTCCCCCTTATAAAAGGCGATCCGGAAACGGCCCTGTCACGGCCTAATACGATTGTGCTGACAGAGTCGACGGCGAGAAAATATTTCGGAGAAGAGAACTCCCTGGGGAAAACAATTACGGCCGATCCTTACCAGAATGGAAACTTGATGGAGTTTGAAGTTACCGGTGTGATGGAAGATTTGCCCTCGAATACGCATTTTAATTTCGATTTTCTGGCATCATACGACAGCCAGACTCCGGAAGGCATTAATACCAGTCTGGCAGGTTTTAATGGGGTTTATACCTATTTGAAGCTCAATCCTTCGGCTTCGCCCAGACGGCTGGAAGCCAAATTCAGCGACTTCCAGGCCAACCACTGGAGTGACGATCCGTGGTATAGCATGAGCCTGCAGCCGATGACGGATATTCATCTGGAGTCGCAGCTGAAGTCCGAGATAGCGGCCAACGGCAACATCACCTACGTCTATATTTTTGGGGCGGTAGCAGTACTGATTCTTGTGATCGCCTGTGTGAACTTTATCAATCTGACGACGGCACGCTCAACGGAAAGAGCAAGGGAAGTGGGGCTCAGAAAAGCTATCGGAGCTC
Source organism: uncultured Balneolaceae bacterium (assembly GCA_964457025.1). GTDB lineage: Bacteria > Bacteroidota > Rhodothermia > Balneolales > Balneolaceae > CAYWDK01. The sequence continues at coordinate 1,277 of CAYWDK010000233.1, read as the reverse complement.
ACAAGATGCAGTTGGTCGGCCAGTTCCTGGGTGAGGCCCTGATGCTTACGCTGCTTTCGGGAATTATTGCAGTAGCCTTCGTCTACCTCTTCCTGCCGCAATTCAATAATCTTACGCAGAAAGATCTTGAACTGGTGACTTTTATCACGACTACCAATGTGTTGGGATATCTGGGCCTATTGCTGGTTGTAGGCCTGGCGGCCGGTTTCTATCCTGCCCTGGTACTTTCATCATTCAAATCTTTGGAAGTGCTCAAAAGCACGTACAATGCTACCCCGGGAGGGGAATGGCTGCGTAAGGGGCTGGTTGTATCCCAGTTTGCCATTTCTGCCGTACTGATTGTTTCAACCATTGTCATTTACCAGCAGATAGAGTATATCAACGACAAATCGCTGGGCTATGCGCGTGAGCAGATCCTTACCATACCGCTAAACCCGGAAGCCAGGGATAAGCTGGACGTGCTGAAGTCGGAATGGGTCCGGCATTCGGGGGTTGTGAGTGTTACAAGTTCATCACATGTTCCAACCAGCGGTACGACTCACAGTACCTTTCGCCTCTCGGGACTGGAGGAGTCGCTCTCGATGGCCCACTTTTATATCGAAGAGAACTTTGTGGAGACCTATGATTTGGAGCTTTTGGCAGGCACGGACATCTCCACGCCCGTAACAGAGCCTGGTCAAGCCGACTTCCTGATGACCGAGTTGGGTGTACAATCTGCCGGCTTTGAAAAGCCTGAAGAGGTACTGGGCAGGACCGTAAACTGGAATCAGTTTTCCGGAACCGTAAAAGGGGTAGTCAACGATATGATTCTCTACGACCTCAGGCAGCAGCCTTACTCTATTATGTTTTTCATCACGCCGGTTCAATATCATAAATTTATATCCGTGAGAATCAATACCGCACAGACCCAGCAGGCGCTGGCGCATATCGAGGAGGTATGGGACAGCCAGGTTGCGTCGTTTCCGCTAAACTATGCATTTCTTGACGACAAATTCGAGGCGATGCACCTGTCTGATCGGAAAATGGCGGAGACGGTTACCTATTTTGCCCTGCTTGCAATTGTGATTGCCTGTCTGGGATTGTTCGGCCTGGCGGCCTACCTGGCTGAACGGAAACGGAAAGAGATCGGCATCCGGAAAGTGTTGGGGGCTACCACCCCTCAGATCATCGGTCTGCTCTCCTTCGATTTCATGAAACTTGTATTGGTCGCACTCCTGCTGGGTATTCCCGTGGCTTACTGGGGGATGAGCAGCTGGCTGCAGGGCTTTGTCTATAAA
>CAYWDK010000232.1:0-2545 GCA_964457025.1 uncultured Balneolaceae bacterium | reverse complement strand
CCTCGGCGTGCTCGGCGTCCACGACCACGTCGTAGCGGCCCGGGACCATCCGCGCATCGGAGGAGAAGTCACGGCGTCCGCGGTGCATCGCGTGGGTCAGCATTCCGAGCACGGCGCCGACGACGGCACCGAGCACGGTCCACGTCGCGAGGACACCGAACCAGGTGACCACGGTCTCCCAGAGGGTGAAGATGCTGAGGAAGAGCCCGATGATCAGGCCGGTCACGGCACCGCTGCCGGCGCCCTCGAGGGCTGCGCGGCCGTAGCGCTTGCGGCCGGTGACGTCCTCGACCATGCGTATGTCGCTGCCGACGATCGCGGTGTGCTCGACGGGGAAGCCCCGGTCGGAGAGCGTGTCGACCAGCTCCTGGGCGTCGGCGTAGCGGTCGTAGCTGCCGATGACCTCGACCGGCCGGTTCACGTCCCGGTCGTGCGCGTCGCGCTCGTCGATGACTGGCGTCGTGGTGCTCACGTCATGTCCTTGGTGGTTGGCGGGTGGTGGGTAGTGGGGTCCACCCGTGACGTGCCACAGCCGTCCGATGGTCATTCGAATCGGAACGGCTGTGGGTCACAGCCGCGACCACAGGTCGCGGCGGCTCATCCCTCCGTGGAGTCGTCGGACGGGGTCGCCTCGTCGTCGGCGCCCTCCTCGGCACCGTCCTGGCTGTCGGGTGACGGCGACGGACTCGGCGACGGCGCTGCCTCCTCCGGGTCCACACCAGCGGACTCCGACGCCTCGGTGACCAGCTCCCGGGCCTCATCGATCAGGCGCTGGTACTCGCCGAGGTCACCCTCGTCCAGGGCCTCCTGGGCCCGGGCGAAGGCCTCCAGGGCCTCCAGCAGCTTGTCCTCGTCGACCACCGGGGCGTCGCCGTCGGCGGGCTGCTCGTCGCTTGGCGCACCGTCCTCGGCGGCCAGCGGGTCCTCCTCCTCGACGTCGGTCGGCGCGGGCGCCCCCACCAGCGTGGCCACGGCCTGGGCGAGGGTCTCCTCGAACACGACGCGGTCGCCCATCACCAGCACCACGCGGGCGAGCTCGGGGATCTCCGCCTGTCCCCCTTCGAGGAACAGCGGCTCGACGTAGACGATCGAGCGCTCGATCGGCAGCACGATCATGTTGCCGCGCCGCACGTCGGAGCCCTCCTGCGAACGCAGGGTGATGTACTCGGCGATGTCGTCGTCCTGCTCGATGCGGGTCTGCACCTGCGTGGTGCCCAGCACCTGGCTGTCGGAGGGGAACCGCACCGCGTACAGCTCGCCGTAGTGCTCGGGGTCCGAGCGGGCCGCCAGCCACGCGACCATGTTGGGTCGCTCGTTGGCCAGGTACGGCTGGATCATCACGAACTCCTCCTCGGTCTCACCGGGGAGGCGCATCAGGAGGTAGTAGGGCTCCAGCGGTGGGGCCTGGCTGCCACCGAGGTTCTGCTGGGTCGCAGCGTCCGGCGGGATGTCCCACTCGTCGGCGCGGTTGTAGAACGCGGCGGCCTCGGGGATGTGGTAGGTCGCGTACAGCGAGGACTGCAGCGTGAACAGGTCCTCGGGCCAGCGGAAGTGCTCGTCGAGCCCCTCGGGAAGCTCCGACGCCGAGGTGAACGCGCCGGGGAAGGCGGCGTCCCATGCCTGGATGATGGGGTCGTCGGGGTCGACGACGTAGAGGTCGACCGTGCCGTCGTAGGCGTCCACGACGGCCTTGACGCTGTTGCGGACGTAGTTGACGACCGACTGTCCCGAGCCCGAGTTGAAGATGCGGCGTTCGGAGTAGGGGTAGAACGCGCTGCTGGTGTAGGCGTCCTGGACCCACTTGACCCGTCCGTCGAGCACCACCGGGTAGGGATCGGAGTCGAGCTCCAGGAACGGCGCGACCTCAGCCACGCGATCCGAGACGTTGCGACGGATGAGGATCTTCGAGTCGTCGCGGATCAGGCCCGACAGCACGATGTTGCTGTCGGCGTTGTTGATGGCGAACACGATCCGGCGCAGCATCGAGGACAGCTCGACGCCACCGGCGCCGTCGTACGTGGTGTAGACCTGGGTCTGGCCCGCGGGCTCCTCGTAGTCGAGCTCCTGCGCCTCGGTCCGCACGATGTTGTAGGGGGGCAGCTGCTCGCCGTAGTAGATGCCCGCCTCCTCGTCGGGCACCAGCTCCTCGTCACCGCGGGGCGGGATGTCACTGGCGAGGAAGACCGGCTGCTTCTGTGCGGTGGCGGTGTTGACCAGACTGGCCACGGTTCCGTAGCCGTGGGTGTAGGTCAGTATTCGGTTCTGCCACGTCTGGGCCTGTGGCGGCAGGTCCTGCTGGTCGAGGTCACGGGTGGCCAGCATCACCTGGCGCAGCTCACCGTCGACGGTGTAGCGGTCGACGTCCACGTCGCGGAACTCGTAGTAGGGGCGCAGTGCCTGCAGCTCCGAGTAGGTCGTGGCAAGGATCTGGGGGTCCCACAGGCGCACGTTGGTCAGCGTGACCTCGTTCTCCTCCACCTGCTGCTGGTCGAGGTCGTTGGTGACCTCGAAGGGGCGCAGGTCGACGTCGTCGATGCCGTAGGCG
>CAYWDK010000231.1:0-2592 GCA_964457025.1 uncultured Balneolaceae bacterium | reverse complement strand
AGCCAGGGACTGCTCTCAAAATAGGTATCGGCCCAGTATCCCAGCAGTATGGGAGCCGTAAGGCCGGCTGCTATTTCCGCCCCTAACGAAAAGTACTCGCCATACTTTGAAAACGGGCTCTTGTCACTCAAGCTTCTTTTTCTTTCTCCTTGGTTTTAAGTCCGTCGGCAAGCGAGCTTCCTGAAGAAGAGGACGACGAGGCCGAAGCAGAAGAACCGTTGCTGCTGGAAGAACTGCTGCTCTTGGCCGACTGCTCATTCATATGGCAGGCGCCGTTGATCTGGGCTCCCTCTTCTACCAACAGCGACTTGGTGTAGATGTCGCCGTCGATTACGGCCGACTGCCGGACGATAAGTTTGTTGCTTACATGGATCTCGCCCTTCAGCTGACCGGCAACATCGGCATCGACCGCTTCAATATCTCCGTCGACGATACCGGAAGATGTTACGATGAGCTTGCCTTTGGCGTTGGCTTCGCCCTCCAGTTTACCGGCAATGCGGATATCGTTTTTCGTATTCAACGTACCCTTAACATGTGTGCCTTCACTGATCATATTGATGGATGGTAAATTGTTACCTGTAGAGTTTGAATTCACTTTAGTGGCCGTTGTTTTTTTGGTGTTCTTGTTATTAAACATAGACAATATACATTTTTAAGATTTAATAAGGTACGAATTCGGATTTTGAGGCACTCCGTTTTTCCAGATCTCAAGATGCAGGTGCGGGCCGGAGCTCAAAACGCCGATATCGCCGACCGTGCCGAGAATATCGCCCCTGATCACTACATCTCCTACCGTCTTGGCTACACTGGAAGCATGCTTATAGACACTGATGATGCCGTCACCGTGCTGAACGTGAAGCACATAGCCGAAATTCACCGTCCAGTCCTGGTTGATGACCGCTCCGTCAGCTATAGCCTTGAAGGGCATATCTTTCTTGGTAGCGATATCGATACCGTAATGCCCCGTCTCGGCATTATAGCCCCGCGTCAGTGTCCCTTCCACCGGGTAGAACGTCGGAAATTCGGGCGTATTCTTAAACAGGCTCGAAAAGATAATTTCATTTTGTGAAATCATGTCAGATGCACTGGTATTGGATCCCGCCAGCGCCTGTGGTTCCACAAATACTTCCTCGCTCGGCGAAGCTTCGGAGCGATAGCCCTGGTCTACCCGAAAGGTGGTGTCATTGCCCTCGGCAAGTACTTCCTGGATCTCGGCCAGCTGCATGTCCCGGGCATTGAGAGAGTCTTTCAGAGCCTCCACTTTTTTCGAAACTTCGATCACCGACTGCCTGAGCTGTTCATCTTCCTGATTATACACCAGCGAACCTACCGGCGTAAACATCACAATCAGCAGGACGACCAGCACTACGACCCCGATGGAGCCGTAGAAAAGCATCAGCAAGCTCTCCGGCTTGAACTGGAAGGAGTTGGAAGCCTCGGGCTCTTTGTCGTCAAAGAGCACAAAGGTGATCTCCCGGTCCTTTACTGAGAATATTTTTTTCAGGAATTCAATCATGGCCTAGGCTTCGGGTGTGGGTCCTCTGAAATTAAAAGGTATATCCATCTTCTGGTTGGTCGAGATGGGTCCGTGTTCGTTCTCAAAACGGTTGACATTTTCGGTAAGCGCATTGGCCAGGCGTTTGGCGTGATCGGGCGTAAGCACCATCCGCTTCACCACCTTGGCTTTGGATACGCCCGGCATTACCGCGATAAAATCGAGTATGAACTCCGATGGCGAATGGGTAATCATGACCAGATTGGAATAAGTACCCGAAGACTCTTCTTCAGGAAGTTCAATTTCCATCTGGCCCGCTTTAATATCTTTGGTTTGGTTCGGCATGTTTATCTTTTTTGAGATTCAAAATTCTACTGCTCGACTTTCTCTTCCTCTTCCAGAAAACCCTTTTCGCGCATCCACTGGTCATTGAAAATCTTGCCCACATAACGGGTCCCACTGTCGGGCAGAATAATAACCATAAGATCGTCAGCACCGAAATCGTTAGTGCGGGCATACTCCAGAGCGCCGAATACGGCAGCCCCGCATGACCCCCCGACAAACAGGCCCTCCTTCTTGGCCAGCGAACGGGTGGTTACAAAAGCATCCTTATCATTGACCTGGATAACCTCGTCCAGCAGGTCAAAATCCATATTCTCGGGCAGGATGTCTTCCCCGATTCCTTCGGTCAGATAGGGATGAATTTCGCTTTTGTCGAATTCCCCGGTTTCAAAATAGCTTTTATAGACGGACCCAACACTGTCTACTCCAATAACTTTGATATCGGAATTTTGTTCCTTCAGATAACGGGCCGTACCGGAAATAGTGCCTCCGGTACCCATCCCCGCAACATAGTGAGTGATTTTACCTTCGGTTTGTTCCCAGATTTCGGGTCCCGTGGTCTCATAATGCGCTTCGGCATTGGAGGGATTGTCATATTGGTTGGGATAGTAAGAGTTCGGGATCTCTTCGCTCAATCGCTTGGCAACGGAATAGTAGCTTCGCGGGTCATCGGGCTCCACATTGGTGGGACATACCTTCACTTCCGCCCCCATAGCCCGCAGCAGGTCGATCTTCTCCTTGCTCTGCTTGTCGGT
>CAYWDK010000230.1:0-2604 GCA_964457025.1 uncultured Balneolaceae bacterium | reverse complement strand
CCTTTTTTTGCCGCTTCACGTTTTTGCTTTAACTGCTCAACCTTGTCTTGTGATGCCATCAACTTGCTTTTTATTTACGATTTTGATTTTTGGATAAAGAATGTCTGCAGGCGGTCGGTAAAGTCCACAGCCGCTTCCGAATACATATCTATCAGATTTCGTTTAAATACGTCCTTTTCGATAAACTTGCTGGCACTGCGCCAATCTTCTTTGCCGGCGATCTGTTCCAAAGCTTCTTCATAGGCCCGGTCGGAACCGCCGAAAATCTTTTCGATAAAATAGTCCCTGTCAGACTGCAGCTGTTTCCTGAGTTCAGCTACCAGCTCGTCCTTTTCCTGATCTTTCTTCGTCAGGTCGATAATCGGCTCGTCAATAAAACCGTCTTCATCTACATTTTCTTCATCCTCACCTGCTTCGGCTTCTCCCAAAGTTTCCTGTTCCTCTTCATAACGAGCCAGATCTTCAGGACTCATAAACCGCTGCCACATCGCTTTTTCCTCCCCCTCCTCAGCGGCTTCATCTTCATCTATTATAAAAGGAGGAGATGTTTCGGAATCGTTTACGGCATCCTTGTCAACTTCCGTTTCTTCTTCCGTACCGTTGTTCCTAGCCTTCTCCTTCCCACGGTCAATTTCAATCTCTTCCTTTTTTTCAGCCTCTCCGCCTTCCTCTTTTTCATCCTCTTCTCGGAATATATCATTAAGGCCTCCCGGGCTTTCCTCCTCTGAAACTTCTTGGGAGTCCTCATCCTCCGGAATGGCAAAAACGGCATTCAGCGAATTTTCCTCATCCTCGCCCTCATCTTCATCATCTGCTTTTTCCACATCAGGAGCCGTTTCAGGCTGCTTCTCCTTCTCTTTCCTGGACTTATGAAAAGTATCTACCGGGTCAGCTTCCGAAAGTATCTCTTCCGTATCTCCTTCGGGCTCCTTATTTGCTTCTGCTTCTTTTTTCCCGGGAGTGTCAGCCTGCTTTTCTTTCTTCCTGCTTTTCTCCGCCTTGCCGCCGGATGATATATCCTCCTGCAGGTCGGCCGATTTCCTAAGTTCTTCTGTCGCCATCTTGCGGGCTTTCTCTACATCAAAGAGGTCGGACTGATCCTCTTCATAGCCCTCGAAGTTCAGCAGCTCAGGTGATGAAAGAACCTCGATCAGTTTGGCCCGGTTTACGGAGCTGCTCATAAGGTCGAAACGGCGGGCCACGCGGGGCATTTTCTTATCTTCAAAAAAGAGTCGAAGCAGATTGGTATCGATACTTCCTCCCAGCAGACTGAAGAGCGGGTCAAGCATCTGTGCCCAGTTGAGCGGAGAGTAGTGCGAGGTAAGCTTCTCGTCCGCTTTGGCCACCACCGAAGCGCACCGTTCCCTGCTGAGCGTATCCATTTCGCGGCGCTGCATATAGCGCGGTATCAGCTTGGCAAAATGAGGATATACGACAATAGCTTCCGACCGGGCTTTTACCTCTTCAAAATTCAATTTCTCATCCGCCCCGAAGACCACATCCGGCAAGCTTTTGCGGGGTTGAACCAGCATTTCAAGCACATCGGCTACGGCCGTTTCAGTGACGGTGCGGGCATAACTGGCCGGGAGACGGGCCTCCGCTCGTATGGCATCCACAAACTGCTGCCATACGCTGCGAACAGTCTCCGACTGAATATCGGCCCAGTCGGTTTCAGGCAGCCGCATGGAATCAGCCAGATTCCTCTCCAGCTCCAGGCGAATCCTTTTGATGATGAAAACCGGGAAGCCCCAGTCCTGCAATTCATCCAGCCGGTAATACTGGTTATCATCGGGAAGCCGTTTAATCAGCTCGTCGGTTATTTGTCGAATCGTTCTGTCCATAAATTTTTGGAAATATATAGTCTCAGCGGTGTCAATACAACCGCTTAAAGGGCCGTAACATACGCAAAATTAGAAACGTGCACATCTGCCGGCTATTCTCCGCTATCCGTAATTTGAATTTTGGTTTTCTTTACTCCTTTTTACCTTTGGTCATGATTTCATTACACCTGCATCAGCTTTCAAAATCGTTTGGTTACCGCAAAGTCCTGGAAAATATCTCTTTTGATCACAAGAGGGGAGTACTCGGCATTGCCGGACCTAACGGTTCCGGCAAGTCTACCCTGATGAAGTGTGTAGCAGGGCTGTTGCGTCCCACTACCGGCAAAGCAGAGTGGTTGGAAAACAACGAACCCTTGTCAACTGAAGAGAGCCGGAAACGGCTTGGCTTCGCCGCACCTTATATTTCTCTCTATCCCGAGCTCTCCCCTATTGAAAACCTGCAGTTCCTGAAAAAGATCCGTAAGGAGCCGGCGGGACAACAGGAGCTGGAGGAACTTCTGGCCTACGTCCACCTAGATAAATCAGCAGAACAGCCATTCGGAAAACTCTCTACGGGACAGCAACAGCGGCTCCGCCTGGCCGCAGCCATTTTTCACCGGCCCGATGCCCTGCTGCTGGACGAGCCGGGCTCCAACCTCGATGAAGAAGGAAAAAAACTGATCAATAATATCCTGGATCGCTTCCGGAGGGCTGACAAAGCGGTCATCATCGCCACTAACGACTCACGCGAACTCGACCTCTGCGACCGCGTCTACTCCGTAGA
>CAYWDK010000229.1:0-2614 GCA_964457025.1 uncultured Balneolaceae bacterium | reverse complement strand
TGTCGCCTGAAACTGCGAAGTGCGGTTTTAAGATAATTTTTCAGCATCCGGTGTCTCCATCCCCTTGTTTTTGTTCATAGTACCAGGATGTAGACGTGGAAAAAGCCGAAACGTTACATGGATTCGTTATTTGTTATCGGTTATTCGTTGTTAGTGGGAGCCAACGAATAACCAATAACTTTTACCGAATAACGATTACTCGCTCCGCAAACTCTCCACCGGATTGGCCATCGCTGCGCGAATACTCTGCCAGCTCACGGTACCCAGAGCAACCAACATCACAGCAACTCCGGTAAAAATAAATATCCAGGGATCAATTTCGATCTTGTATTGAAAATCTGTCAACCAACGGCTAATAAAATACCACGCTATAGGTGTAGATATCAGGAAACCAAACAGCACAAGCTTCATAAAGTCTTTACCTAACAGTGCCACCAAACTAGATATGGAAGCACCAAACACTTTTCGAATACTTATCTCCTTGACGCGCCGGCTGGCACTGTAAGCCGAAAGCCCAAATAAGCCAAGGCAGGCCAAGATGATGGCGATAAGGGAGAAGCCCCCAAAAATACTGGCCATTCTCAGCTCCGATTGGTAAGCCTTATCCAGTTCGTCATCCAGGAAAGTGTAAAGCGGTGGACTCGACGGCACAAAGTCAGCCCACGCCCTACTAATCCGGTCAAGGCCGTTCGCTATTTGCCCTCCTTTCAATTTGATCAGGATATGTCGTTGAGCATTCTTATTCAATCGCATAATCATCGGCTGGATGGGTTCGTACAGCGGCAGCATATGAAAATCTTCTACGATACCCACCAATCTGCCATAGGTTGCTTGAACTTTTTGACCTTTGGCTTCTTCAACCCCGAGCCATTCTTCTGCAGCCGTTTTATTTACAATAAACTGATGTGACCCTTGAAACTCCGGAGAAAAAGACCGTCCGCTCAGCACATCCAGACCCAATACTTCGGTATAACCATAACCCACATGGGCACTCAAAATTTCTGTTCTTCCTGTAGAATCTTGAACAACCATTCGTCCGGATATACTACCAGGCTTATGCCCGGTTGAAACAAGCTCGATCTCAGGATAACTCATAAGCAATTGCCGAAATGAATTATACTGATCCGTCAGCTGTCCGTAGTTTTCTAAAACAAGAATCTCTTCGTCATTCTGGTTAAGCCGGTTTTCACGCACGTACTCCATCTGCTGGTAAATCAGCACCGTAATTAAGATCAGCCCAATTGAGGCGGTAAACTGAAGAATGACCAGCGCTTTTCTAAAGTCGGACCCGATTGAAAGACCGGGCAGCGAAGACCCTTTCAAAACTGCCGAGGGATTAAAAGAGGACATTACCAGTGCCCCGTAACCGCCGCTTAGAATGCCGACCAAAATAACGAACGCCAATAATCCCGCTACCACCAAAGCATCGTATCCAATACCGAAAAGCTGTAATTCTTTATCCACAAAATTATTAAAGTAAGGAAGCAGTGCTTCCAACAGAATAATAGCTAACAGAGTAGCCATCGCACTTGACAATATCGATTCGATAAGAAACCGGGAAACCAACTGTTCCCTTTTGGCTCCCACTGTTTTTCGTACACCTACTTCCCTTGCTTGCCGAGCAGATCTGGCGGTAGAGATATTGGTGTAATTGATGCAGGCGATGACCAAAATAAGTACAGCAACGCAAGCAAAAATATACATGTATTGCCATGGCCCGGATTTTTGTTGGGCCCCTAAACCCTGGGGGTTGAGATGAATGTCGGTTAACTCCTGAAAATATAGGTTGTACTTATCTGCATCGGCCTTTTCTAAACCATCCCCCAAAGTTCTATAGGCGTTCTTTTCAATAAAAGAAGGCATCTTCTCGTGAAGCAAGTCTACCGATGTCTTTTCGTCCAATAGAACGTAGGTATCAGCTGACCGGTAATTCCAGGCCTTCCTTCCGGAACTCTCCCGATAGCCGACCATGCTGAATTGCAGATGGGTATTGTGTGGTACGTCTTCTATAACAGCAGTAATCGTATGCTCTATGTCTCGCACTTTCAGCGAGCTCCCGACTATATCTGAAGATCCAAATATTTTTTGAGCCAGGGATTCAGTAAGGACAAGCGACCCTGGTTGATGCAAGGCTGTTTCCAAATTTCCGTGAACAGCATTGTAGGTAAAAAGCTCAAAGAAAGAAGAGTCAGCAGAGATATACCCGCTTTGATAAAACTGCTCTCCTTCAATTTCGATTAGTGAATTGTCATAATGAGCCGAAATCCTGACTGCCTTTTCAACTTCTGGATAGGTTTTCCTGAGACTGGGACCGATCATCTCCGGGATGGTCGACTCTATATTTTTCTTGCCTCCGAAATCATGTTCAAACTGAACCCTGTAAATTTGATTCGACTGCTTGAAAAAAGAATCGTAATTCAGTTCGTCATAGATATACAGGGTTATGAGCAGCGAGACCGCAATACCCACCGCAAGTCCGAATATGTTGAGTAATGAATATCCCTTCTCTCTCCATAGCTTTCTCAGAGAAATCTTGATGTAGTTTCTAAACATGGAAGAACAGTTTTGGTTGCCGGAAATGGCCCTGACACCCCCTCATGCGCCTCTTCAGGGC
>CAYWDK010000228.1:0-2621 GCA_964457025.1 uncultured Balneolaceae bacterium | reverse complement strand
TAAAAAAGACGGAGCGGCTATGTACTTTGACAATCACGGCACGGCCACCCTTTCCCAGATGAATTACCTGGACGTTAAAAACCTGGCGCAGACGGGAGAGGGCACCTTTCTCGAATTCAAGCGAACCATTCCTTCGGCAGAGAAGATAGCCCGCGAAATAGCCGCTTTTGCCAATACCAGCGGAGGCACTTTGCTTGTCGGGGTCGATGACGACAAAACACTGATCGGTGTAGAGGGCTACCAGGAAGAGGAGTTTCTCCTGAACCAGGCCGCCACTGAATTATGCCGCCCCGCAGTGGATATTACCATTGAAATTGTTCACTTTGGCGAACGCGACCTGCTTGTTGTCAAAGTACCTGAAGCCGAAAAGAAGCCGGTATTTGTAGAGACCTCCAAAGGTCCTGTGACTTATATCCGGGACCTGGACCAGAACAAGGTGGCCAGTAAGGAACGGATCGAGGTGTTGAAGAAAAAACATTCCGGTAAAGGAGTTACTTTTGAGTACGGCCCGAACGAGCAGAAATTGTTTCGCTATCTGAATGAATACGGCGAGATAACGGTTTCCAAGTTCTCTGACCTGATCGATACGACGGCACAGAAAGCCTCGAAGATACTGGTCAACCTGGTAAGCGCGGGGATATTGAACCTGTTTACCAAAGACAATATTGATTATTTTACCTTTTCGCAGAAATGTGAGAGCTAGGAAGGATTGAAGGAACACATTATGGCATCACCGCAAGACGAAAACCTGGACGATGTAATTGCCGACCTGATCGACGATGATGAGGAGCAGGCAGAAGCGTTGGAACAGCCTGCCCAATCTCCCTTCGAAGGGATTGATACGTCTCAGAAAACGGCTGGAGGCGAAACCGTCAGGCTGACGGAACGTGCCGCCAGCCAGGTCCGGAGGATCAGAAGCGACGAACAGCTTGATGATTCTCTCTATCTGCGAGTAGCCGTGGAAGGAGGCGGCTGTTCGGGGCTGAGCTATAAGCTGGGCTTCGACCATAAGGCCGAGGAAGACAAGGTTCTTGAAAGCCAGGAAATCGAGATCGTCGTCGATCCGCGCCACATGATGTACCTTGAGGGAATAACCATCGACTATCCCGATGGACTGGATGCCCGCGGATTCACCTTCGATAATCCAAACGCCAGCGAATCCTGTGGTTGCGGCTCCTCTTTTGCGATCTAATGGGCGTCATTTTTTTCAGAAAAGCGGTTGGTTATCAGCCGTACTCCTCTCTTAAAGGTGAAGTAAAACCAAACCCATTCAACGAAGACCTTAAAGCGGTTTCTGAAGCCGATCAGGAAAAAGATGTGCACGAACGACCAGAGCAGCCACGCAAAGAAGCCACCGAACTTAAATCCTCTGATGTCGGCTACCGCTTTTGCCCGGCCGACGGTGGCCATGGTGCCCTTGTCGACATAATGGAAAGCGGGGCGCTCATCCGAAGGGGTACTTTTCGCCAGCAGCTTGCCGACATATTTGCCCTGCTGAATGGCAACCGGAGCGATGCCTGCAAGTGGCTGTCCGTCTTGCATACAGTTAGCGGCATCGCCAATCACAAAAATGTTGGGATGTCCTTCGATACTCAGGTCTTTACGCACCCTGACCCTGCCGCTGCGGTCCTGATCGGTACCGAGCGAATCAACCAGAGGTGACGCGGCCACACCAGCCGCCCAGATAATGTTAGGCGTTTCAATAGAACCTCTGGAAAAAGAAACCCTGTCTTCTCCGATATCGGTCACCGGCGTATTGAGCAGCACGCTCACGCCCATATCCTCCAGCATCTGCCGGGCTTTTTCTGAGAGGGATACGGGATAGCCGTTTAGTATACGGTCGGCCGCTTCCACCAGGAAAATGCGCGTTTCGTTTTTGCTGAAGTTGGAGTAGTCGCGCATCATATTGCGCTTGGCGATCTCTGCGATGGCTCCGGCCATCTCTACACCGGTGGGCCCGCCGCCAATCACCACATAGGTAAGGTAGGGCTCCCTCAGTTTGGGATCGTCGAGTTGTTCGGCTTCTTCCAGCGAGAGCAGGATCCGTTCGCGGATCTGCAGGGCGTCAGCTACGGTCTTTAGTCCAGGGGCATTTTCTTCCCATTCATCATGGTTGAAGTAGCTGTAGCGGGCGCCCGGTGAAAGGACCAGATAGTCGAAACCAAAGCTTCTGCCGTCATCCAGCCTCACTTCCTGACTGTTCTTGTCAATACCGGTCACTTCTCCCAAAACAACCTTCATTTCTTTACGGTCTCCCAGTACCGAGCGGATAGGCACGGCGATGTCGCCTGGAGAAAGCGCTGCCGTAGCTACCTGGTATAGCAGCGGCTGGAAGAGGTGGTGGTTGGTCCGGTCGATAACCGTAACCCTGGCGTCGGCTTTTCTGAGCTTTTTGGCGGCGGAGATCCCTCCGAATCCCCCGCCTACTATTATGATGTGCGGTTTAAACCCACCCATAGGATTGGTGACATATGATGGTTATCCCGGATAAAAAAGAATTCTGAATTCAGGAGTCAGAATTCAGAATATTATAATAAACTTGGCTTGATAAATAAATTCAGTACATTATTTTCCAGCCTCCAGCCTCCAGCCTCCAGCCTCCAGCCTCCAGCCTCCAGCCT
>CAYWDK010000227.1:0-2648 GCA_964457025.1 uncultured Balneolaceae bacterium | reverse complement strand
ATAATTTCCTGAAATAATTAATGATTCAATCCCAAAAAAAATTAAATAAAAAAGAAGCCCTTCATCTATACCGGCAGCTGCTTTTACCCCGCCGTATTGAAGAGCGGATGCTGAAACTGCTTCGGCAGAACAAAATAAGCAAATGGTTTTCAGGGATTGGACAGGAGGCGATTGCCGTAGGGGTAGCTACCACCCTTCGCGATGACGACTACATACTGCCGATGCACCGTAATCTCGGTGTTTTCACCTGCCGGGATGTAGATTTTTACACCCTCTTTTGCCAGCTCTTCGGTAAAGCCGACGGCTTTTCCAAAGGCCGGGAGCGCTCTTTCCACTTCGGCATTCCGGAGAAAAATATCGTAGGCATGATCTCTCACTTGGCGGCTACGATGCCTATTGCCGACGGGCTGGCCCTGGCTGCGAAACTCAGGGACAGCGGCACCGTGGCATGCAGTTTTTGTGGAGACGGCGCCACCAGCGAAGGCGATTTTCACGAGGCCCTGAACCTGGCGGCCGTCTGGGAGCTGCCGGTCATCTTTATGATCGAAAATAACGGCTACGGCCTCTCCACCCCGGTCAGTGAACAGTACGCCTGTGAAAATTTATCCGACCGGGCGGCAGGTTATGGAATGGAGGGCATGACCATCGACGGCAACGACATTTTTGAAGTAGGTGGCGCGATGGAAACCGCCCGGAAAAACGCCCTTCAAGGCAAACCCACTCTTATCGAGGCCAAGACCTTCCGTATGAGGGGCCATGAAGAAGCCTCCGGCACCTTTTATGTACCCGACGAGAAATTTGAAGAGTGGCAGGACAAAGATCCCATCTTCCGTTTCGAAAACTGGCTGAAAGAAAACAAAATTGTCAAAAGCGATAAGGAACTTGAAGATATCCGCGATTCGGTGGACGACTCCTTTACCCCTGCCCTGGAAAAAGCACTTGAAGCCGAAGAGCCCGCTTTTGACCGGGAGCGGGAACTGGCAAGTATTTTTACCCCGGTTGATATCCCTGAAGAAGCGCCTAAAAACGGTTCGTCCTCCGAAAAGCGTTTTGTTGATGCCCTGCAGTATTCGCTTAGGCAGGCCTTCCGCGAAGACGAAAGCTACATCATCATGGGACAAGACATCGCCGAATACGGCGGGGTCTTCAAGATTACAGAGGGCTTTCTGGAAGAGTTCGGTAAAGATCGGATACGCAACACCCCCATCATCGAATCAGGTGCCATAGGATGTGCCATCGGCCTGGCCCTGGGTGGATACAAACCGGTTGTGGAAATGCAGTTTGCCGATTTCATCTCCTGCGGTTACAACCAGATTATCAACAACCTCTCCAAGGGACAATATCGATGGATGCCGCCCATGAATATCACCATCCGCGCTCCTCATGGAGCCGGCGTAGGCGCGGGCCCCTTCCATTCGCAGTCGCCGGAGGGCTGGTTCATGCAGCATCCCGGCCTCAAGGTTGTCGTTCCGGCTACTGTTGAGGATGCCCAAAACCTGCTTTACAGTGCGATGCATGACCCCAATCCTGTTCTCTTCTTTGAACATAAGAAGCTTTACCGCAGCATAAGAGAAGTAACACCGGATAGCTGCCTTGTTGAGAAACTGGGGCAGGCAAAAGTGAGACGTAAAGGAAGCGATGCCACCATCGTGACTTATGGAATGGGTGTGCATTGGGCACTGGAGGCCGCCGAGGAGTACTCAAAGAAAGGGATTGAAGTGGAAGTAGTGGATCTGCGCTGCCTGGCACCGCTCGATATGGCAACGGTTAAGGATTCTGTTGCTAAAACCAACAAAGTACTGTTGCTGCAGGAGCCTTCAACAACGCTCGGACCAATGAGTGAACTCTCTTCCCTGATCACCGAGGAATGTTTTACCGAGCTGGATGCGCCCGTATTACGCTGCTCCTCTCTGGATATGCCTGTGCCTTTCAGTCCAAAGCTGGAGGAAGGATACCTGGCAGATTCCAGGCTGCAAGAGACGTTGGAAAGGCTATTGAATTTCTAACTCTCTGCCTGCCGGAGAAGAGCAGCGGAAGACAGTCATTCGACTAGCATTTGACCAAATCAGAATCCTTCAACCGCTTCATCCGCTTACGGTATATTTCGAGGACTTTCTTTCCCCAAGCTGCCTTTCTGGCAAACTCTTCCTCATCAGGATTTTCTTTTAGGTAGTCTTCAAAACTGTTCTTTTCAGCAGACATCAGTTTTCCATCAAGATAATCGGTTAAGAAGCCGTTAAGGATGGCATCCCGGTCAAATTCGGTAGTTTTCATAGCAGAGAGTAATACGTTAACAGGTAGTTGTATTACTCTCTAACCGGACTAAGCCGAAATTGTTTCAGGGTAGACGTAATTTTCCAAAAGCTCCTGTAATTGAGCCCTGCCGCGGTTTATACGGGACTTTACGGTACCCATAGGCAGGTCGGTAATCTCCGCAATTTCATCATAGGCCATCTGTTGGATGTCACGCAGCACCACTACTTCCCTAAAGTCTTCATTCAGTTCCTTCAGAGCCTTTTCGAGGTGATCCATACACATCTTCTCGTGCAGCGAATCGTCCGGAAGAATGTCGGTGTCTTCCAGCTTCATGGGACGGTCATCCGGATCGCTTTCGTCCTTATGGATGGTGACCGTAGTCATGCGCTGCT
>CAYWDK010000226.1:0-2664 GCA_964457025.1 uncultured Balneolaceae bacterium | reverse complement strand
GGGCAAGGGGCGTGGAATAGAGCCAGAACAGTACCATGCTGACGGTATAACAGCCTACAAACAAAGCTCCCGCCGCGACAGCCAGCAGCAAGCCTATAGACTGCATCAGAATAGCGACAAACCACATCCACCGGCTCATTTGCGGGGGATTTTTAAGTCCGCCGATGGGGCCGGAGTCTTTGTCCCAGTACGAATTATAAGCCGTTGCACCCCCGAACAGCAGGATATGCACATTGGCGAACTGGAAGAGGTAGAGCGGCCAGTTCATCTGCCCGTTCAGAAAACCTCCGAGCAGAAATCCTCCCGAAAGGATAAAAAGCTGGTAATGGAGCCTGAGATGTAGAACAAAGTTCCAAAGCTGACGAAAGGCAGAAACGCTTTCCGCCTTTCCTGACTGTAAATGGGTATCGGTAGCCATATTAATTAACAGCTTACAAATAAAGACTTATCAATCCAATAATAGTGTGTTATCTTTGTGCGGTATGAAAACAGCAGAACCGGCAAAAATAGCGGGAATATCCCTGCGGCTCTCTTTTCAGCAGTGGTCCGCGCGGAAAGAAAAGCACGAGAAAAAGATCTCCGGCCTTATCGACGGCTATCTGCAAAGGCGGTCGCAACAGCAGAAAGACCCGGTCATGGATTTCCTCTTCGAATATTACGCCTTCCGTCCCTCGCACCTGAAGCGATGGTCGCCCGGTCTCGGAGTACTGCTGGAAGGAGCCGGCAGGGATAAGGCACCGGAGTTGAGCGAGCTTGCTTTTACGGAAGAAGGTGCTTTCCTGGATACGAAGTTGTTCCCGGACAACCGCAAGACATCCGTACGATGGATTTTCAGCCTGCTGGAAAAGTCATCGGATAAAAAACCGGCCTTCGGCTGTTTCGGCATGCACGAATGGGCCATGGTGTACAAACAGGAGCCGGATGAGGTGCGCCATAACCAGCTGCCACTGCGGATGGATAAAGAAGAGCTGGCCGCTTTTGTGGAATCACGCCCCCTGGTATGTACCCACTTCGACGCTTTCCGTTTCTTCACCGAGGCCGCCCGACCGCTCAACCGATTCGAGCTGAAGCGAGACCAATTTGCCGAAACCGAACAACCCGGCTGTATCCACAGCAATATGGACCTCTACAAATGGGCTTTTAAGATGTATCCGTGGATCTCAAGCGATACGATCAGGGAGGCTTTTGAGCTGGCCGTAGAGGCGCGCTATATCGACATGAAGGCAAGCCCCTACGACCTGAGTGACCGCGGGCTGGAGCCCATCAAAATCGAGACGGAAGCGGGGCGGATGGAGTACCTGGAAAAGCAGCGAGCCGTATATGAGAAATCCGTGCCTGTTCGAAAGCAGCTCATCCGGGAGTACCGTGCCCTCATGGAAGCGCTGAATATCGAAGCGGCCGAAACCGTTTAAACCGGCAGCGATATCTTGCCGAAGTTGACCCGGCGGCCGGTGTTTTCCTTGGGATGGATCAGGAAGCCCTCTCCCGCCAGCATCTCATTGGCCAGTACCGCAAAGCAGGCGGCCTCCTTGGCGTCGGGGTCAAAGCCGATCTCTTCAAAGGAGTGCAGTTCCTCATCCTCAAGCAGTTCGCCCAGCCACGCCACCAACTGGCTGTTGTGCATCCCTCCTCCGCTCAGGTAGATTTCAGGGAGATCACTATTATCCGAAAGTTCCTGAATAGCATCGGCTATGGTCTGCGCCGTCAGCCAGCTTAATGTTGCAACCAGATCCTCCCGGGAAATATCGTCCGATGCCGTCTCATACATGCTTTTGCGCACCCAGTGCATATTGAACATCTCGGGGCCGGTCGTCTTTGGCATCTCCAGCCTGAAAAAAGGGTGCCTTAGCAGGTGTTTCAACAGTTGCGGATGGACGGAACCTTCGACCGCTGTCTGTCCGTCGCGGTCCATATCTTCGCCGAAAAGCTCGCGCATGGCGGCATTGATCAGCGTATTGCCCGGGCCGGTATCGGTGGCAATGGCCTCGCCGTCGTCGCCTTTTTTCGGAAGCAGCGTCAGGTTTGCGATACCGCCGATATTGAGCAGGATGCGGTCGGCCCGCGGGTCGCGGAACAGCAGCTGTTCGGCAAAGACCACCATCGGGGCGCCCTCCCCGCCTGCGGCCGTATGCTTCTGGCGAAAATCACTTAGGGTGAGGATGCCGGTTTTTCGTGCGATGTGGTCCCCGTCCACAATCTGCAGCGTAGCGTTGGGCATATCGTCGCGGCCGTGTTTGGTACGCGGCGCATGGTAGAGCGTCTGCCCGTGACTGGCGATACAGTCCACATCAACCGGCTCGACTTCCCATTGTCTCAAAGCCTCCAGAACCAGGTCGGCACAGAAATCGCCCAGCCGGGAGTGTGCAAGGGTCAGCTCTTCGGCGGAGATCTGCTCAGACGAAACCAGCTTGCCAAGCATCTGTCTGACCCATTGCGGATAGGATACCGTTTGGAAAGCACGAAGATCCATCCGGGTCTCTTTACCATGCCCTCTTATATCACAGAGGGCGATATCCAGCCCGTCCATGGAGGTGCCGGACATCAGTCCGACGACGGTCCGAGACGGTTTGGCGGCTATATCCGAAAGGCGCTGCAGCGATGGATTCATAAATTGATTGCGGATAATGGATTACGTATTGTTAGTCCTTGAAAATGAAGATGAAC
>CAYWDK010000225.1:0-2667 GCA_964457025.1 uncultured Balneolaceae bacterium | reverse complement strand
GGCGATAGCCTCTTCTTTGGTTTCGTAGGGCATTACCGTGGTCATAGGACCGAAAGCCTCGATGCGGTGCACCTCGTCCACTTCCATCGGCTTGTGGCAGAGCAGTAGCCGTGGCTCTGTAAAGGCTCCGCTTTGTTTTCCGTTGCCGTGGCCGTTGGCGTAGACCGATTCGGTGGTCTCCATCAGCGTGGCCAGCTGCTCCTCAAAACGCTCGGCCTGCAAGGGGCTTGCCAGCGGCCCCATTGTATTTTCCTTTTTAGCCGGATCACCGATAGTGGTCTCGGACAATTTCTTCTTCAGGGCGTCGACCACATCCTGCACGCGCTCTTTCGGCACGATGGTGCGGCGGATGGCGGTACATTTCTGCCCGGTCTTTACCGTCATCTCGCTGGCCACCTCTTTGATGAAGAGGTCGAACTCTTCCATATCGGGCGTCACGTCGGCCCCTAGGATGGAGCAGTTCAGCGAGTCGGCTTCCAGGTTGAAGCGCACGCTGTTGGCTACGATGTTGGGATGAGCCTTCAGCTTGCGGCCCGTATCGGCCGAACCGGTAAAGGCGACGGCATCCTGTGCCGTCAGGTGGTCGAGCAGGTCGCCCGGCTTGTCGGCCGCGATAAACTGGATGGCGCCCTCCGGCAGGATCTCCGACTCCACCATGTCCCTGAATACCTTATAGGCCAGGTAGGAGCCCGTCGGCGAGGGCTTGATGACGGCCGGCATCCCGGCTATGATGCAGGGGGCCAGCTTCTCCAGCATGCCCCAGACCGGGAAGTTGAATGCGTTGATGTGCACGCCTACGCCGTGGTAGGGTACGCAGATATGCTGTCCCACAAAGGTGCCCTTGCGTGAGAGACGCTCATGACTGCCCTCAACGTGCCAGGGCAGGTCGGAGAGTTCGCGGCGCGCCTTGCTGGAGAGCACAAACATCGCCCCGATGCCACCCTCGATGTCGATCCAGGAGTCGCCGCGCGTGGCGCCGGTATGAGTGGAGAGCTCGTAGTACTCCTCTTTGTTTTTAAGCAGGTGTTGTGCCAGAAACTTGATCTTGAAGGCCCGTTCATGGATGCTCATCTCGCGAAGCTTCGGTCCGGCGGACTCCCTGGCATACTCCAGGGCCGCTTTATAATCCAGGTCGGCCTCCACCAGCGTCGCCACCGGCTCGCCCGTCACGGCGCTGATCAGCTCGGTTTCGGTTCCTTTATCGTGCCATTGGCCTTGGGTGTAACTGAATACGTTCATGATGCCTTATGCTATAATTTAGCGGCTTTGGTTGGTGGAATTCTGAATGTTCTAAGTCATTTCCGCTCAAAGATAAACGGATAGGAGGGTAAAGCAAAGCGGGATAAAAAGAGGGTCAAAAACCTGTTTTAAAACCTCTGGCCGGCCTTTTGGAACAATTCGGGATCTCTTCACTCTAAAAGCCTTAGTGACAAAGGAAAATTATATTTAACCATCTATTTATTATGAAGCTATTCAGACTACACCGGAAAGCAACGGCACTTGTTCTGTCGCTTGCACTGTTGACCATGACATTCAGCCTGACAGGCTGTTCCAACTGGAGCAAGACGGCCAAGGGCGGCGCCATCGGTGCCGGGGCCGGGGGACTTGCCGGCGCGATCATCGGCAAGGCAACCGGCAGTACGGTTAAAGGCGCCATCATCGGTGCTGCCGTCGGTGGAACCGCCGGC
Organism: uncultured Balneolaceae bacterium; assembly: GCA_964457025.1. Taxonomy (GTDB): domain Bacteria; phylum Bacteroidota; class Rhodothermia; order Balneolales; family Balneolaceae; genus CAYWDK01. The sequence continues at coordinate 979 of CAYWDK010000225.1, read as the reverse complement.
GCGCTCATAGGTAACTATATGGACCGTCAGGCCCGCGAGATGCGCGAAGATCTGGAGAACGCCACCATTGAAAGGGTCGGGGAGGGCATCAAAGTCACCTTCGATTCGGGTATTCTCTTTGCGGTCGATTCCCATGCCCTCAAAGAGCAATCTCGCGAGAATCTTGAAGAGCTGGCCGAGATCCTGCAGAAATACGAAGACACCAACATTCTGTTTGCCGGACATACCGACAGCACCGGCCCGGAAGACTACAACCAGGAGCTCTCCGAAGAGCGAGCCAAGTCGGTAGCCCGCTACACCTCCTTCATCGGGGTGAACAGCGAGCGGATGACCATCATCGGCTACGGCGAAGAGCAGCCGGTAGCTTCCAACGAGACGGAATACGGCCGCCAGCAGAACCGGCGTGTGGAGATTGCCATCTACGCCAATGAAAAGCTGAAACGGGCCGCCGAACGCGGTGATCTCGGCGAGATAGAAGGGTAGAAAGGCGCTTTTCCCAAGCTGCTTTAATTAGCCGCAGATTTGCACGGAGAAATGAACTATTGATCTGTGCAGATCTGTGGCTTTTTATTACATGGAGCCAGAATTCTGGCTCTTTTGAATTATTTCAGATAAGAATAAAGACGGATAGGAGAGTGAGTCAATAAGGAGTAAATGGCAGAATAAAACTTTGTAAGGAAGTTCCGGTTTACAGGTCTTTTAAATATATCCTTAGATTATTTGAAGTTTTTGAAGGAGATCCCATGAAGGCAACCGAGCCGGTATTCAAATATGAGAGTGAGTTTATTAATGCCCTGAAAATTTTGACACCAAGGGAAGTCGAGATATTGGAGAAAGTTGCCCAGGGGTATACCAGCTCAGAGATCGGCAAAGAACTATTTATCAGTGAGAAGACCGTTCAAAAGCACCGGGAAACCATATGCCGGAAGCTTGGTTTGAAGGGCTACCGTAGCTTATTTCATTGGTGTCAGAGGTATAT
>CAYWDK010000224.1:0-2676 GCA_964457025.1 uncultured Balneolaceae bacterium | reverse complement strand
ACCTGCGCACCGGAGAGTTTAACCTTATTCATCACCGGCTCCAGCATCTCTTCAATCTTGGAAGAGAGCTGCTTTTCCAATTCTTTAGCGTCTTTATTCTCTTTGCTTGTAACTTCATTTCCCGACGGATCAACTAATTTCATATAAATAATATCTTCTTTGAGATTTCTGTTTAATTACCTAACAGGTATTAGAACCTTATCGTTTGGTAATCTCTTTGACCTATTTCACAAGGCTGCACAAAGACTTTGTGAAAATTGGGCTACGCCTCTTTATTTCAGATGTTCAGCGAGAAATGCTACTGTCTTTTGCCAGGCATCCTCGGCAGCCTCTTTCTGGTATCGTGTCCCCGAAGGATTGGCAAAAGCGTGGTCGGCCCCTTCATAGATATGAATGGAGTTATCCACCCCGGCCTCGTTGAGTGCCGCTTCAAATTTATTTACTTCAGAGGGAGGGATCCCGTTGTCTTCAGCCCCAAAAATGCCCAGTACCGGACTGCTTAGTTTCTCGAGCTCTGCCGCATCTGTGACCAGTCGTCCGTAATATATTACTGTGGCATCCACTTTGTCGGGCATGGCTAATGAGGCTTGCAGCGACCAGCCGCCACCGAAGCACCAGCCAATGGTTCCAACTGAAGCAGCTCCCTGTTCACCGGTCAGGAATGTATGTGCCTGCTGCAGATTTTCCACAGAAGGCTCCGGTTCGACAGACCGGGCATAGGTGCCGGCACTGTCAGGTGTTTCAGCAACCTTGCCGTTATAAAGATCCACGGCGAGTGCCACGTAGCCTTCTCCGGCCAGACGCTCGGTCATCATGCGTATGTTGTCGTTCAGTCCCCACCACTCGTGAATCACAATCAGGCCCGGCAGGCCTTCCTCAGCATTTTCCGGCTTTGCCAGGTAACCGGTGATCTCATTCCCGTCAACAGTGGCGTAAGTCACAGTTTCCGTTGTCACATCCTGCCCCTGGGGAGTGTCAGAAGCTGCATTCTCTACAGGCTCATCCCCTTGGTGCTCCTCATCCATGCGGTCGATGTAGTCATCCTTTTTCTCCGATCCGCAGGCGGCCAACAACAGTATCAATCCCAATATCGATATATTTCCAAGTATGGTTTTCATAGATAGGTTTATTAAGTGAAGATTCACTTACTTAAAGGTAGCTCGGGAAGAAAAGTTGCAAAAGGCGGGCCTTTAAATGACAAAACACAATCGGCAAATTTCAAACAAGGCCCAAATACTAATGCCCTAAACTATAAATATTTAGGGCATTAGAAATTATCTATTCTTATTTGTCTGAAATTTGAAGCTTGTATTTTGTTATTTGCCCTTTAGGCTTCCTTTGGTACGATGCGCACTATGCCGTTGCCTTCGGTACCTACATAGATATAACCGTCGGGACCCTGTTCCACGCTGCGAACCCGGCCGATACCTTCGAACATAACTTCATCCCCGGTAACCGTATTATCCTCCATGATACATAGTACCAGGTAGTTAAACTTCAACGACCCGACCATCAGGTGTCCATTCCACTCGGGGTAGGTATCGCTGTTTACAAAAGTCATACCCGAAGGTGCGATGGAAGGATCCCAGTACCACTCAGGCTGTGTCATTCCTGCACGCGCCGTATCCTCGGCAAATTCGGTTCCGTTATAATTGATGCCGAAGCTGACCACAGGCCATCCATAGTTCTCCCCTTTCCGAATAAGGTTTACCTCATCACCCCCCCGGGGTCCATGCTCGTGCGTCCAGATCTCACCGGTTTCGGGATGCATATCCATGCCTTGCGGATTCCGATGCCCATAAGAGTAGATAGCCTCCACGGCTCCTTCCTCACCTACAAACGGGTTGTCTTCAGGGATGCTCCCGTCATCATGGAGCCGGTAAACTTTTCCGGCATCGCGCGTGATGTCCTGCGGATTTACATCCCGGTTCCCACGGTCGCCGATGCTAAAATACATATAACCTTCATTGTCGAACACTATGCGACTGCCGAAGTGCTGGCCACGAGTGGTATTCGGTTCCGCCTTGTACAGCACCTCCTGTTCAGTCAGACTGGTACGGTCTTCATTGAGTTTTGCCCGCATAATGGCGGTGTTGGCCCCATCACCCTCTCCCTCCGTGCTGGAATAGGAAATGTAGATCCATCCGTTTTCCTCATAGTTGGGGTGCAGGGTGATATCAAGCAGACCACCCTGACTCTCCGCCCAGACCTCCGGAACTCCATCAATAGTTTGCCGGAGCTCTCCGCCGCTAAATAACTTCAGCTCGCCTGAACGCTCGGTGACCAGCAGCTCCCCATCAGGCAGCCATGTAAATCCCCAGGGAACATCAACATTCTGGGCGCTGACTACAGTCTCAGTTTCATAATTCTGTTCAGACTCAGATATGGGGATATCCGGCTGGCCGGAACAGCTTACTGCAAAAAATAAAAACAAACTAAGTGCGGCGATAGTGGGAAATATCCTTTTCATAGTTGAGAACTTTTGATTTGAAGAAAATATGAACTGATAATCATGCACAAATAACTTCTTTTACTGATACTTTACAAAGAGTTATCTTTAAAACGGTGTAAATATTTGCCTAATGGTGTTGCCGGTCTGGTTCTTGGCCAGCCGCAAGCAGTTGTAATCAACTAACGGAAAACGGCTTGTTATTTGTTCCATGAAGCGAGATATTT
>CAYWDK010000223.1:0-2682 GCA_964457025.1 uncultured Balneolaceae bacterium | reverse complement strand
CATGAACAGTTGCAACAATATGCGGATGCGATAGAATCATATAATGAAATTATTTCGTGGGCAAAAGAAAGGGATGATTTACGAAACTTATTAGAAGCTTACATAAATAAAACCAGAGTTCTGTTAAATAGGTCGGACTTATCACAAGCAAAAAAATATGTGTCATTATACCGTAATGAAAACCTAGAACAACTAAATTTCGAAGACATTGTCAAAGCCAGAACCATCGAGGCCAGGTACTATATTGCAACCGGGCAAACCGAAAGGGCGCATGAGCTGTTGAGACCGGTGATCCAACGCACTGTCGAGTGGGCACGAAACAGTACCGACATCCAGGCCGGTTTCTGGAATGTAGAACCTGAGTTTATCGATGCCTTCCAGGTGATGGCCGACCTGCAGATCCAGACAGGCAGGAATGAGGAGGCCGTAGAGACGCTTGACCAGTTGAAAACGATCAATGACGCCGCGCTCTACCAGAATCCCATGGTAAAATCGAGCCAGCTGAACGAATCGGAACTGACCCAGTACCAGAAACTAACCGATCAGCTCAATGCACTTCGTAAGCAGCAGTTACTGACATCCGAACAACAGAGACAGGATAACATCCGGAGCAGAATTGACCAGCTGTCCGCTCAAAAAAGTGTATTAGACCGCAAGATAAGCAGACTGGTCGACCAGAGCCCCGTCTCTGTAAATGAAGTCCAAAGCGATTTAAGCGGGCATGAGATGGTACTTCATATTACCGAGCTGAATAACCGCTATTATATCGCCCAAATCAAACGGCGAGATGTGCAGTTTAAAACAGTTGAACTGGACTCCACCCTTCGCTCTCTTTTTGAAAATGCTATCCAGAACCTTTCCATTGGAGAAACAGACCTGAACCAGCTATACCGGATATCCGAAATACTGGATTTCCAAAGTATTCCTGAGTGGATAACTACCATCACCATAATTCCCGACAGTTATCTTTACCAGCTCCCGGTAGACATTTTGCCTGTCAACGAACCGGAATTCAGTTACAGTTACGGAGAAGCCGAATACCTGATTGAGTCATTCAATACCAATTACCTGACTTCTCTTAACGATTTCAGGGATCCCGTCTCCAAGAGTAGTTTCAAAAGGGATTTCGCCGGTTACGGAGTATCCAATTTCGATTCGTATGGTCAGGACAAGAGCCTTGTGGCACTTCCCTATGCCCAAAACGAGGTAGATAGCATAGTCGGTGAATTGAGCAACCTGAAGAAAAAAACTGCCTATTTAAATGAATCCTCTTCGGAGAGAACTTTTAAGGAGACAGCTCCCGAATCCCGTATTCTTCACTTGGCTACTCACAGCGAACTCTCCGATCGCGATCCGCTATTTTCAACCATTTACATGAATGCCGATTCCGCATCTTCCGATGAAGAACTTTCGGGACGTATTTTTGCCTATGAGCTTTTTGAGCTCGATCTGGCCAACGACCTCATTATGCTTAACTCTTGTGAATCCGGTTCCGGCACCTATCTCCAGGGATCGGGAATTATGGGGATAAGCCGGGCGCTGCGGTATGCCGGGGCCAATTCGCTGGTACTGAACCTCTGGTCGGTCAATGACATGATGGCATCGGAATTCGCGGTCCAGTTTTATAAAAACATCAACAGTGGCAAATCAAAAGCCGAAGCGTTGCGAATGGCCAAGCTTCACTTTCTAAAAGAGAAGAATGCCGATCCTCACTTCTGGGGACCTTATATGTTGATTGGTAACAAGGAAGCCGTTGTTCGGCCCTTTGAGAGGATTAATACCTATGTAGCAGCCTCTTTCCTGCTCTACTTTATAACCCTGGTATCCATCATCTTCTTCAGGCGGCGTAACGGAGGATAGTATATTTATATATCCGGCAGCGTGGGGTAGCGATCAAACGAAAAAACCCCAGGCAGTCGATTCCACCCGGGGTTTTTAAATCAGCTCAAAAAAGAATCAATTTTTAATCGGCAAAAGCGTTCAGGTAACTTTTTGCAACCCTGCGGTAAGCTCCGTTGAGCTCATATGCTTGCTCGATATTCGACTTGGCCTTAGCAAGGTCGTCCAGCTGGAAATAAGCATTGCCCAGATACCAGTACGCTTTTTCAAGGGTCAGGACATCAATCGCATCTTTGCGCTCCTTAACCTTTTCAAAATAAGATGCCGCTTCAGAGTAGTTACCCTCATTGTAATAAAGCGAACCGAGATTCAAACTGATTTCGGCAATCCATTTCGGATCATCGGCATTTTCCAGCTCATTTTCTAACAGACTTACTGCTTCGCTAAACCTGCCGGTGTTGGCTAGAGAAATGGCATTACGGATAACCCGATTTTCATCCGCATTGTCAATAGTCCCCTCGGTGGTACGGTAGGTATCCAACGGGATATTGGCGATGGGATTGACCTCATTACTTTCGGTAAGGCCGGGATAATTCAATACGGAAAGCACTCCTATGGTCAAAGCGATAACAGCTGCCGCTGCATAACTCCAGAATTTGTGAACTTTTGCTCTCTGATTCTTGGCCTTATTTTGGGCAACCACAGCCTTGACGTTGGCGACGCTCTTCAGATAATCCAGGTAATAGTCATCCTGAATCAATTCAGCCCACAACTCATCGACTTCATTTTCTGAGAGTTGACCGTTGACGTAGCGGTCAATTTTTTCTTCTAACTCTTTTTGGC
>CAYWDK010000222.1:0-2685 GCA_964457025.1 uncultured Balneolaceae bacterium | reverse complement strand
CTCGGCTACCGCATCCATATTGAGCTGGTGCAGTTCGAGTGGAATACCTCCGACCGCCAGGGCCTCTACAAAGTCTATTCCCGCTTTGAAGAACTGGAACCGGAAAACACCGAACAAAAGGGCGAGTGGCTCCAAAACCGGGTGGAAACTTTTCACGGCTCTTCGGCCCACTTTTTCCAAACCCTCTACAGAGGCAATCCGGAGAACCACCACTATGCCCTCAGGAATGACAATGACCTCGTCCGCATGTCAAAAGGCGATATGAGATACCGGTACATAACTACCGGCAATAGGCTGTATATGCCTCAAAGCGGTTGGAAAGCCTTCGAGCTGGATCAGCGGATAAGAGTACAATACACGCGCATCCTGAAATACAATGTCGAGGGAGAGGAAGTGACCAGCCGCCTGCGCAAACGTTCGTGGATTGCTCCTGCCAAACGCCACAAGATGTTCTTTGTCAACAAGTGGGGACTGCTGCGCGACCCGGCATCCGTCAGGGTCTACGGGCTATGGTCCGATCACCGTATGGCCAACAGCCTGCCGATCAATTTCACTCACAGTGCGGGGGAGGATTCCTGAAAATTGTCGGGCGACGTCCGATAATTTCTACGAAATTGGCCTTCACTTTTTGTACATTAGTTTAAATATTCCAAAAAAGATCAATGCTCAATTCTGAGCTACGGATGTCTGACAACTACCGCGCCTTAACCCGTACATACCGACCCCGGACCTTTGACGATATCGTCTCGCAAAGCCACGTCAGCGATACCCTGAAAAACGCCATCAAACAGAACAGGCTGGCACACGCCTATATGTTCTGTGGCCCCAGAGGTGTCGGCAAAACCACCATGGCACGTGTCCTTGCGCGTACGGTCAATGATATTGAACAGGAAGTGGACGGTGAATCGCTCAATCAGACGCTGAATGTTATTGAGATTGATGCCGCTTCCAATAATGGAGTTGATGATATCCGCGACCTGCGCGAAAGGGTCCGCATCCCCCCGCAAAACGGCCGGTACAAGATCTACATCATCGATGAGGTTCACATGCTCAGCAAGGCCGCTTTCAATGCCTTGCTGAAGACCCTCGAAGAGCCCCCCGACCATGTGATCTTCATTTTTGCGACGACCGAGCCGCACAAGGTACTCCCGACCATCCTCTCCCGCGTGCAGCGTTTCGATTTCAAGCGCATCAGCGTGGATGAAATCGTTGACCGCCTCGGCAGAGTAGCCAAAGATGAAAACATCAACATCGACAACGAATCGCTGCACGTCATCGCCAAGAAAGCCGACGGCGCCCTGCGCGACGCCCTCGGGCTTATGGACCAGGCTATCGCCTTTTGTGGCACCGACATCCAGCATGAGGAACTGTTGCGCGCGCTGAACGTGGTAAGCACGGAGCGCATGTTCCAGTTCATGAAGGCCGTAGAAGAGCATGACGCCAATGCCGGACTTGAACTGATTCACGAACTGCTGCAGGAAGGCTACGACATACAGGAATTCCTGATAGGCCTTACCGAACACCTGCGCAACCTCTATGTAGCTAAAAATTCGGCCAAGATGTACCTGGTCGAAGCTTCCGAAGATACCAAGAACCGGTACAAAGAGGCCGCCGGCGCCTACAGCCAGGACGACCTGATGCGGATGCTCCATATCGTCAGCGAAGCACAATATAAGATTAAGGAAGCCCACCAGCCTAAAATCCAGTTTGAGATCACCCTGCTGAAGCTGATTCATATGGAGCGAAGCCGGAATCTGAATAGCCTGCTGGACGAGCTCAAGGATTTAAAAAAAAAGATTCGTAACGGACAACTGAAGGCTAAGCCTCCGCAAGCTAAGGACCATAAAGAAGAACCCTCTTCTTCGCCTTTACAAGATAACTCCGAAAAGGAAACAGAAGCATCCGTTTCAGAAAATGGTTCAGAATCATCCAGCGAAGTTGTTGCTTCTGCCGGCGATCCCGGCGAAAGCGAACAACTGCCACCCGAAGCGGATAAGGAAGGAGACGTTATTTCTGCTGAGGAGCCTGCCGTTCAATCCGGCGCAGAACAGGCAGAACAGCCTTATGATGACTTTTTCGGCAAACCCTCTCTTCAAAACGGCAACTCGAATAAAAACGGAAAAGGAGACAGGATATCGGCAGTTGAGACGGATAAACAGGAAGAAGCCGTTTCGGTAGATACCGTCACCAAGGAGCCTCCCAAAGACCTGAGCCTCCAGCACATAAAAGATTGCTGGGATTCTTACGTTAACACACTGCGTAAAGAGGTCCCCCAGATTCTCTATTTCCAGATGCAACGCCTGGAACCGGTGAAATTGAGAAACCGGGAGCTTGTGCTCCGGTGCAACGACAGTTTCGCCGAAAAGATCGTTGTCGAGAACAAGAAGGAGCTCGGGAAGATACTGGAACAGGAGATCGGGGTCTTCCTGAAGTTCAGCTGCACGGTGCAGAAAACCGAAGAAGACTCCGAAGAATCGATGAGCCCTTATGAACGCTTCAAGCGGCTGCAGGAAAAAGATCCGAAGATTAAGACGCTGGTTGAACTGTTTGGCGCTGAATTGGATTATAACTTAAGCCAGTAGCACGAATTGTAAACGAATGTCAATCAAACCTTTTGGACAATGAATAATAATATGGCCGATATGTTCGGCAAGATTTCCGAACTGCAGAACAAAGTAAAAGAAG
>CAYWDK010000221.1:0-2696 GCA_964457025.1 uncultured Balneolaceae bacterium | reverse complement strand
GTTGATCATACTATTAGGCACCCCCCAAGGTTGACGTCTTCATCGAAGACGCTCACCTTGTTTGTTCCACCAAGAACAAAACCGAAGAGGATGCCTTATGAGAAAGATTACACAATTTCACGATACCGACAAACCCGATCCCAAAAACCTGTTGTTGGCCGTCGATGTCAGCAGCCGGAGCCTGGATCTGTACAGCCGGTACCGGCAGGGCGGGCAGGAATACGAAATGGCTGAATCGTTTCAAAATGAAGTCCCCACCATTACCGCCCGCCTTGACGGGTATGCCAAACAAGCCTATGGTCTTGGATACAACGGACTTTCCCTAGTCGTTGAACCCAGCGGGCGATACGAGAAAAAACTTACCCATTTGGCCCTGCAACGCGGGCACAGTGTCTGGACCATCAACCCCGAACGCATGTATAAAGCCGGGGTTGTCCATCACGGCGATGACGGAAAGTCCGATCCGCTGGATGGTCAGGTATTATATATGATGGCCCGGATGGGCAAAGTCAGCCGCCTGGTGCCTTTGCCGGCAGTGTGGGCCCAACTTCGCCAGTTAGGTAAATGGCTGGAAGACTGCACCCTGGCGGCGGCCGATACCCGCATCCGGATCGGTGGGCTTCGGCGAACACTTTTTGTCGACTACGATCAGCGAAGTGATTTGAGCTGGGGAGCGACCGGGCAGGCCATTCAACAACTCTACGGGTTTGATCCCTGGCGCATCACTCAGGGCTCCTACGCCCGGTTTGTGGCCCGGGTCAAAGCCCATCGGAGCTCTATTCCCGAACGTTGTTTGGCCCGGATCTGGAGCCAGGCGCAAAGCAGTTGCACCGCGCCGATGCCGCCCGGTCAGCGCCGTATTGCTTGCGATCAACTGAATCATTTATGGCAGATTTGGCTCGCTCATACCACCCGCAAACACACTCTGGAAGCTCAGATGATCGAGCTGGTCGATGGGCTGGATGCTGACCGGTGGATTCCCCCGTTGTTTTCCGGCTTCAGCGCGCGTATGCGAGCCAAGATTCTGGCCGAAACCGGCCCGCTGCGTCAGTTTCCCCACTGGCGGGCGCTGCTGGCATACAGCGGACTCAAAATACGTATGCGGCGCAGTGGCACGTATCGGGGCCGTGACAAGATCACCAAGAAGGGACGGATTCTGCTGCGCAAGCACCTGGGACAAGCCGCGTTTTCCCTGCTGCGTAAAGACCGGCTCCTCGGTCCCTATTATCACCGAAAGCTGGCCGAAGGCATGCCGGCCGGCAAAGCCAAGGTGGCCTGCATGCGCAAACTGGTAAAGATTTTATATGGAGCGGCGAAAAGCGCTCAGGAGTTTGACCCCGAGCGGGTCTACGGGAGCGCGGGCTAAGCTGGCTCGCGCATCAACAGCCGGTCGATGATCAACAAAAGCGCCTTGTCACTCTGCACGTTGAGATGATCGGGACTTGATCACCGTCACGGCCGGTTGTTTTCGGTAAAGGGTCGAAAATGTATGATTGTGCGGCCTCGACAACGGCGGGGTTAGCATCCAGAGCGGGTACCATTGCCTTTAACCACCTCTTTATTCGTTATTGTTTGAAATGAACAGCGTTCATTGGTGGGGAAGGTGCATCCACCACCTGCATTTATAAACTTTTTCTTGATTGTTTACTAAGGGTATGCGCTTTGTTATGCACTTTACAATCGATAGAGTAATGTAAAGGCAAAACCTCTAGACCAAGAAGAGACAGAATTATTACCACTTCTATATGGGGTTAATGAATGGTTCACCTTAACCTCAGTATTTATAGGAAATGTTGAAAATTGATACCCAATTCCAACAGTAAATGAAACTTTAAATGAGTTTGCTGTTTTGGGCACTTCGTATTCACTCTCAAAGAGAAATTCTTTTTCGTTGGTCTCTGAATTAAGTATATGTACTTGAGTCGTACTGTTAGAATAACCAATTTTTTTATACAGTTTTGGTCCTGATACCAGATACAAAGGGGAAGAAGTGTGAAGCTTGTATTTTAGTAATACCGGAAGGCCAATATAGTATGTAATGGGTTTTCCAATCCTAGAATAAAAGGCGATAGTTTCTGAATAACCCTCCGGTGAATTATCTGGCACTAATATTTTGGATGAGTAATTCTGCAAATTAAACTTGTAAATTAAAAATTCGATACCAGTTTGAAGAGAAAAATTTTTAGATAGTTTATGTGATAAATATGCGTGAACTTGATTGCCAAAATCATAATTAATGAGATCATTAAGTGCCTTAAACTCACCCTCATAGTGTAAGGTATTATAATTTAGTGAAGCACCAATTTGTATATCATCAAAGAAATGACTCTGCGCCTGTAAAGTTTGCGGTTTCGACATAGTGCCAGCTAAATATATTCCAATAATAAAAAGAATTCGATAGGACATTTATGGTCTACTCAAAAGTTGCATAACATAATATTATACGACCAAGCATATTGTTATCGGGCGTCGGATAAAATCTAAAAAACTCCCTTAAATATGCTTAATCGCTATTTTTAGGATGTTATCCGTCTCGTTAGTCGTATAAAGTCGCCGAATAATATCTATAAGTAACTTCCGACAATATAACATCTTAACCCATTATTACAACTGATTTAATCCCCAAACAAAAAAAGGTCATCCCATGGCGAATGCCCAAGATCGTGAAGCTTGAAAACAAGAACGAAAGAGAATGG
>CAYWDK010000220.1:0-2708 GCA_964457025.1 uncultured Balneolaceae bacterium | reverse complement strand
GTCTGCGGTTAGAAAAAATGAACCAGATAATGTATAATTAGCAATAAAGATACATATTTAGGTTTCCTATGAAAAAACTTTATTACTCTATAGGTGAAGTAAGCGACCTGACCTCTGTCGACCCCCATGTGCTGCGCTACTGGGAGACGGTATTCAAGGAACTCCATCCCAAGAAGAATAAAGCAGGCAACCGCGTGTACAAGGAAAAAGACATTGAAGTGGTCATGAAGCTCAAGGAACTCATCAAAGACAAGAAATACAGCACCGAGGGCGCCAAGCAGGTGCTGGAGCAGGAAAACGGTGAAAACGACTCCAAAGAAATCCCCGTCAGCCTGCGCAAAGACCTTCAGGAAGTCCGGCTTTTCCTTAACAAACTGGTCGAAAAGCTCTAAGCCTGTCTGTGTTTCTCACATCTTAAATCAGCATTCTAAGAATTTTAAAGAGTTACCTTCATGGAATTATCTCATACTAAACTGGGTCCCTTTTCGCTCTATGCCGTAGAAACCGGCCGCTTTAAGCTCGACGGCGGAGCCATGTTCGGGGTGGTACCCAAGACGTTATGGTCGCGGCAGATTGCATCGGACGACAAGAACCGTATTACCATGGCGATGCGCTGCCTGCTCATCAAGTCCGAAAACACAGGCAAGGTGTACCTGGTTGATAACGGCTGCGGGACCAAGTTCGATGATAAATTTGAGAAGATTTACGGCCTTGACCACGACCACAGCGACCTGCTCTCTTCGCTGGATCATCACGGTTTTACACCGCAAGATATCACCGATCTGGTGCTCTCCCACCTCCACTTCGACCACTGCGGGGGAACGACCTATTACGATGATTCGGGCGATATTGCACATCAATTCCCCAATGCCACCTACCATGTTCCACGAAAGCACTGGGAGACCGCCAACAATCCCAATGCCCGCGAAAAAGCCAGTTTCTTTAAAGAGAATATCCAGCCTATGGAAGAGTCGGGCAGGCTCAATCTTGTTGAGGAGAGCCATGAGTATGAAGAAGGCTTTAGGGCTATTCCGGTCAACGGACATACCATCAGCCAGCAGCTGCCCAGGCTCGAGGCCGGCGGCAAGACGCTGGTCTTTTGCGGCGACCTGATCCCCACGCACGTGCATGTGCCCCTCCCCTGGGTGATGGGTTACGATATGTATCCTGTTCAGACTCTGGAGGAGAAGGCCCGCTTTCTGGATAAAGCTTCCGATAACGGCTGGTACCTCTTCATGGAACACGACGCCGAAGAGGAAGTCATCCAGGTACAAAAAAGCGACGGCAAATACGGGGTAGCCTCAACCATGAAGCTTAGTGAGATCTGACTTCTGAGTTACGTACCTTACTGTATGTATGCGTCTTTCCTCCAGAGGAGACGGCAAACTTCGGGTAAAAGCAGCTTAAGGCGAGGGCAGCCCGAGTATCAGGGCATCGAGAATGGACGCGGAGCGTCCGCTGTACGTCCGGCCGCGGAGCGGCAGGACGAGATATACACATATATATAATTTATCTGCAGCAGTCGCTCTGCGGCTGCGTAAGCCCCACCGCTCCGCGGTGATTTTATGGACGAAAGTTTTATAATAGAGCTCTTTCACTGAGAATAACCGTCGCAGAATCCTGCGGATTCCCTTCGAACCTCCAGCCTCCAATCTCCAACTTCTAACGCCGTCCTCGGTCGTCCGTCATCCGTCCTCCGTCATTTACGAAACACAAAAGATGACAGGCTTTAACAACAAACCTATTGCCATTCTTCGGTTATTTGGCATTATTTAGCTGTGGCGTTGACCTAAAGGCACTTTCGCGCCGTCGCTGACGTTGTGGATACATCCCGAACTTTCTAAAAGCTTTATACCGTGGCGCATTCTCACTCAGACATACCGGAAACCGAGGGCACCAGCCTTTCCAGGCTGATAGAAATGGCAAAGGCGTCATTCCGGAAGACCGGTCAAAAAAGCAGGCTTTCCCTATTTCTGTTTTCGGCCGGCATCTTTGTCAGCGGACTCCTTCTGCTTACCATAGCGGAATACCTCTTCTATCTCGGAGCTGCCGTTAAAATTTTACTGTTGCTATTCTTCCTGGGATGTTCGGTTGCCGGGGGAATACTGCTTGCCAGGAAACAGGAATCCAATACCTTTGAATCTTTTTACAGGAAGCTGTCCGATGCTACCGACCTCCCGGCCCTTCGGTATGCCTTCGACCTTGGCCTGTTCAGTCGCGAGAAGAAACTGAAACTCTATAAAGCCGCGCTGGAAAAGAACACGGCCGATATTACCGAGTCCGATTTCAAAAGCAGGCTTGATCGCTATATGAACAGCCGGCCGGAGCATGAACTGATGAAACGGGCTTCGCTCTTTGCTGCTCTTTCCCTGGCGGGCATCCTGCTATTTTCAGCAGTTCAGCCGGATTCCCTGCAACGCGCACTGCATGCCTGGGAGAGTTACAGTCCGCCGAACCCCTACTCCTACTCCATCCAGCCGGGCAATATCACACTGGAACAAGGCAGCAGTTTTGAACCGAAAATTTTGTTCAGCGGCGAAATGCCTTCCGAAGTCACTCTCGCTTTCAAGACCCGGCTTGAGGAAGAGTACCGGGAACGGCCGGCAGATGCCGTCAACGCAGAAGAGGCTTCCGTTTCTTTCGGAAATATCAACCTGAACGCCAGCGGCAGCTACTATATCGAAATGGACGGTTTCCGAAGTCCGGTA
>CAYWDK010000219.1:0-2723 GCA_964457025.1 uncultured Balneolaceae bacterium | reverse complement strand
TCGAGTCGGCCGAAAACGACTACTGGCAACATCTGCAGCAGGAGATTGCGGGCAGTCTTAAGGATGTGGTTTCTAGTCGTGAGTCTTGAGAAGTGAAACGGCAGAGGGCAGAAGGCAGCAGTGAGAGGTGAAACGTCAAACGAGAGACGGGGAGTTTAGAATAAAACTTGCCTGGTATTACAATTCTGTATTTTCCAGCATCCAGCATCCAGCATCCAGCATCCAGCATCCAGCATCCAGCATCCAGCATCCCCAATCCTTAAATCCCTGCCTTCACCTCAAGCAACTCATCCCACCTCGTTGTAAACCGTTTTGAAAGGTACTGCTGCTTCATCTGCCAGGGCTGCTTGATGCCCGTGCCCGCAATGTGGGTTGTCCGGCTGCCGTACTTGTTGTTGATCTCATCCACCTTATTCATAAGCCGGTGTTGTTCTTTGCTGTAGCTGGCTTCTTCAAATAGGTCTCCTTGCACCTCCGACTGCGGGATGATGCCTGTCAGCATCACAGCCGCTTTTTTGTAGCGCTGGTTCGGTTCGAAGAGCTTGTCCACACCTGCATGAGCACATTTGATAAGATCGGGTGTATTGGCCGTAGGCATCTTGAGGTTAATCTCCATACCGAACTTATGGCGCGAGTAGCGGTCGGTATATTTGTTGGTACGGAGCATGACCGAAACCACCGAAGCTACCGACTTTTGCGCCCTCAGTTTTTCAGCGGCAATACTTACAAAGCTTGCGACGGCTTCTTTCATATCCTCGATGTCGGTGACCGCTTCGCCGAACGAACGTGACGTCATAATACCTTTGCGTGAATCCGTAGAGTTCTCCATGTCGAGACAGGGTTGGCCGTTCAGTTCCATCACGGTGCGCAGGCCGGTTACATTCAGGTGCTGGCGGACCCACTTCGAGTTGTTTCCGGTTTTCTTTAGTTGCAGTGCGTCGGTGATGCCGAATTTAAAAAGCCGCTGGGTCAGGCCTGGCCCGATTCCCCATACATCCGACACCTTGGTTTGTTCCAGGATGGTATCCAGTTCGGGATTGTCCGCCAGGTTCAGCACGCCCCGGTATTTCGGATTTGCCTTGGCGGTCTCGTTGGCAATCTTGGCGAGTGTCTTGGAGGGAGCGATGCCTACCGAAACCGGAATGCCCGTCCACTGCTTAATCGTCTGCCGGATAGCTCTTCCGTAGGCGTCCAGGTCTTTGTCGATATTTCTGGAAATCTCAACGAAGGCTTCGTCGATACTGTAAGGCTCAACGAAAGGGGTGAGGTCTCTGAGCGTCTCCATCACCCGGCGTGACATGTCCCCGTAAAGGGCGTAGTTGGAGGAAAGCACCGCGACCTTATGCTTGCGGAAAAGCGAACGCTGCTTGAAGGCCGGGCCGGCCATGGTAACTCCGATCTGCTTGGCCTCTTCCGAGCGGGCTATGACGCAGCCGTCGTTATTGGAAAGGATAGCGACGGGGCGGTTGCGCAGCGAGGGGTTGAACACCCGCTCGCAGGATGCATAAAAGTTGTTGCAGTCGATTAAAGCATACAGAGGTTCAGCCATGGAATCGGGGTGGAAACGAAGTCGCTCCTTTATTGCGTTGTGGTGCCTCTTTAAGGCAGGTGTAATTGTTGTTGCTATATATTATATAGTATGTCACTAAAAACATCTAGCCTAACCCTAACAAATACGCTGGTGACCGATGGATACTGAAACGGCAAACAATGCTCCGGTAGCGACCTATAAGCGCGATGCCCTTTTCCTTTCCCTGGCAGGAATCTTCCTTACCTCGCTGGTACTGGGCAATGTGATCGGTACTACCAAGTTTGTTACGCTCTTTACGCTTGATCTTCCCGGATGGATGCAGGCTATAACGCCGGCCCTGGTCCGCGACAACGGCATATATACCATGAGCGTGCCCGTCGGGGTGATCGCCTATCCCTTCACTTTTCTGGCCACCGACCTGATCTCAGAACTCTTCGGCCGTAAGAAAGCACAGCTTGTTGTCTGGGTTGGTTTCTTCATGAATGTGTTCATGCTCTTCCTGATGAGCGTGAATCACTGGCTCCCGAATTCGGCGGGGGTAAGCGGCGGACTCAATCTCTTTGAAGGCGTCTATGAATTCATGGTCGGCAATACCATCGCCAGCATGATTGCCTACCTTACGGCGCAGACCGTTGACGTGAGGCTCTTCCACTTCTGGAAAAGTTTTACCGAGGGCAAGCACCTTTGGCTCCGCAACAACGCCTCCACAATGGTCAGCCAGCTTGTCGACTCAACCTGTATTCTCTCCATATTATATATAGCCGGAAACCTGGGTGAAGATATCAATACTATAGGGGCCCTGGTCATCCTAATTATCAACTCTTACCTCTTCAAATTCTTTTTCGCGCTCTTCGACACCCCGCTTTTCTATATCGGTGTGAGATTATTCAGAGATTTTGATGAAGACCCTTCGGGACACAGTTTGTTGGATTAGTCTTTAACCGGAATAGGCCGGGAAGGCTGAGGGGTGGGTCGGTGCTTTGAGGATGTGGAAAATTATCTCAAAAAAACATTGACATGAACACCCAAAGTATCCTATATTTGGAATCCGATTTCGAAACGGGTTGAGCACAATTTTTTGAATTGAACTCAACCCTATTTTTTGCTCAAAAAACCGGGCAATCGAATCGGCAATTTTAGTTCTTTGAAATAGTGGGAATATATAGACGATCGCAGTCGAGCCCTTGTCGAC
>CAYWDK010000218.1:0-2728 GCA_964457025.1 uncultured Balneolaceae bacterium | reverse complement strand
CCAGAGCCACCGTCGCCGCCACAAAGCCCGGCGGATTGATACCGAAATAACCTGCAACCAGTACGGCAAAGCCGGCCGCAATACGGGCCCAGATGAGCTCGCCCTTTTCGGTGATGGTGGGATTTATCTGCTTTTTGATAAGATCGTGTGAAATACTCGTCGAGATCACAAGCAACAGGCCGGCCGCAGTAGAGAGGGCTGCTGCCAGTCCACCTGCAGCCACCAGAGCAATAACCCAGTTAGGCAGGTTGGCAATCTCCGGATTGGCAAGTACCATGATGTCGCGATCGATAGTAAGTTCATTGGCTTGCTCATCGGCTGAATAGCGGATAATCCCGTCCGCATTCTTATCATCGAAAGTGATCAAACCGGTCTTCTCCCAGTTGGTGAACCACTGGGGCACCTCGGAATATTCCTCCTGTGAAACCGTATCGATAAGGTTGACCCGTGCAAAGGCAGCTATGGCGGGAGCCGTGGTATACAGTATGGCGATGAACAAGAGTGCATAGCCTACCGACTTGCGCGCATCTCGTACCTTGGGCACGGTAAAGAAACGAACGATTACATGCGGCAAGCCGGCCGTGCCAACCATCAACGCAAAGGTAATGGCGAAGACGTCGATCATCGATTTGGAACCGGAGGTATATTCAGCAAAGCCCAACTCCACATTCAGTTGGTTGAGCTTCTCCAGCAAATAGGTACCCGAGCCGTCGGCCAGCGTACTTCCGAAACCTGCCTGGGGCAAAAATACACCTGTCAGCTGGATGGAGATAAAAAAGGCGGGTACCATATAGGCAAAAATCAAAATGCAGTACTGTGCCACCTGGGTGTAGGTAATGCCTTTCATCCCGCCCAGCACGGCATAGAAAAAGACAATCCCCATCCCGATAAACACTCCGATATTGATAGGCACTTCCAGGAAACGGGCAAAAACCACGCCAACCCCGCGCATCTGGCCCGCGACGTAAGTAAAAGAAACTATGACAGCACAAATAACCGCGACAGTCCGCGCCCAGTTGGAATAGTAACGATCACCTATAAAATCAGGCACGGTGAACTTTCCGAATTTTCTCAGATAAGGCGCCAGCAGCAGTGCCAGCAAAACATAACCTCCGGTCCATCCCATCAGATAGACGGCACCGTCGTAGCCCATAAACGAAATAAGCCCCGCCATGGAAATAAAGGAGGCGGCCGACATCCAGTCGGCGGCCGTCGCCATGCCGTTGGCCACCGGCGACACCCGGCTCCCGGCTATATAAAAGTCACTGGTCGATCCCGCCCGCGACCACAGTGCAATCCCGATATACACCGCAAAGGTGATACCGACCAAAAGATACGTCCACGCTTGTATGCCCATAAATTACCTTTAGTATTAACTTTTAAATCCGAAGCACGAATGTTCGAAATTCGAAACAGGGAGACAGTAGCTGATATCCCGCTTAAGTTATTGTGTGTGAGCGTTTCGAATTTCGGTCATTCGAATTTCGAATTTGATCTCTACTCCTCATGAACATCAAACCTCCGGTCCAGCCGGTTCATCAACCACACATACACAAAGATGAGTACCACAAATACATAGATAGACCCTTGCTGGGCGAACCAGAAGCCCAGCTTGAAGCCCGCAATCTGAATCTCGTTCAGCTGTTCGACCAGCAGGATGCCGAATACATACGACACCAGAAACCAGATGCCCAATAGAATACCTACATAGCGAAGATTGGCACGCCAGTACTCTTTTCTACTTGCTTTATCCATCCCGAAATAGTTTGCAATTCGAATTTGCCATCTATTCCAACTAAAATAAATTCACCTTATAGTCAAGTTGTTTCCGCAATTATGCTGTAGGGCCCATTTTCTAAAATGATATCTCCCGATTTTCCGTTACCATTCTTTGTTTCCGTAACATTCTCCAAACGATTTTTATGAGCAAAGGCCGCGAACAAATAGAAGCATGGTTTTCCAGCCGGGGCTGGGAGCCCTTCGACTACCAGCGAGAGGTGTGGGATGCCGTCCTTGAAGGCAGGAACGGCCTGCTCAACGCCCCCACCGGCAGCGGCAAAACCTTTGCCCTCTTCATGCCCGTTCTGATAAAGTGGATCAACGATCACCCGGAGACCTATAAGGAACTGGCCGATAACGGCCTGAAGCTTCTCTGGATCACCCCCTTGCGCGCCCTCGCCAAAGACATTGAACAGGCACTGCAGCGCACGGTCGATGAACTGGAGATTCCCTGGACCGTTGCCCGGCGCACCGGCGACGTCAGCACCTACCAGAAGCAACAGATGAAGAAACAGATGCCGGAAGTGCTTATCACCACCCCCGAAAGCATGCACATCCTGATGGCCCAGAAAAAATATCCCCGCTACTTCAAAAAGCTTGAAGCTGTGGTCGTGGATGAATGGCACGAACTGCTGGGGTCCAAGCGGGGCACCCAGACCGAGCTGGCGCTCTCCCGGCTCAAACACCTAAAGGACGATCTGCAGATCTGGGGTATCTCTGCTACCATCGGCAATCTTCAGCAAGCTTTGGACGTATTGATGGGAGCCGATTCACAAAAAGAAGAGTCCGTCATCATCAAAGCGGATATTGAAAAGAAACTGGAAGTGCATTCGGTTCTTCCCGACGATGTCGAAAAATTTCCCTGGTCGGGGCACCTGGGCACCCGCTTGCTTCACAAGGTAATTCCCATCATTGAAGAGAGCCGGTCTACCCTCATCTTCACCAACAC
>CAYWDK010000217.1:0-2742 GCA_964457025.1 uncultured Balneolaceae bacterium | reverse complement strand
CAATTCAGGGCCACGGGGCGTCGCACTTTTCCGCGACGCCTCGGCCCTTTTCGCTGAACAACACCGCCGAGCGACAGAACTGTTCGTCTGAAGACGCGTACCGACCGCCGAGCAGTGCAGACGTCTCTCCTGAGACTCTTCACGACCGCAGAGCGGCGCGTCTGCCGCGGCGCAGGGCTGCCGAGTCGCCGTCCGCGACTGCTCACTCGACGACGCGCCCACTCACTGCGGTGGGGCTCGCACTACGGTATCGTCGGGCGTCGCATCAGTCGAGCGTCGAATCGGCCTCGTGCGCTTCGGTCGAGCGTCTTAGCCGTCTCTTCCGCTCGCCGAGAGGCCACCTCGTCCCGCCCGTTCGGGGAGACCGGGACGGGCCACCGCGACCAGGATCGCGGGAGGACGTCGATCGAACTCGTCAGTCGAACTCGTCAGTCGGCTTCGTCGGTCGGCTCCGAGATGTCGAGTTCCACCAGGTCGTCGGTGATGCGCACGATCCGGTCGGCGGAGACCGGATAGGCGTCCTCGTCCATCTCGCCTATGTTGAGTTCCGCCTTGATCCGGTCGGTGATCGAGGGGTGCGGGTCGACGTACAGCGTGTTCCCGTCTACCTCGGCGACGATGCCGATCTTCTCGCCCGAGGCGTCGACGACGTCTTTCCCCTCGTCGCGTTCGCTCGGCGTAGTGGAGTCGGCTCTGTCGGCGTCTCCCATGTCGTGCGTCTGTTCCTGCGTGCCCGCCGTCTCTTCGGCGGTCGAGGCGGCCTCGACGTCGGTTTCGCCATGGCTTTCGAGTTCCGTCTCGACCGCCGTCTCCGTGTCGACCACCGTCTCGATCTCGAACTCGATCTCCTCGCCGCCGACGATCTCGCTCTCGATGACCGAGCGGTTGATCGTCGAGGATGCGGTCGTCTCCCCGCCGCCGATGTCGCCGGCGTACCGCCGCTCGAGGCTCACCTCCTCCTCGACGGTCTTGCGTTCGAATAGCTGGGTGTGGATGACGTCGCCCTCGCCGAACTCGCTCTCGATGGACCCGCTCTCGATTATCTCCGTCGTGGCGGTGTCGGTGTCGATGAGGTCGCTCTCGAGGATCGTCCGCTGGACGCCCTCGACGTCGACGGAGCTCTCGACGGTGGTATCCTCGACCGTATCGGTCTCCTGAACGTCGGTTTCCGTGACGCGGCTCTCGACCGTCAGCCGTTCTGTGACCTCCTTCGTGACCATCCACCCCTCGTCGACGTCGGCCGCGACCTCGATCCGGTCGTCGGAGCGGTGTCCGGTCTCTAGCTGGGCGACGTCGAACGCGTCGGCGCTCGGCTCCGGCCCGAGGTCGGTCACCTCGCAGCCCACGACTTCGCGCGTCAGGAGTTCGGCGTCGACGACGGTCTCCTCGATCGTCTCCCGGTCGATCACCTGGCTCTCGATCTCCGCCTCCTCGACGATCGTCCGTTCGACGACCGTCGTCTCGGTGACCTCGGTCGTGACGACTTCGCCCTCCAGCAGCGCCTCCTCGACGTCCTGATCCTCGATGGTGGTTCGCTGGACCGCCTCGTTGCGCTCGAGCACCTCGAACGGTTCGTCGCGCCTGGAGCCGTGGTAGACGACGATCCGGTCGTCCCGACCGAGTCCCTCGTGGAACTCCTCCCAGGTGATCTCCTCGTGGTCGGGGGTCCGCTGCTCGGTCGGGACGATCCGCAGTCGCTCGGTCTCGCTCTCCGTCGCCGCGTGGCGAACCGGGACGGCGTCGTGCTCGCCGGCCCATCCCTCTATCGTCTCGCGGTCGGTCGAGAGCTGACTCTCGTTGTCTTTGGAATCACTAACCATAGAAGAGAGAAAGGGCCTGATCCGGTTATCCGCTTAGCTTGCAGCGGACGGGTCGGTAAAGGTGGTCCGACGAACCTGGTGCCGTCCGTGATACTGACGGGACGAGTACGGTCAGATGTCGATAATCGTCGCGCGCCGGCCCCGGACGGGTCACCTATAAGAACGCCAGTCCGATCTCCCCGACCGCCGCCTCGCCGGGACGTGAGGGACGAGCGTCGCATCCGACGCCTCGTCGACCGGTGGATAGGCCCCAGTGAGAACGTCGCGCCTCCGCACCGCCGGGGCGTCACTCCTCGCCCGGCGGGTTCCGGACCAGGCCGTCGAACATCGCGACGCTCGCGAGCAGCGACCCCGCGCTTCCGCCAGCCAGCAGCGAGAGCGGCGAAACGGCCGCAAGACCGACGCCGCCGGCGACGGCGACGGCTATGAAGAGCAGTATCGCGTCGAACCGGGAGGGACCGCTCTCGAAGAGGGGGGACACGATTCTAATTAGATATTATTACCCACGGCTCAAAGAAGTTGGGGCCGTCCGAAGAAATCGACTACGCGGCCGGTCCGCGTCGCCGACTGCAGACATTCCCCAGGTAACCAGCCCGAGGACACCAAACCAACTCGACAGACGCGATGAGAGTACATTGTTTTGAACAGTATAACGGCCGCATCCGTCGACCATTCTGCACGTCAGCGGGGGCGGTGGGAGAGAAAGGGGACCGTGTTGCCGACGACGCGGACGCTGTCGGCCGACCGCTCCGTAGTCAGTCGGTGTCGATGCGAGGGGTTCGAACCGGCATCAGACTCGCTTCGCTCGTCTGAGAGGGCTCGAATCCGCTCTGGAGACGTATCACTCTTCACTGTCGTTCGGAGAAGTGCGAGGGGAGGGATTCGAACCCACGAACGTCTACACGAGCGGGTCTTAAGCCCG
>CAYWDK010000216.1:0-2770 GCA_964457025.1 uncultured Balneolaceae bacterium | reverse complement strand
TGCGGTTTTACTAAATAGCTCCTAAAACTCAGGTTAATCCCAACAATTAAAACTTCATGGAGTTACCTGCAATAGCTATTCACGGCGGATCAGGAACGATCACTTTCAACACCAAAGACCCTGATTCCGAGAAACCATATTTGAAAGCTCTGAATAACGCTTTAGATAAGGGGTTTGAGATGCTGACCGATGGTTGTTCAGCCACGGAAAGCGTGCGTAAAGCGGTAACGGTCCTGGAAGATTGTGACCTGTTCAATGCAGGCAAAGGATCGGTATTTACAGCAAAGGGACAGCATGAAATGGATGCGGCCATCATGGATGGAAAGACTCTTAAAGCGGGGGCAGTGGCCGGCCTTCAAGGAGTAAAAAATCCGGTTCTAGTGGCCTATGATATTCTTGAAAATACACCCTTTGTTATGATTGCAGGGGAGGAAGCGATAGAGTATGCTCGCCAAAAAGACTTCAAATTTGAGCCGGATTCCTATTTTTATAATCAGCTCCGGTACGATCAGTGGCAGGAGATCCGGGGAAGCGGAGAGGTTAAGCTGGACCATTCCGGGGAAGGCGCAAAATTTGGCACCGTGGGAGCTGTTGCCGTGGATGTTGAAGGGAATGTAGCCGCTGCAACATCAACAGGCGGAATGACAAACAAGGCATGGGGGCGGGTGGGCGACAGCCCTCTTATTGGAGCAGGAACCTACGCAAACAACAAAACCTGTGCGATATCCTGTACGGGACACGGAGAGTACTTTATTCGCGGAGTTATCGCCTATGACGTCTCCTGTATGATTGAATATGGAGACAAGAACCTTAAAGAGGCCGCGAATAAAGTGATTCATGAAAAAATGAATCAGATGGGCGGTGAAGGCGGATTAATAGCTGTTGATTCTTCAGGAAATATCTGCATGCCTTTTAATACCGAAGGGATGTACAGGGGGATGAAAAATAAAATAGATTCGTTTACGCTGATTCTTTGACTTCAGGTTTATGATGCCTTGTATCATAGTGAATCCTGGCAACCTTCTCTCTAATGTTGTACCTGTCCTGAGTGGTCAGCATGTGTACCGTTAGGTTGGCGAGGGAGATCGGTATCCTGTTCTTCAATTTGTCATATTGACTATAATTGAGGTTGCTGCCGTCAAAAATTACAACTATTCCCGATCCAATAATTTCTAAAATATTTCCTTCCCTGATAACTACGCCGGTATCCTCGCCCAAACCCACACCCAGTTTTTCGGGATGAAGGGCAACTGCCTCCGCAAGCCTTCCAAACCGATGTCTTTTAATAAAATGGCTGTCGAAAATAATCTCAGGGATCAAGCCTAATCCTTTCCCCATTTTAAGATCGTTCTTTCTTATTATAGTACCATTTCGGCCTCCTGAAATCATCTTCTTAGACATAACAACCGCGCCGGCGCTGGTTCCTGCTATGGTAAATTTTTCATTTTGATAGCGTTCACAGATCATTTGATGGATCAAGGTATCTTTTAAAATCCGGCTGATCTTGCTCTGATCTCCTCCTGAAAAAAGGATGATATCTGCGCTGCTAATACGATCCAGGTTGGAAGATTTATCTGCTTCGCTACGATCACGGATATCTAGAATACCAACATTATCTACCCCAAGTCTCAAAAATGATTCTATATATTTTTTACCAACGATCTCAGGTATTTCAGAGGCACTGGTGATCACCTCAATTCGTGGTTTAGAGGCTTCGGCATTATTAATGATATCCTGCAGGATGAACCCCTCCCCAAAAGTTGACTGAAACTCCTCATCTGTTTTTTTAAATTTTTTTTGCTCATTGCCGCCAATAGCAATCAGCGTTCCCTTCGGTGTCTTCATTTGAATAGGTTATGCATAATTTGATCACAATAGTATAAGCCGAAGGTAACTAACTTTTTCGTAGTAACTTAACCTAGGTCTGAGCATTTCAATCTACGAAATCGCCCAAATGTCACGCATATTAATTTGAAAGCTGTTTTGGGCAGGTGAGGTACTAAGAAATATATAACAAATAGTGGATTTCCTGTAACCTTTAATTACGATCTGTTTAATAATTTTAGCACTCTGCAAATTGTGAGGATAAAATTTCAAAATTGAATTCTGATGAACATCTTGAATATTAACGTAACGTGTGGTCCCAATAAATGGTCTGTAAAAAGACACCGGCTCGTGGTAATGCAGCTGGATATCGGGGAGCTGGAACATCGACCGACAAATGAAATAGAAGGATTTTATGACCGCATGACCGAGCTCATTCCCGGTCTTTACGAGCACCACTGTTCGGAAGGGGAACCGGGAGGTTTTTTGGCCCGGGTGAAAGATGGGACATGGATGGGGCACGTCATAGAGCATATCGCTATAGAGTTACAGATTATGGCGGGTATTGAGGCCGGTTTTGGGCGAACCCGCGGAACCGGTGAAGAGGGTCACTACTATGTGGTGTTTGATTGTGCAGAGGAAGAGTCGGGACGGCTTGTTGCAGAAAAAGCTGTTTTAATTGCGCAAAATCTGGTTGACGGAACTGAAACAGATATAGATCAGCACATTGAAGAGATCAGGATGACGAATGCTGAAAACACTCCCGGGCCCAGTACTGCATCGATTCTCAGGGAGGCTGCTTTGCGTGATATACCGGTCATTAAACTTGAAGACAACTCTTCCTGGCAGCTGGGATATGGGTGCAATCAAAAAAGAATTGCCGCCACAATTACCTCATCAACCAGCCATTCTGCTGTGGAAATAGCTTGTGATAAAGAGCGTTGCC
>CAYWDK010000215.1:0-2775 GCA_964457025.1 uncultured Balneolaceae bacterium | reverse complement strand
TATCCAGAACGATCTGTTCCTTGATATACTCCTCAAATAAAGCCTCTGCTCCTTCCCGGTCGGTCTCTACGCCTACAGTGGCAAGAATATTCTGCATTTTCTCCTGGCGCATGTTCTCGTACTGCATCGGCTGCAAGGATGTCGCAGCGAAGGCCAGTACCACTCCCACCACGATCACCATGATAATGGCGAAAATAAACGTGTACGAGTTGGTGTTTGTTTTATTTACTGATTTCTCTTCCATAACTAAACTACAGTTTCAACTTGTTGGTTAATACCTGCTTTTTTTCTCTTTAACCTGCGCTTGATATTGCTCTGGATCACATAGTGGTCAATCGTTGGCGCAAATACATTCATCAATAATATGGCCAGCATCACCCCTTCAGGGTATGCAGGGTTGAATACCCTGATCATTACAGAAAAGAATCCAATCAGGAATCCATAAATCCACTTCCCCTTATAGGTCTGCGAAGCCGATACAGGGTCGGTAGCCATGTATACAATACCGAACATCAATCCACCCACTAATAGGTGCTGGTACCATGGGAAATTAGTCAGCGCATTTCCTTCAACTCCCATTGCCGGAAGCGCATTAAAGATCAAGCCCATAACAGCGGCTCCAATCACAGCACTCAGCATAATTCTCCAGCTTCCTACTTTGGTGAAGATCAGCATCAGGGCTCCTAAAATGATCAGCGCTGCTGATGTTTCTGAAACCGATCCCGGAATAATTCCGTAGAACATGTCCATTACACTGTAATTCACCTCTTGTCCGGCAGCAAGACTACCTAAGATAGTCTCTCCGGAAACGCCGTCTACTTTAGCGGCATTCATTACCCAAACGCTGTTACCAGACATATAAGTCGGATATGCGAAGAAGGCGAAAGCTCTGGCGGTCAAAGCCGGGTTCAGGATATTCATCCCCGTTCCCCCGAAAGCTTCTTTTCCGATCAGTACGGCAAACACCACAGAAATAGCCAGCATCCACAGTGGAAGACCTACCGGCATGATCATAGGGATCAAAAGACCGGTTACCAGGTACCCTTCGTTCACCTCATGGCCTCTGTAAATAGCGAAAGCAAATTCAATTCCCAGACCAACAGCATACGACACCACGATCATCGGAATGATCTTCAGGGCGCCTTCAACAAATGCCTCCCAAACTCCTACTTCTTCCTGTACCTGGATCAGGTACTGGTAACCTGTATTCCACATACTAAAAAGCAATACCGGAATAAGCGCCAGTACCACAGTGATCATCACCCTTTTCAAATCTACGGCATCCCTTACATGGGCACCTTTTTGAGTAGTATGATTAGGAGTAAATAGAAAAGTATCGAGGGCGTTGATCGCCGGGGAATACTTCTCCAGTTTCTTCCCTTTTGAAAAGGGCTCTTTAAATTTATCTAATTTTTGTCTAATCCATTCCATAGTAAACAGTTTATCCTACTTCGGTGATCATTAAATCCAAACCTAGTCTTATTATTTCTTGTGCTTCAAGCTTTGAAGTATTCACGTATTCTACCAGAGCGAAATCCTCAGGAGCTACCTCGTAGATCCCCAGATTCTCCATCTTCTCAATATCTCCGGCCATACATGCCTTGAGTAACTGCATCGGATAAATATCCATTGGCATCACCTCTTCCATTTCTCCGGTCACTACAAGCGCTCTTTCCTCCCCGTGAAGGTTGGTATTCACTTCGTATTTTTTGTTCGGGAATAAAAAGCTCAGAGAAGTGCGAGAATTGGAAGGAATGTTGTTGTAAGTAAATGGCAACCAGCCGAACGCCCTGTACTTATTCCCTTCAGGGATCAGCGTCAGCTCATTCGGGAAAAACCCGATGTAACCGGTATCACTCACCTTCTGACCGGTGAACACATCACCTGAAATGGTTCTTACGTTATCTTTATCAATTTTCCCTACGAGGTCAGTGACATGAGCCCCTATCTTGGTACGGAAATACTTTCTGTCTTTTGCTTCGGTCCCTACAACTGCGATGGTACGTACTGCGTTGAATTTTCCGGTCAGGAACAATTCTCCGATTATAGCCACATCTTCAGGCTTCACCGTCCAAACACGCTCTCCAATGTTAATAGGATCAACATGGTGGATCTGAACCCCAACATTTGCTGCCGGATGCGGTCCGGAAACGTTGTGTAGCTCTACATTTTTAAGACCTGAAAAGGCACTACTCCCTTTTTGCATGGAAACATGTACTTTCCCGGGAGTGAGCCTGGTTAAAGCGTTCAACCCGGCCTGGAAGGCATCCATTTTATCTTTCAGAATGAAGTCAACTTCTGCCGATAACGGCGCAGTGTTCATGGCTGAAACAAATATAGCTTTTGGGGTATCTTTAGGGTCTGCCACGATATCATATGGCCGCTGGTTAATGAAAGCCCAGCATCCGCTTTCCAGTATCCTGCTTTTTACAGCCTCTGCATCGGCAGAAACGGGATCCAACGTTCCAAATTCCCGGTAGGAGTCGGTAGCATCAGCTTCAAGGATAACTTCCATGATGCGACGCTTCTCTCCGCGCTTAATTTCCTTTAGCGTACCGCTGACGGGAGAAGTAAAGCGTACTTCAGGAGCATATTTAGAGAAGAAAAGTTCGTCTCCTGCCTGAACAGTAGCTCCTTCCTTCACAACCATTTTTGGAACAACCGCATGAAAATCCGGTGGTTTAATAGCGAAAGTCTTAGAGCGGGGGGCGTCAACCAATGTCTTTTCCGCCTCCCCCTTTAATCGTAGAGTAAGCCCTCTTTTAATTCTAATGT
>CAYWDK010000214.1:0-2781 GCA_964457025.1 uncultured Balneolaceae bacterium | reverse complement strand
ATGGCGATGAAGCTGATGGTCCGGAATTTCTTCATGCCCTCTCTCTGAAGACCTAGCGACTCTTCCACCTGCCTGTTGGAGCGTTCGAGCTGTTTGTTGGCGATCTCCAGCTGCTTCTCCTGGTTTTCGATGATGCGCTTCTGGTTTTGTCTGATGGCTTCCAAAAGCTCCAGCATGGTGTCGTTGTTGTCCATGGATGAATCTCTTTTAGTATGATTGATGTTCAAAGGTGGGTGCTTTGCGGGCCTGACTCGCCTGCTCAAAAGCGTAGGCGACCTCAATAAGGACCGGCTCGCTCCAGGCCCTTCCGAAGAAAGAGATACCCACCGGCAGACCGTCGATATAGCCCATTGGCACGGTGATGTTCGGGTAGCCGGCCCGCGCGGCGGGAGAGCTGGACGAAACATGAAAGTTATCGCCGTTTGTAAGGTCGGTTTTCCAGGCGGGACCACCGGTCGGCGCTACGATGGCGTCGAGGTCGTGCTCATCCATTACCCGGTCTATGCCTTCCTCCCTGGTAATGCGCAGCATATCCTCCAGTGCGTTTCGATACTCTTCCGAAGTCAAATCGCCTTTCTCGTTGGCCCGGATCAGCAGGTTGTGGTCGAAGTAGCGCATCGATACCGAATCAGCCAGAGTTTTTTCAACGAGTTCATCGAGGCTCTTAACCGGGGCATCTTCACCCAGCGATGCAAAGTAGTTGTTCAGCCCGTCCTTAAATTCATAGAGCAGCACTTGGAAGGACTCACCCCCGGCGCTTTCTTCCGATATTTGTTCCAGCTCCACGATAGTGGCTCCCTGAGATTCCAGCATGCGTACGGTTTCATGCATCAGGGTATCCACACGGTGGTGGTCGCCCAGCGGGCCCTTCCAGAAGCCGATGCGCTTGCCTTCCAGCCCATCGGCCTTCAAAAATTGGGTGTAATCAGTGTGATAATTGCCTTCGCTGGCTGCAGTCTTGGAATCTTCCTCATCCACGCCGACCATTGTTCCGAGAGCGATGGCGGCATCTTCGACAGTACGCGCCATGGGGCCGGGCGTATCCTGTGTGAAAGAGATGGGGATGATCCCAGACCGGCTCAACAGCCCAACAGTAGGTTTGATGCCGACAATACCGTTGGCACTTGAGGGACATGTGATGGAGCCGTTGGTTTCGGTACCGATGGCGAAGACAGTCAGGTTGGCCGAGACCGCCACCCCCGAACCGGAGCTGGACCCGCAGGGATTGCGTGTAGTATCGTATGGATTTCGGGTCTGTCCGCCCAGAGCACTCCATCCGCTGGAGGAGAAGCTGCTGTGGAAGTTGGCCCATTCGCTCAGGTTCGCTTTGCCGAGAATCACTGCGCCCGCCTCTCTCAGCTTAGCGGTAATGAAAGCGTCATCCGGCGGTATGGAGCCTTCCATCGGCTTGGCTCCGGCCGTGGTAGGCATATCATGGGTGTCGATATTGTCCTTCAATACAACCGGTATGCCGTGCAACGGGCCGCGGCTGCTACCCTTTTGCAGTTCTTCATCCAGGCTCATGGCAATATCCATGGCTTTGGGGTTCAGTTTGATCATGGAGTTGAGCATTGGCCCGAATTTGTCGATAGCGTCGATGCGGTTTAGGTAGGCCTGGGTGACTTCCGTGATGGTAAAATCGCCGTTTTGGTAGCCTTCTTGCAGCTGTGCAATGGTAATTTCTTCAAGGTCTAGTTGTTCATATTGCGATTTCGGCTGACAGGCAACGGCAAAAAGAGTTGCCAACAGAATGCCTGTCAAAAATGAATTTCGTCTTGTTAGCATGATGTGGATATCCTGTTTTGATGGCTGAATATCCCAATATACAAGAGCGAGGCGGTAAATCCAGTACTAAGTGCAGGCTTATTCTTCTTCTATCAGCTTCTCGGCGATCTTGGCGGAGGAGAGCACGCCGGGAAGTCCCGCACCGGGATGGGTACCGGCTCCTACAAAGTAGAGGTTCTCTATGTCTTCCGACCGGTTGTGCGGACGGAACCATGCCGATTGTGTGAGGATCGGCTCTACGGAGAAGGCTGATCCTTTGTAGCTGTTCAATGTATCACGAAAGTGCAGGGGATCGATGTGGTGCTCCACCACCAGGTTCTCCTGAAGGCCGGGCAGGTAGTTCTCTTCCAGGAAGTTCATGATGGCGTCACGGTAGGGCTTGGCCTGCTGTTTCCAGTCGGTGCCGCTGTCGAGGTGGGGGACGGGTGACAGCACATAGAAAGCTTCGTGTCCCTCCGGCGCCAGCGAGGGGTCGGTTTTGGTGGGCATGTGCAGATAAAGAGAGAAATCCTCTGCCAGCTTTTTATCCTTGAAGATATCCTGCAGCAACCCCTTGTACCGTTCGCCCAGGATGATGTTGTGATGCGCCAGGCCCGAATCGAGGTAGCGCTTTTTGGTGCCGAAGTAGATCACGAAGAGCGACATGCTGTACTTGGTGCGTTCGATTTTCCGGTTGGTATATTTCTTTCGCTTCGATTCCGGGATCATGTGGCGGTAGGTAAAGGCAACGTCGGCATTGGAGACGACGGTATCGGCACGGTGCTCGGTGCCGTCATTCAGCCTGATACCTTTGGCGGAACCGTCCTCGATCAGGATCTCGTCCACTTCGGTCCCGGTATGGATGGTGCCGCCTTGCTCTCGTATTAACTTGGCCATGCCCTCTACAACGGCACCGGTACCGCCCATAGCGTAGTGAACACCCCATTCTCGCTCCAGGTAGTGGATCATGGCATAGATGGAGGTGGTTTGGAAGGGATTGCCGCCTACCAGCAGGGG
>CAYWDK010000213.1:0-2791 GCA_964457025.1 uncultured Balneolaceae bacterium | reverse complement strand
TTTTTATCCCTATCCGAATCGTCCCGTAATATAGTTCTGGGTGCGGTCTTTTTCAGGATTGGTGAAAATTTTCTGCGTGTCGCCGTATTCGATCAGCCTGCCCATATAAAGGAAGGCCGTATTATCGCTTATGCGGCCGGCCTGCTGCATGTTGTGGGTGACAATAACGATAGTATACTTCTTCTTCAGCTCCAGGATCAGTTCCTCGATCTTGGCCGTCGAAATGGGGTCAAGCGCCGAAGTGGGCTCATCCATCAGCAACACCGAAGGCTTTACGGCTAACGCCCGGGCTATGCACAGACGCTGCTGCTGTCCTCCGGAAAGTGCCAGCGCCTGCTTGTTCAGGTCGTCTTTGACCTCTTCGTACAGCGTGGCGTTTTTCAACGACTTGATGACCCGCTCTTCGATATAGTCCTTGTCTTTGATCCCCTGAATCCGAAGACCGTATGCTACATTTTCAAAAACAGATTTGGGAAAAGGGTTCGGCTTCTGGAATACCATGCCTACTTTTTTACGTAGCTCCTCCACCTTCACCGAGGGATCGTACACGCTGGTCTTGTTCAGCAGGATTTCACCGTTCATCCGGAAGCCGTCAATATAGTCGTTCATCCGGTTGAAGAGCCTCAGGAAAGTGGATTTGCCACAACCCGATGGACCAATAAAAGCCGTAATGGAGTTATCTACGATATCCAGTGAAATACCCTGTATGGCCTGGAAGTCGCCGTAGAAGACGTCCACGTTTTTGGCCTGCAGCTTAAAGTCCTTGTTATACGGATTCAGCTTCGGCTCCGTCTTGTCTTTGGTCGCTTTTGGATTTTTGGTTTCTGGTTGCATATACAATCGATTAAAATTCGGTCTTGTGAAGCTGTGACCCTACCAGCTCATCTTCTTCTGCCAGCGGTTTCTTAAATACACAGCTATACCGTTCATTACAAATGTTATGAGCAGCAGCACGATAATGGCGGCCGCCGCATTAATCACAAACTCATGTTGCGGGCGCGAAACCCAATTGAATATCTGAATCGGGAGCACGGTAAACTCGTCCAGCGGACCCGAGGGCGCAAAAGGCACATAAGCCAGGGCGCCGACTACGATCAGCGGAGCCGTCTCCCCTACGGCACGTGAAATCGCCAGGATCACACCCGTCAGGATGCCTCCGAAGGATGCCGGAAGGATCTGGTTCCAGATGGTCTGCCACTTGGAAGCTCCCATCGCCAGTGATGCCTCTTTGATGGTCTTGGGCACGGCCCGGATGGCTTCCCTTGTCGAGACTATGATAATGGGCAGGATGAGCAGCGAAAGCGTAAGCGATCCTGCTAGAATGCTGTTGCCCATTTTAGCAAGCCGTACGAACACTTCCAGTCCCAACAGGCCGTAAATAATGGAAGGTACACCGGCCAGGTTGGCGATATTGATCTCCAAAAAGGTGCTCAACCTGCTCTTCTTGCCGTACTCTTCCAGGTAGATGCCGGCCCCGACGCCAAGCGGGAATGAAATAAGCGTAGTCAGCACCAACACCCAAACCGTACCGATCCATGCGGTGTAAATACCGGACTGCTCCGCAAAGCGCGACGGCAGGCTCATCATAAATTCCCAGCTCAGTCGGTCGAGTCCCTGGTAAAGGATGAAACCGATAAATATCAGCAGAACCAGAAGGCACGATAAGGTCGCGGTGACCCCCATGCCTTTAAAAACCTTGTCCTTATATCTGCTTGATTGGTCTTTATTCATATTTCTCCTGGTATTTGGTCTTTATCCAGTAACTGATATTGTTGAGGATAAAGGTGAATACAAAGAGCGTTATACCCGCCGCAAATATCGTTTTATAAGCGAGCGTACCGTATGGAACGTCGCCCATGCTCACCTGTACGATATAAGCGGTAATGGTCTCTATAGGCACCGTCGGATCGAAAGTGAGGCGCGGCTGATGGCCCGCTGCAATAGCTACAATCATTGTCTCGCCTACGGCACGGGAGATCGCAAGAATTGCGGAGACGATAATACCCGAAGAAGCTGCCGGCACCATCACACGAAAAGCGGTCTGGAATTTGGTCGAGCCCATCCCGAAAGAAGCTTGGCGAAGCGAATCGGGTACCGAGCTCAATGCATCCTCACTCAGCGAAGAGACAAAGGGAATAATCATAATTCCCATCACGATACCGGGCGAAAGGGCGTTGAAACCCGAAAGTTCAGGGATGAAGCTTTTCAGAAAGGGGGTCACGATCATCAGTGCAAAGAAACCGTAAACGACCGTCGGCACCACGGCCAGCACCTCAAGAAGCGGCTTTACAACTTTCTTAAACCGCTTGGGAGCGTATTCGTTGAGGTAGATGGCGATTGTAAGTCCCACCGGCAACGCTACAGCTATAGCAATAAAGGTTGTCAGAAGGGTACCCGAGAGCAGCGGCAAAATACCGTAGCTCTTCTGGGTGAAAAGCGGCGTCCATGCTGTATCGGTCAGGAAGTCGACAATGGAAACTTCGCTGAAAAAGCCTATCGCCTCGATCAGCAGAATCAGGATGATACCGACCGTAGTGAGGATCGTGACCAGCGCACAGGCCGCCAGTATTTTTTCTATCAGCTGCTCTTTAAACTTTCTGTTCATAGCTTGCCAAACCCCTTGACCGGAGTACAGGATTTGTATTAAGTGGTGTTACTGTCCGCCTGCTGATGCGGAATCGACGGCAGCAGGAGCTGCAGCTGAATCTGGAGCCGTAGCAGAAATGAAAGCCTCCAGCTTGTCTTTCTGCTCCTGGTAAACCGAGTCGGGCATCGGTACATAACCGATCTC
>CAYWDK010000212.1:0-2830 GCA_964457025.1 uncultured Balneolaceae bacterium | reverse complement strand
GGATTGATTAAAGGGTGCACTTCATAACTCAATAAGACGCTATCCAATTCCTTTATCAAAAACAAAAAGCCTCCCGACGCAAACGCCAGGAGGCCTTTTGAAATTTATTCCGGCTGCCGCTTAGGTTTCGCTCGGGCAGGTAGTATCCTGGTACTGGTCGTCCCAGCAAGATTTTTGGCCGCTGTTATAACCGGGAGAGATGATGAAACCGGCTTTGGTTTCAACGTTGATCTCCAGTTCGGTAGTGGCGTCGTCGCTGGCATCATAATAGACGGCGTTCTTGTAAGTGCCGTCAAAGCTGTAGTCGATGTAGTCGTCTATGTTGTTAAACCTGTCGGAGAGTACATCCAGCCTGAGATCCACATCGTTCTCACCGTTAACCGTCCAGCTTATAGTAGAAACTTCTTCCTGCTGGGTGGTTTGCAGATTGTAGTAGGTCCAGCTGCCCTGGCTGCCATCTCCGGCAGTGGTACCGCTGAAGAACAACCGGTCTTCGATCTGAAGCTGGCTGTTGGTCACATAGAAACTCCAGTTCACCGATTCATCCGCCTGGACTTCCGCCACCAGCCGCACTTCATAGGTGTTGCCGCCGGCCGACTGGGAATAGGTCCACTCCCACTGGCCTTCCCCGTTGAATTCGGCATCGGATGCCGAGGCCGCTGCAAAAATCGCACGCGGGATGGCGAGATTTACGTCAACAATGAATTTCAGAACCGAAGCCGTGGCTACGGCAGCGGTAAAGTTTTGAATGGTTTGGGTCTCAACGGACTGTTTACTCTGTCCCTGCTCCTCGAATTCGGAGAAATTCATCTCCATGGAGCTTTCGGGAGGAAATTGGGGCGGATTTTCATCGGAAGATGAAGTGCTGTCCTTACAGCCTGTGATCAAAAACAGTGCGGTGATCACTGCAATACCGGTATGTAATAGTTTTCTCATAGCAAATGGGTTTGTTAACATTTCACAGATACCTTAAAGTGAAAACAGTGAAAAATGTTCGCCCTGTTACAGATTTTATTTAGGAGTGCGTTAAAACACTGCTTTTTATCGTCTCGAGAGTATCTTCAAGGAGTTTATCCTCGATAATAAGCGGCGGTGCCAACCGCACCAGGGTATCCGAATGGAGCGTCCACCCCAGGATAATTCCTTTTTCGAGGCAGTCTTCCACCACTTTTTGGGTAAGTTCCCTGCTGCTAAGCTGCATGCCCAACATGCCCCCGCGTCCCCTCACCTCAACAATGCCCGGAGCCTGTAAAATCTCTTTGGTACGTTTTTCGATATGCCGGGCCCGGGCCGTAAAATCGCCTCCCAGCAACTCCGTGAGTGTGGCATGTGCTGCAGCACAGGATACCGGATGTCCGCCGAAAGTGGTTACATGGTTCAGGGGCGGGTCGTGCTTGAATGATTCGAAGATCTCGCTGGATGAGACGAAAGCGCCCATCGGCATCCCTCCCGCCATTGCTTTGGCCAGGCAGAGGATATCGGGCACCGTCTCATAATACTGGAAAGCAAACAGGCTGCCGGTACGGTAAAAACCCGTCTGGATCTCATCAAATATGAGCAGGGTATCCGTGCGGTCGCACCGCCGGCGAACCTCTCTGAGCCACTCCTTCTCTGCCGGGATGATGCCTCCCTCACCCTGAATGGGCTCCATAATCACCGCCGCCGTCTCTTCGTCGATCTGTTTCAGCCGGCCGGCATCATTAAAATCCAGGAAAGTGACATCGGGGAGTAGCGGCAGGTAGGGATCGCGATAGACGTCCCGCCCGGTAACACTCAACGAACCGTGGGTATCGCCGTGGTAGCCGTGGCGGAATGCCACAAATTTGTGCCGGCCGGTGTGCTTTTTGGCCAGTTTCAACGCCCCTTCAACCGCTTCGGTACCGCTGTTGACGAAGTAGACCCTGTCCAGCCGGGATGGCAGCTGCGCTGTCAGAAGCTGCGCATATTCGGATTGAGGCTTCTGTATAAACTCGCCGTAGACCATTACGTGCAGGTGGCGGTCGAGCTGTTCCTTCACCGCCTTAATTACGGCAGGGTGTCGGTGGCCCAGGCTGCTGACAGCTATGCCGGAGATGAAATCCACATACTTCCGGCCATCGGATGTATAAATAAAGGGGCCCTCCGCACTTTCTATCTCCAAACCCATAGGGTTATCGCTGGTCTGAGCCACATGTTTGTAAAAATATTCTTTTAAACTCACTGTTAAGTATTACCTTAGATTATTACTTTTTTACAGCTATGCCGGCCAAAGGATGAGTTGAAGTTTCCTGCAAAATGTAGTAATTCGCTATATGGCAAGGATAAACTAAAATAATTATTGGTTAATCATATGAAAATTTCCAGCCTGGTTATGGTGTTGCTTGCTGCAGGACTTGTATTCCAGATGAGCTGTGCGACATCCAAAAACAGTTCCGGAACCGAGGTGAACCAAACGGAAGAGGGAGACCAAAAAATGGCTCCCATGCCTGAGCCGGCCCTTGCCCCCGGCCACGCCAGAGTAAGCGGCAAAGTGGTTCGATACTGCAGGACGGCGGAGAAAAATTCATCCGACACCATCATGCTGGAAGTTGAGAATGTACTGGACTACGGATCCACGACACCCGTTATAGCCGCGGGCGAAACGATCACAGTAACCGTCCAGCGATTTGACAAACAAGCCATGGATTCCAAAATTGGAACCATGATGACGGCTGTTATTGAGCATTCCTCAAAAGCAGCTATGGCCGGTTCGGACAACCACCGCAGCTGGTCGCTTGTTAAAATAGAATAAGATCAACAGATTGTATCATCTATGCGCACTACTCTTGCAAGGGCCCTGTTTGCGGTACTG
>CAYWDK010000211.1:0-2869 GCA_964457025.1 uncultured Balneolaceae bacterium | reverse complement strand
ACTTCTTCCTTGTAAGGGAAGCACTCTAAACCGCTGAGTTAATCGCCCGTTTTTTGGAGAACACAAATATAAGAACATTTGAAATGCCCGCAAAACATTTTTCCACTTCTTTTTGCTTTCCAGCCGGCTGAATCAAAATGTGGTTAACAGTGTTAAGTTTATCTTGACTAATGGGGTATAATCATCCATCTTAGTCGCATCAATACCAGTCAGTTATCACTAAATATTATGTTATGACTAACGAAGACAACTTACCGAATGTGGTCCTTGTAGACGGAGCTCGCATTCCCTTTCAACGATCGGGCACTGCGTATAATGACCTGATGGCTTATGACCTGGGAAGAATAGCTATCGAAGGACTGATTGCACGATCGAGTATCAACGCCTCACAGCTGGACCGCGTCATTATGGGCACGGTTATCCAGGATATAAATACCAGCAACGTTGCCCGGGAATCGGCTTTGGGTGCCGGCGTGCCGAATTCGGTGCCGGCCCATACCGTAACCCAAGCCTGTATCTCATCCAACCAAGCCATCACCAGTGCTGTGGAACTGATCAAATCCGGACAAGCGGATATCGTTCTTGCCGGAGGGACGGAAACCATGTCGGACATTCCCATCCGCCTGAGAAAAAATATGCGGCAAAAACTATTGGAGGCCAGAAAATATAAATCCCCAACCGACTGGCTGAAATTTTTCAAGGGGCTGAGCCCGTCTGACTTCCTTCCCGAAATTCCCTCTATCTCGGAATTCTCCACCGGAGAGACCATGGGAGAAAGCTGCGACCGGATGGCTGCCCATTTCGGTATCAGCCGGGAAGAGCAGGACGAATACGCTTTGCGTTCCCATCAGCTGGCCGCCAGGGCCTCCAACGAAGGACTGCTGGATGATGAACTGATCCCCGCACCCGTGCCGCCGAAGTTTGATCCCGTTACCCGTGATAACACCTTCCGGGAGGATACCTCGATGGAGAAACTGCAAAAACTGAGTCCGGCATTCATTAAGCCGCACGGAACCATTACTGCAGGAAACTCTTCAGCTTTTACCGATGGAGCCTCCGCTTCTTTGATTATGAATGAACAAAAGGCCCTGGACCTCGGCCTGAAACCCAAAGCCTATTTGAGAAACTATACCTATGTAGCCCAGGATCCCGAAGACGAGCTGTTGCTAGGTCCGGCCTACGCTACTCCGAAAGTGCTGGATGCCATGAGCCTGACACTGAATGATATTGATGTTTTTGAATTTCACGAAGCTTTTGCCGGGCAGATACTGACCGTGCTTAAAGCCTTAAACTCCAAGAAATTTGCAAAGGAAAAGCTGGTACGTGACCAAGAAGTTGGAGAAATACCCATGGATAAGTTCAACCTCTGGGGCGGATCGCTTTCCCTGGGACATCCCTTTGGCGCTACGGGAACCCGCATTGTAACCACTGCCGCTAACCGGCTGATTCATGAAGACGGTAATCTTGCCCTCGTTACAGCCTGCGCTGCCGGCGGACAGGGACATGCCATCATATTGGAAAGATACAAACGCTGAACCCGGATTAAAGGATTCTTTATGATGAACAGGATTCAATACAATCCTGTTCAACCTGATTCTACTGCTGTTATATTAATTAATAAAAACTGCTTTATGAGCTACTTAGACATTAGAACAGAAGATAACATTGCCATCGTCACCCTTGACCAACCTGACTCTAAAGTGAATAAGCTGGATGAGGATCTGATTGCTGCTTTCAAAGAGCTGATGGACCGCTTTGAGGAAGATGACGAAGTTGAGGGTATCGTCATTATCAGTGGAAAAGACGGGAATTTTATAGCCGGCGCCGATGTGGAGATGCTTAAGAACAAATCGGCGCCTGAGGGCATCGAAGAGCTCAGCCGGAGAGGAAACAAGCTGCTGCTGCGCCTCGAAAATTTCAGCAAACCGGTTGTGGCCGCCATACACGGCGCCTGCATCGGCGGCGGCAATGAAGTTGCTATGGCCTGCCACTACCGCGTTGCATCCAAGGATTCTGCGACTACCTTCGGACAGCCGGAAGTAAAGCTCGGCCTGTTGCCCGGAGGCGGTGGAACCCAGCGCCTGCCCAGGCTGATCGGCCTGCAAAACGCCCTTACCTACGCACTGACCGGCAAGAATATCTATCCCCGGCAGGCCTATAAGATGGGACTTGTGGATGAACTGACTCACAAGGATGCCATACTTACCGCCGCGAAAAAAGCAGTAAATAGAATCAACAGTGGCAAATTCAGCCGAAAAGACAAGCGGGGGCTTGGCGCCAAACTGCTGGAAGGAAATCCCATCGGCAGAAAGATAATCTTCTCTCAGTCAAGGAAACGAGCTCAATCCAACACCAAGGGAAATTATCCGGCTCCCTTCAAAATAATTGACTGTATTGAAGAGGGCTATAAGAACGGTTTTGAAGCCGGACTTGAAAAAGAGTCAGTTGGTTTTGGTGAGCTGGCCGCCACAAAGGAATCTAAAGCCCTGGTAAATCTCTTCTTCAGTATGCAGGGTGCAAAAAAGAATCCGGATGAGGATAAAGCGCAGGATGTACAAAAGATCGGGGTTCTGGGCGCCGGACTCATGGGTTCGGGCATTGCGGATGTCAGCGTAAACAATGATTACCGCGTGCTGCTTAAGGACCAGGATATTGAACCGGCCGCCAAAGGCGAACAGGCTATCTGGGAAGACCTGGACCAAAAAGTGAGCAAGCGTATTATCTCCTCTTTCGAAAGAGACCGTATCACCGGCCTGGTCACTCCAACCGACTCCTACAAAGGTTTTGAAAATGTGGATCTGGTGATTGAAGCGGTTTTCGAAGACCTGGATCTCAAACAGAACATTGTCAAGGAGGTCGAAGAGTTTGT
>CAYWDK010000210.1:0-2872 GCA_964457025.1 uncultured Balneolaceae bacterium | reverse complement strand
CTTATGGAATTTTGGCGAACGTTGTTAGAAAACCCTTCCGAAGAAAAATCAATGAATGACTTTGCCACAGCTATTGACAAAATTCCAAAAATTGTTTTTTCCCATACGCTTAAGAATGTGGATTGGAAAAGTGCAACCATAGCAAAGCGTGATTTAAAAGAAACAGTTTTAGAACTCAAGCAACAATCAGGTAAAGACATTTTAGTTGGCAGTCGGAGTTTAATTATACAGCTGATGAAACTTAATTTGATTGATGAATACCAACTTTGTGTTCATCCTGTTGTTGCAGGAAGCGGTTTGCCATTATTTGAAAATATAAACGACAGGACTATTCTTAAACTCATAAAGACTAAAACCTTTAGTGGTGGTGCCGTAACACTTTACTATGAACCGACAAACGGGAAAACAGCGAAAAGTTAACATTGTATAATACATTCTCATGCAAGAACCGCCATATAACCAGCGCGTTAACTCGGACATCCCTTGCCGTGGGCTGCCAGGTTTTAATCCTTCAATTACTGTTGTACATCCTTAAATAAATTAACGTTAGCTTGCACGCCGGTTACGAGCAAGGTCGTTATACCACTTTTCACATGTCCTCGACTTGGAAAAACTTATTAGATAAGCTTACCACTCTTCAGCAAAAGTTTATCAAAGTGGCTCAACAGCTAGAAAAGTCTAAAAGAGATCAACCGGGAGTATGCGGGTCATGGTCCCCTAAACAAGTTGTTGCTCACATCACAGGTTGGGATAAGGAGGTAATTCGACAATTTGGCCTTTTCCAAGACGGTCTCCAAAAAGCTATTGAACATGACACGGATGAGTTTAATAAACAGTCTGTGAAGAAACGCAGCCACCTAAGCTGGGAAGAAACGATAGCCGAACTTCAACTAGCTCATGACCAATTTTATCAAAGAGCCAAGTCAATTTCTTCCCAGGAACTTTCTGAAAATGAAGAATACATCGATTGGGTGGAAGTACAAATTGATCATTACATACACCATACAAAACAGCTCGAAAAATGGGTATAAAGTGGTATAACCAGCGCTACAGCCGGTCAGGCCTCCCTCCCCTTGCCAGTCTATAATTTTTTAGCTAAGCTGTTAATTGCTAGTCACTTATATATACTTCTGCCTGCCACTTAAACGCCGGGGCGTTAGGTCGCATGACATGCCAACTTCTATAACTTTATGATAATGAATACAAGGCAAGAATTTATAGAGGCACAACGTAAAATGCTCGACCGATACAGTGTTAAAGCAGAATCGCGCTTTTTTGAAGTTCCGTCGATCGGCGGGCAAGCTCACGCCTTGATCTCGGGTGAAGGACCGGCTGTAATAATGATCAGTGGCATCGGCACCCCTGCCGCTATGTGGGCTCCGTTTATGACAGAAGTCGAAGGTTTCCGCCTGTTCGCGGTCGATTTACCAGCTTATGGACTCACGGACACCACCAAGGAGTTTCCCGATCATCTAAGGCGCAACGCCGTTACCTTTCTTGATGAAGTACTTGAAGGGCTTGGATTGGAATCATCATTATTCGTGGCCAACTCGCTAGGCTCGCTCTGGACCAGTTGGCTTGCCCTCGATAGGCCAAATAGAGTCATTGCAATGGTACATGTGGGATGCCCTGCTATCGTTTTTGACACATCAGCCCCGCTGCCGATGCGCCTCCTTTCGGCCAAACCGCTGGGGCAACTGCTAACACGGATAAGACCGCCATCGGAGAGTCAAGTCGAAGAACTGAGCAAGATGGTGAACGAATACCCACTATCTCCGGAACTGGCCGACCTGCTGCTGGTAACTGAGCGGCTACCAGGCTTTCGGCAAATGTTTCTTTCCACGCTCAACGCCTTGATCCGACTGCGCGGCAACCGACCGGAGATGCGACTGTCGGCCGAACAGCTGCAACAAATAGCGCAACCAACACTGGTGTTCTGGGGAAAAAACGATCCCTTTGGATCTGTAGAGGTGGGCCAACGGATGGTGAAGGTAATGCCAAACGCTAAATTGCACGTCGTGGATGGAGGGCATGCACCATGGCTTAAACATTCAAAGCAAATTGCTCCGAATGCCATCCGTTTCTTTGATCAGGTCAAATAGTAAAATGTGTCAACTTGCGGTGCATATGCCACCTGACAAGGCGCTTCAACGGGATATCCCTCGCCTTAGCCTTACCCCGATCATTTTGATTTTACTGAGGCAAGCCCTAAACTGGTAATTGAATCGGCATCAATCCGCAGCCAGCTAAGCACAAGGGCATTATGCGACAACTTAAAAGAACGTACTGTTTCTATTTAATAACACTAAATATATAGTAAGATGAACCCATTAAAACTAATCGGCAGGCAACTGCAATATCCAAAGGGGTTTTTCGGCAAGGTCTTATTTGCATGGATGACACCAAAGACCATTGCCCATGCTCGATGGACCGCCGACCTGCTGGACATTCAGCCGGAAGACCACATTATTGAAATCGGTTTCGGCAACGGTGCCAATATTGAACTGCTATTACAAAGAGCATCCAAAGGTTCCGTTACAGGCGTTGAAATATCGGAGACCGCAATCGAAATGGCATCCAAGAAAAACGCCCAGGCCATCTCCGAGGGCAGGGTTACATTACATCATGCTCCGGGCGATGCACTCCCTTCTGAAAATAATGTCTTTGACATAGCATGTAGTGTAGCCACCGCATATGTGATTGAAGATCCGGGAGCGGTTTTTAAAGAAATGTTCCGTGTTCTCAAACCCGAAGGACGGGCAGCCGTTACCTTTCCTGACCGGGAAAATTTTATGCGCTTTAAACCGGTAGCAACAGAAGGTTTTTATCTCCATGAGCTTGCAGATCTTGAAGCGGCATTCCGCAATGCGGG
>CAYWDK010000209.1:0-2874 GCA_964457025.1 uncultured Balneolaceae bacterium | reverse complement strand
AAACTTATCACGGATTCTCACGGAAGTAGTGGATAGCTATTTATGGTGACACATATTTCGGCAGTGGAAACCAAGCATATATCGTCGGTGGCCCGTTTCCGGTAGTTA
Organism: uncultured Balneolaceae bacterium; assembly: GCA_964457025.1. Lineage (GTDB taxonomy): Bacteria > Bacteroidota > Rhodothermia > Balneolales > Balneolaceae > CAYWDK01. The sequence goes on along the minus strand of CAYWDK010000209.1, from coordinate 2,766 downwards.
TTTACGAAGGGTTAACTCTTATTTATTAAGATAATAATTCATCCCCTTCGAAGAGTTAAATAACACTCCACAATTTGTATCAATATCTTCCCTCAGAATTTTCTCCGGACGGATCTACGAAATCAATTCTTTATTAACATGCTCCCACTGCCTTTCACATCAGCTTTTTCAAATTCTAACTTGAATTGTGTACCATTGCTATTCGAAAAGTGCACTTCGCCCTCCAATTGCTGTTTTAACAGATTGATCAACGTCATCCCGATCGTTGATCCCCCCTCTTGCATGATATTATCCGGAAATCCCACACCATTATCTGTAATTTCGACCACTACATTGCTATCCTCTTCATATAGCTGAATGGCAATCTCTCCTTTCTTTTGATGATTAAATGCATGCTTATAGGCGTTGGTAACCACTTCGTTTACCATCAGAGCACAGGGGATTGCTTGATTAATATTCATTGGCACTTGCTCTACTTGCAGATCTACCGTAATCTGTTTTCCGGTATTAAATATTTCCTCTAGGTTATGGAGCAGCTGTTTTACATTTTCTCCAAAGTTCAAATGCGACAGGCTTTCCGAACTATACAGTAACTCGTGGATGGTAGCTATGGTTTGAATGCGTTGCTGGGCGGACCGAAGTGCTCCTTGCAGGTCGGTATCCTCCGTTTCCATTGCCTGCAGCTGCATCATGCTGGTAACAATGGCTAAGTTATTTTTCACCCGGTGGTGAATCTCAGCCAGAAGTGTCTCCTTTTCAGTAAGGGATTCTTTTAGCTGCTTCTGGTAGGCAATCTGTTCGCTAAAATCCATGGCTTCAATAAAGATGCCATAGACCTCTCCCTCTTCATCAAATAAAGGTGCAAATAGAAGATTAAAGATATATTGTTGTTTAGCTCCCTTTTTTCCTTTGTCAATGTGTACGGGATCTCCAAAACCTAAATAGGGCTCCCCGGTTTGGTAAACTTTTTCCAACAGATCTATATAGCCCTGCTCCTTGACCTCCGGAATGACATCGATGACGGGCTTGCCAATGATGTCTTCCTGTCCCACCACCTGGCGGTAGGCCTTATTGGCTATCACATAGCGGAGCTTCGGGCCTTCCAACAAGCACTTGGGAGAGGGGGCTTCTTCGAACATCTCCTTTAGCTTGTCCCGATCCGCTTCGGCTTTCTTTCGCTGGACCTGTTCTTCTTGCAACAAGGAATGTAGCTGCTCTTCGAGGTCTTTTTTCTTCGTGATATCTAAGCCGGTGCCAATAATATATGTGTGACCACTTTGCTCCAGTCGCTCGGCGTTAAACCGGTAGATAGCGGTGGTTCCGCCTCCTGTCTTTAAGGTTAGCTCAAACACCCGATATCCTTCTTCAAGAACGCCTCGAATTTCTTCCGGTACTTTTTCCTGGTCGGATTCATGCACAAACTCAGCGGCTGATCGCCCGATGATTTCGTCAGCAGGAAGATCAAATACTTCCAAGGCATGGTCATTAAATCGCACCACACGGCCCTGGTGATCCAAGACGTAAAACACGCCCGGCAAACTATTCAGGACAGCCTCGGTAAATTCCTTCTCGTCCCGGAGGGCCTGTTGCTGTGCTTTTCGGTCGCTGATATCCCGGAAAATTAAACTGGTCCGTTTCTCGCCAGCATAATTTTGAAACACCGAAGTGGTGATCTCCACCGGTATTTTGCGCCCGGATTTGTGGATAAAGTTCAGCTCACCAGCAAATTTTCCCGTTTGGGTACGCTGCTCTAACGCTTTCTCTAACTTTTCATCCCTGGCAACAATGCCCCCTCGACCCCTCTCGGTAATTTCCTGCTCGCTCATCCCCAAAATATCACAGGCCGCCTGATTCGCCTGGAGGATCTCCCCATTGGGATTGGTCAGCATGATGCCATCCAGGCTATGCTTGAAGAGCATTTCATTATTTAGCTGGGATTCCAGCTCACTGGTAAGGTTTTTATACATGGCCAGCTGGTAGTCCCGATCCTTATTATCGAGCGATACCGGATTCCGAACCACCCGAGCATAGACAAATTCACCACCCTTCTTTTGATGCTTCCAGACGCCTTCATCGCCTACGCTCTCGTTATCTACTTGCGCGAGGTATTCTTTTAACTTTGTCACTTCGTCTTCGGGACGCAGGTCAAATAAAGTAAAGGAGAGCATCTCTTCCCGCGAATACCCATAGGTATCAGCCATCGCCTGGTTGACCTCTTGTATTGTATAATCCTCGGGGTCATACACCCACATCGGGATGGGGCTATCATGGAAAAACTGATCAAAATTTCTAATATTCATAAACTGCCCTCGCCCCTAATCGTAGCGATTACCCAGATTGTCAATATTCTTTAAAAAGATAAGAAATCCAAGTCATGGATTTCCTATTGCTATATTAACAATCTCAGGGTCAACATATTTACTCAATGAGATGACTTTAGAGACATTCCACGCCCTTCAACCAGTTGTATTGCAACTACTTATAGGTATATAAAAAATGTTAGATACTGGCTTGGATTAACCTCGGATCAAAAGACTGAGGATTTCCATGACCATTGTCGTGAAAAATGTACTCAAACAAACTATAAGTTGTTAATATACAATAACTTTGGGCTTAGTTATTCCAATTGGCCAACAAATACATTTCCCTTTTAGGAGCTCTCATATTATCCCTTTTCAAACTGTGCCAGCAAAGCCGGAATCACAATCATGTTAAGTAGGGTAGAACTAATCAGACCGCCCAGAATAACTTGTGCCATGGGCGATT
>CAYWDK010000208.1:0-2923 GCA_964457025.1 uncultured Balneolaceae bacterium | reverse complement strand
CAGACCGGGCCGCTTGTTCCAATAAATCGAATCCTTCCTGCATATCCCCCTTCATGCCCATCATATTGGTCATCCAGCGCATGTTTTTAGGGACGCTCCCCAGCATATAGTAAAAAATACCCTTGCCGATCAGCGCTCTGGGGTCTTCGGCATCCAGGGAAAGCAGCTGGCGCGTATAGGTATAGCCGGTCATACCGCTGCGGATGGCTGTCTGGTAGTTCCCCTCTCCCGCCGCTACCAGGCTGCGGTAGCCGTAGAGGCCGCTCAGCATCAACACCATCGTAGTGTCGTGGGGATTCCGCTTTAACCGGCGGTAGCTGATGTCGATGGCAGTCTCCGAGCGCTGCAGAAAGCGTTCGGCCGAATGCCCGGTATTACCGCCAAAAAAATAATCCCAGAACGGGATCATCGACTCAAAAAAATAGGCGCGGGGATCATCCGGATCCTGCCGCCTGAGCCTGTTGAATACGGACGAAGCCTCGTCCCATCGGGTCTGGTAGAAGGCCTCGATACCCTTTTTCAGTTCCGACTCGTAGTCGCCGGAACTCCCGTTTGGGGATTGGGCCGTGGCTGCAAGGCTGCAAAAGCAGATAATGAAGGTGATTGCCAATCTTATAGACATATAGATGGATTCGCACGCGTGATTTAATTCACCTTTTATACAGCCGCGGCAAGAAAAACGTTTCATCCCCGTCACAAATGCCAAATGGTCAGTCGTCAAAGTGCATATCGCCGAGCAATCCCTCGGTATGGGCAACGGCTACCGATACGGCTGCGTCACCGGTTATATTGACGGCCGTACGGCACATATCTAGGATACGGTCAACGCCTAGTATCAGCGCTATACCCTCAACGGGGACTTCAATAGCCTGCAGCACGATAACCAGCATGATGATACCGGCGCCCGGCACACCGGCTGCACCTATGGAAGCAAGCGTAGCGGTAAGCACAATGGTCAGCTGTTGTCCGATAGAGAGGTCAAGCCCAAGGGCTTGGGAAATGAATACTGCAGCCACTGCCTGGTAAAGGCTGGTACCGTCCATGTTGATGGTGGCACCTATCGGCAGCACAAAACTGGATACTTCTTCGTCTACCCCCACATTTTTCTCAACACGCTCCATGGTGACCGGAAGAGTCGCCGAACTGGAGCTGGTACTGAAGCCCAGTAACATGGCGGGACGTATGGCCCGGAAAAAGTCCTTAAGCTTCATCTTGCTGAAAAGCTTGAAGAGGCTGGAATAGACAATCATAACGTGTAAGACCAGGCCGATCAGTACGGCTACACAGTACCAGCCCAGCGCGCCCAGCAGTTCGAGCGCCTTGGTGAGGTCGTCACCGGCCAGGTCGACGATGACGGCGGCCATCAGGGCGAAAACCCCGTAGGGCGCCGTCAACATCACGAAATCGACGATCTTGATGATCACATCGTTAAGCGAGTCGAAAAAGTTGACCAGCACCCTGCCCTTCTCTTTGGGTATCTGGATGATGCCGATCCCAAGAATAATCGCCAGAAAGACGACCTGCAACATATTGGAGTTGTCGGATGCCGCCTCGAAGAAGTTCTGGGGTACGATATCCACAAAAAAATCGAGGAGGTTGCGTTCACGAACCTGTTGCGCCGATTCGCTTGACCCCTCCAGGTTCTCCTGGTAACTGGACATCAGCTGCTGCTGGGTCTCAGGCGGCAGCGTCTTACCGGGCTGGATGGTGTTAACGACCGTAAGGCCGATGGTGATGGCCAGGACCGTGGTGACCATGTAGAAACCGATGGTTTTCAGTCCCATCCGCGAAAGCTTCGCCACATCGTTAAGACTGGTGACGCCCACGATAAGCGAGGCCAGCACCAGCGGGACAGCAATAAGCTTCAGAAGATTGATGAAAATGGTACCGAAAGGCTTGACATAATCGGTAGTGAATTCGGAAAGTCCGGTGAGGCTGGCGATGAGTCCGTAAATAAGACCCAAGATGAGACCGATCATGATTTGCCAGTGAAGTCGCTTGTACCATTTTTTCATATCAATACCAGATTTAAGATTAAAGCCAAGAGCGAACCGGTACCGGTTGACAGCCAGTTCACCATATTATTGTCGAGCCGCGCCTTGAAAGCACCGTGGATGCCGGGTATGTGCACGACTCCGGATGTCCGCTGAAAAGTCGAACCAAGATAAGAATCCATAAGGCATCCTGAAAATCCTGCAAGGAATATGGGGAAAAAGAGCGTGTTTTTCAGTGAAAACAAGTAAACGGCCATCATCGCTATAGCTATGCTGGCTGCAACAGCAGCAAGGGTTCCGGGCACGCTGATCCCGCCCTCGGTGCCGGCTTCCACTTTTTTCAGACCGTTCATCAGATAGGTTTTTACCTCAAAACGCTTGCTGCCCAGTTCCGTAGCCCAGGTATCGGCCATGGCCGTGGCGATAGCGCCGGCCGCCGCTATCCAGAAGAAAGCGTAGCCGGTCATAAATGCCAGCAATATACCCAGCGAAAACCAGAAGCCGTTGCTCCACACTTGAAGGCCGGTCCTGCGCACCTCTTCGTCATACTCATGAGAGCTCTCTTCCACGATAAGTTTCGACTTGCGGGAAATGAGGCTGCTGCTGACGAAGAAAAGAAGAAGCAGGATGGCTGCAGGCCATCCTCCAAGGCCGAAAGTCAGTGTGCCGATTACAAAAGCGGCTGCGGATCCGTCAAGGGTGAGCCACTGCAACAGGAAAGCAACAATGCAGAAACAGGCGGCAATGAGGCCGCCAATAAGAAGGCGAAACTGGTCGTCGGCCTGCGCAAACAGTACGAAGACCACGACGAGCGCCAGTATAAAAAGATAATTTGTTATCCGGTCCACGGGTCAAGCCGAACTGTGCTCGGGACTGGAATCCCGGTCTCCGTTCGTCTTCATGATGGCCAGGATAACAACCAGGTAACC
>CAYWDK010000207.1:0-2923 GCA_964457025.1 uncultured Balneolaceae bacterium | reverse complement strand
CCGCACCCGACGATGTCGGAGGCCGTGATGGAAGCCGTCGCCGAAGCCTACGGCGAAGGCGTGCATCTGGGTACGCAGCCTAAGAAGAAGTAGATGTTACCTTTTGCAGACCCCCGTGGTTTTCGAATCCAGTAATATTTCTGTAGCCGATTTCGAAACCCGGGGGGTCTAAAGACAACTTATACTTACATCTATTAATTTGTATCTTTAGCCCTTATGAAAACCGTCGATCTTTACGATCTGGGCCCCTCCCCCTATAAGCCGGTCTGGGAGCTGCAAACGGCCATCCAGCAGCGGCTGATCGACGAAAAACGCGCCCGCCAGGAGCAGAAGCTCTACAAGCCCGGAGCAGAAAGCAACGACGTACTGCTTTTTGTCGAACATCCGCACGTCTACACCCTGGGCAAAAGCGGAGATTCGGCCCACTTGCTGAAAGGCCTTGCCGAGCTCTCCGATATCGACGCCCAGTATATCGAGATCGACCGCGGCGGCGATATTACCTATCACGGTCCCGGGCAGATCGTAGGGTATCCCATCCTTGACCTCGACCGTCATTTCACCGACATCCACAAATACCTCCGGCGGCTGGAAGAAGTCATCATCCGCACCTGTGCGGAGTACGATATTGAGGCTGGGCGCATCGAGGGGCTGACCGGCGTATGGACCGGAGGAGAAAAAATATGCGCCATGGGCATCCGTTGCTCACGCTGGGTGACGATGCACGGCTTTGCCCTGAATGTTAACACCGACCTGAGCTACTTCGACCACATCGTGCCCTGTGGCATCAGCGACAAGGAGGTGACCAGCCTGCAGAAGATTCTGGGCCGAAAAGTGGATCAGAAAGAAGTCAAGGCCCACCTTGTGAAGCACTTCGAAAACGTCTTCGAGGTAGAAACTGTTAAGGCTGAATCGTTACCTGAACTGGAAGATGAATTTTCGTATCTTAAGACGTCCTCTGCAGAAGCAGTACAGCACTAATTTTTTGACCCCGGATTCATGATTAAAGAACTGAACGTAGTAGACCGAAACGAAACGACGAAACGGCGCCCCGACTGGCTTCGCGTGAAGCTACCGTCCGGAGAGAAGTTTAAGGAGGTAGCCGATACCATCCAGAAGCACTCGCTGAACACCGTTTGCGCCGAAGCACGCTGCCCCAATATGGGCGAATGCTGGGGCAACGGTACGGCCACTTTTATGATTCTGGGCGATGTCTGCACCCGTTCGTGCTCGTTCTGCGCGGTCAAGACCGGCCGCCCGGTACAGGGACTGGATTGGGACGAGCCTCGCCGGGTGACCGACGCCGCACAGAAGATGGATCTGAAACACGTAGTACTGACCTCCGTGAACCGCGACGAACGCGAGGACGGTGGCGCGCCCATTTTTGCCGAATGCCACCGCCAGCTGAGAGAAGCTATTCCCGGCGTCACCATCGAATCGCTGATTCCCGATTTTCGCGGTGTCTGGGAAGCCCTTCAGATTGTTATCGATACACCCCCCGATGTACTGAGCCACAACCTTGAGACGGTACCGCGGCTCTACCGTCCCGTACGGCCCCAGGCAAAGTACGAGCGCTCGCTGGAACTGCTTCAGCGCTGCAAAGACCAGGGCCTTCGAACCAAAACCGGTATTATGGTAGGCCTCGGAGAAAAGCCCGAAGAGGTAGTGGAACTGATGCAAGACTGTGTGGATCATGAGGTGGATGTGCTTACCATCGGCCAGTATATGCAGCCGACCAAGATGCACCATCCGGTCGAAGAGTGGGTCCACCCCGATCAGTTTGCTGAATACAAGCGTATCGGAGAAGAGCTTGGTCTGGAACATGTCGAAAGTGGTCCGCTGGTACGTTCTTCCTACCACGCGGAGCGTCACGTCTAGAATACCATCGTATTTTTTTACGTTTCCAAAGTCGATAATTGTTTTTCAAACTATATATTGAGGGCGTTCAGTACACCATAACCATCTGTCCATGTTAGCACTAGCAGTTGTCATAGTTCTGAGTTACCTGGTTGGATCCATCCCGTCATCCATATGGGTTGGTAAAGTGGTAAAAGGCGTTGATATCCGCGACCACGGCAGCGGCAATGCCGGAGCTACCAACACCTTTCGGCTATTAGGATGGAAGCCGGGAGTAGTGGTACTTGCCATCGATTTTTTTAAAGGCTTTTCCAGTTCTTTCTGGATCAGCCAGCTTGCCTATTCCATCGCCAGCGGACCCGTCAGCCTTTTCCCCTACTGGGAGGTAGACTCTTTTCTTCGAATAGTTTGCGGTGTGGTAGCGATACTGGGCCATATGTTCCCTCTGTTTGCCAGCTTTGACGGGGGAAAGGGAATGGCCACGGCGGCAGGCATGCTCTGTGGCATCGAGCCCGTTTCGGTAGCTATTACGGCAGGGGTCTTCTCCATCGTGATGTTCACAAGCCGTTACGTTTCGCTAGCTTCACTGGTCGCCGCTTTCATCTATCCGCTCATCCTGGTCGCCCTGCGCTATGTTTTCGGCTGGGATATTGACGGGAGCATTCTCATCTTTGCAGGCATAGTCGGGCTGGGAATCATTATCAAGCACAAGGGCAATATCAACAGGTTGCTTAAGGGCACCGAGAACAGGGTCGGTTCGTTCAAGCCCGCAACAGGCTGGTTGAACAAGGATAAACAACAGCATTCACCATCGTGAGAAATGTAACCGTCATCGGCGCCGGCAGTTTCGGTACCGCCCTGGCCGTAGTACTTGCCAGGGCAGGTAATGAAGTTTCGCTATGGGCGCGCGAATCTGAAATAGCTTACGGTATAAATAACCATCATCGTAACCCTTCCTATATATCCGATGTTACCCTGCCCGACGCTATCGAATGTTTTACCAATCTGGAAGAGTGTGTGCCCGGCCGCGACATGATTGTTTTTGCCACGCCTTCGCATGCCGTCCGTG
>CAYWDK010000206.1:0-2975 GCA_964457025.1 uncultured Balneolaceae bacterium | reverse complement strand
CATCGACGGTGAGCGCCTCTACATCTCCATCCGCGACTGGCCCGACAAGGTCCACGTCGAAGCCTACGACCTGGCCACCTGGGAGCAGGCCTGGACGTGGGGGCCTCACTACGTGTTCGAGCAGGATGCTACGGTCCGGGAGGCCAAGCCGATCGGCAGCGGGAACCGCGGGTCCCAGACCTGCGGCCACCTCATCGTCCACGACGGTACCCTGTACACCTTCTGCAACCAGCAGCAGGAGGAGACCTTCCGCCAAGAGACCTACCTGGTGGCCCTGGACGCTCACAGCGGCGAAGAGCACTGGCTCTGGGAGAGCACCATGGCCGACGAGGACGGGACCCCGCGGGAGGGGACCGACCCGAGCCTGAGCATCCTGACCGGCATCTCGGTCGTCGGGGACCACCTGATAGCCTCCGGCTTCGACGGCGTAGGGTACGCATCGGCGCCCTGCATCGAGACCGGCCTCCCGGGAGTCGCCTGCGAGGACACCCCGTCCGTCACTGCCCAGAACGGTACGCTCCACGTCACCGCCTTCGAGCCCGGACCCGACGGCGGGGGGATCGAGTGGGCCCGTGAACGTGCCGTGTCCTTGACCGAGATCGGCGTCGCCGGACAGGAGAGGTCCCTGGGCGACCAGGAGGCCTTCCAGGGGATCAGCGCCCACCCGACCGGGACCCGGAGCTTGGTCTACACCCGGATCCTCGACGAGGTCCTGGCCCTGAACCCCGGCCAGGACGGCCAGGTGATCTGGTCCGAGACAGTCGGGGCCTTCGACGCCGAGACCAACGCAACCTACGGCGGGCTGGCCCTGGGTGACAACGCGTTCTACGCCACCTCCACAGAGACCCTCTACCGCTACGACACCGACCCCCACCACAACCGGTGGCGGACGGTGCTGGACCCCAGCTACGACGAGAAGTGGGCCAACGGGGACATCATCCTCGCCGACGAGACCCTCTATGCCGCCGCCGAGTGGCGCAACGGCAACGGTACCTCGATCTACGCCATGGACGCCGAGACGGGCGACATCCTGTGGCGGAAGCCGATCCCGTCGGATCCCGCCATCGCCGAGCAGAAACCCTGGCGCTTGTTCCACTACATCAGCGTGGCCGACGGCCTGCTCGTGGCCGCCGGCGGGGATGGGACCCTCTGGGTCCTCGGGGAGACCGACGCCTCCATCGAGCCGGCCGTCAAGGTCTCCAGTGCCTACCCGGGTCCAGGCGAGGAGGTCGACGTCGACCTCTCGGGATCAGGACCCGGGCTCCAAGGGAACGCCACACGGTACAAGGCCGACTGGGGCGACGGGAACACGACCGGCTGGCAGACCGATCCCGCCCTCACCCACGCCTACACCGCCGCCGGGGACCGGACCGCCCGGTTCTGGGCCGGCAACGACGCCAACCAGACGTCCTCGGTCACCCACACGTTCCACGTCGGCCAGGAAGCCCCCACAGAGCCGAACATGGTCGAGACCGCCTTCGCACGCGAGAACCAGGATCTGACCTTCGGCATCCTGGGCATCCTGGTGGCCGTCACCGGCGGCGCGATCGGTGTCGCCCGCCGTTACCGTGAGCGGTCGCGTCTCCAGGAGGAGCTCGAGGCCATCGAGCACCTGTTCGAGGCGACCCGGGACCGACCCGCCGAGTGCGAGGCCCAGCTGACCGAACGCAAGGCCCACTGCCGCGGCCTCTTGACCGACGGGTACCTCACCGAGGAGCAGTTCCAGGTCGTCCAGACCCGGGTCGAGGAGCTCAAGCAGGAGCTACGGCGGGGGGCGGTCGAGGACGAGTTCGCCTTCCTACCCCACGGCCTGGTCCGGGAGGCCCGGGAGATGCTCCACGACGGGCGCGTGACCAGCCTTGAGGCTCGCGCGTTCCTGACCGCGCTGGAGGAGAGCGAGGTCATCACCGACGAGCAACGCGCCCTTGTCCGGGACCGGATCGAGGCGTGGTACGCTCGGGACGCCGGCGGGGGCGGTCGTCCGTGACCGCCGCCCCGTGGCCCGACACGAGGGAGATGACACGACCAGAGACCGCTGACGGAGATCGAGATCCATGAACGACAGCGACGACGGAGCCAAGCCCACGACGCACGCCCTGTTGATCGGTCTGCTCCTGGCCACCGCCCTCCTCGCCGGCTGCATCGGTAGCGACGAGAGGGCCGACGATGGCGTGGGCACCGCGGGCAGCCAAGAAGGGTCGCCCTGCCGGACGATGGAACGGACCAAGGAGATGGAGGGGGCCGTCACCCCGATGGAGCCGTCGACGAAGACTGCCAGCATCGACGGTACGAACGTCACCTTCGGGCTCCAGGGCTCGGCCAGCGGGCGGGGCGGCCTTCAGTTCACCCTCGAACGGGATGGTCAAGAGGTCTGGGCAGAACGGGCCAACGGCCCGACGACGGTGGCCAACGACTATCTCCTTGGCTACCAGCTGTCCGGCTTGGATGCCGGCAACTACACGCTCAAGATCTCCACCGAGACTGGCTACTACGATATCCAAGCGACCCTCGCGTTCGCCTGGGGGACGGGGGACTGCTCGTGAGACGGGTTAGCTTGGGGGTGCTCGTCTTGGCCTTGCTGGTGGCCGGCTGCCTGGGCGGCACAGGCGGTGGCTCGCCCGCCCAAGCCGACGTCGAACCTGGTTGCTCGCAGCAACAGGTCAGTGGCCAGCTGACCCCGGACGACCAGCTCACCGCCCAGGCCGAGGCCAAGGCTGACGGCGCTGATGCCCACGTCGACATCGAGCACGCAGGACAGGGCGAGATCACCGTCGTCCTCGAGACCGACGGCGAGGAGGTCTGGAGCGACACCACCACCCAGCCGATCCTCCGGTACGGCACCAGCGCCCAGGATCTCCCCGCAGGCCCGTACACGTTGACCGCCTCGGTCGACCAGGGCGTCCATCAGGTCACCAACCTCTGGCTGAACATCACGTGGGGAGGCGCCAGCTGCTGATGGCACGGCCGGCGGTCCT
>CAYWDK010000205.1:0-3038 GCA_964457025.1 uncultured Balneolaceae bacterium | reverse complement strand
TGCATCTTATCAGGGCTATCACTTAATGCCATCGCCCAGCAGGATTCTACTGCGGCCGACTCATTGCTGCTGGAAGAAATTCGTCAACAGATGGGCGAACAAGAACAAAATCAAAACCAGAATAGCACCACCAGCTCCCAGGGAGTCCGCGCCACCTCGGCCAACCGCAACCCCGATATCAGCGCCATCGGCGATTTCAGAAGCCTTTACACCAGCGAAGGCGACCGCAACTGGGACGCCTACGTGCAAGGCGTGGAGCTCAATTTCAGCTCCGCCATCGATCCCTACGCCAAAGCCGAGTTTTACCCGGTCTTTGAAGGTGAAGGAGGTGAACTCAACGCCAAGATTGAAGAGGTCTACCTGCAAACGTTGAGCCTTCCGCTCAATCTGCAACTCAAGGCCGGTAAATTCCGCCAGGCTTTCGGGCGGATCAACACCGTGCATCGCCATGCTCTTCCGGTAATAGATGTACCGGTGGCATATGAATCCTTTTTCGGAGAGGCATTGATTGATCAGGGCTTCTCCCTCAGCTGGCTCCTCCCGAACCGGAGCTTCTACCAAGAGCTCATCATTGAAGGAACGCGCGGCGCCGAAGAGAGTCCACTTTTTGCCTATAGCGAGGAGAACCAGCCCCAGTTGCTGGCACACCTGAAGAACTTCTGGGACCTCAGCGACAACGCCACCCTGGAACTTGGTTTAACAGGCGCTATCGGCGATAACGAAGACCTGCAGAAAACACGCATCGGCGGCATCGACATCACCTATAAATGGAAGCCGGTCCGCTACAACCGTTATCGTTCTTTCGAATGGCAGACCGAATTTTATTTCAGCGAATACGAACAGACGCCCGATCAGAGTATTAACGCCTGGGGCATGTATTCGTGGATGCAGTACCAGTTGAGCCAGCGTTGGTTCCTGACCGGCATGTACAGCTACTCCGAGAATCCTCGGGATATAACCTTTGAGGAGCAGGCCATTTCTGCCACCCTCGGCTGGTACGCCACGGAATTCCAAAAGCTGGAGATCGGCCCGAAGATATCGACCGAAAACGACTTCGGAGACATTGCCTTCTCCACCCAGCTCCGATGGGTATTTGTGATCGGCTCGCATGGCGCCCATCAATACTAAACCATTTTTAAGTCAATTTGAGGTACCTACTATGAAAATTTTTAAAACACTATCAATTACGATTGCAGCCGTTTTAACGGCCTCCATAGCAGCCGCGCAGGTCAATGTGGTGACTACGCTGCCCGACCTCGCCAGTATCACCCGTCATATCGGGGGAGACAAGGTTGAAGCCTTTGCCATAGCCAAAGGCTACCAGAACCCGCACTTTGTGGATCCCAAACCCAGCTATATCGTGAAGCTTTCGCGGGCGGATATGTTCGTGACCGTTGGACTTGATCTGGAGATCGGATGGGCGCCCCAGCTGGTGCAGAGCTCCCGCAACAACAAGATCCAGCGCGGCAGCCGCGGTTATGTAGACGCCTCAGAGGGTATCTCCCTGCTGCAGGTGCCGGCTACCACCAGCCGCGAAGAAGGCGACATCCACATCTACGGAAATCCCCATTACTGGCTGGATCCGGTGCGCGGCAAACAGATCGCCGAGACCATTCATGACCACCTGGTTGAGATCTCTCCGGAAAACGAAGCCGAGTTCACGCAGAACCTTGAAACCTTCAAGCAACGAATCGATCAAAAGATGGAGGAGTGGCAACAGAAGATGGCTCCTTATCAGGGCACCGAAATCATCGCCTATCATAACGAGTGGGTCTATTTTGAAGAGCGTTTCGGCCTTCAGATCGTGGACTTCCTGGAGCCGAAACCCGGCATCCCCCCAACGCCCTCACAACTGGTCTCCGTCATCAACAAAGTCAAAAACAACAACATCCACGTGCTGATCAACTCACCCTACTTCAGTTCGAAGTCACCGGAAGTGGTGGCACGTAATACGGGTATTGAGATCGTAAAGCTGGCCACCATGACAGGAGGATACGACGAAATCGGAGACTACTTTGAACTCTTTGACTACAACATAAACAGCTTGGTTGAGGCGCTGGAAAAGCAACAGGCCAATTAGAATTTTGAACAAAGTCCCAGCCTGAAGATCGGATCTGAGATCAAAGAATCTGGTCTTAAAGCACGGATGAGATTCCTCGTCCCGACAGCTGTCGGGATCGGGATGACGCATAGTCAATTTTCATTTAAAACCATTTACCATGTTTGAGATGTTCAATCTGGGTTTTATGACCCAGGCGTTTATTGCAGCCGTAATAATGGGACTCCTGCTGGCCTACTTCGGAGTACACGTTGTAGGCCGGGGGATCGTCTTTGTGGATCTCGCCCTCGGGCAGATCTCCTCGCTGGGAGTAGCTATTGCCGCCTACCTCGGCTCCGGGTCCACCTGGATACCGATAGTGGCTACACTGGTAGGTGCTTTTCTGCTTTCACTGATAAAGATTAAGGACAAACGGCTGAAACAGGAAGCGATCATCGGCATTATCTACGCCATTTGCTCGGCCGCCACCGTATTGCTGATATCCAAATCGGCCCACGGCGATTCCGACATCCAGGAAGTGCTGTTCGGGAACATCCTTGCAGTCAGCTGGGAACAGATCACCACCATTGCTATCGTATTCGGGGTATTGGGCGTCTTCCATTTCCTTTTCCGGAAAAAATTCTACGAACTTACCGAGATGTACGAAGACGACCGGGGCGACGAAGTGGGCATCTTCAATATCTGGAACTTCCTCTTTTACATCTCAATCGGCCTGGCTATTGTTTTCGCCGTTGAAATCGGTGGCGTCATACCCGTCTTCGCCTACCTGATTATCCCGGGCGTCTGCGGGATCATGCTCTCCAAATCAGGTACCGTCGTTATTCTCTCTGCGCTTGGACTCAGTGTGCTGGGCGGTTTTTTCGGGCTGAACATGTCGTTTAACTACGACTTCCCGGCCGGCTCTTCCATTGTTGCAGTACTTGGAATACTCTTTGTGATTGTTTCCGCAATCAACGCTTTCAACAACTGGAAAGAGAAG
>CAYWDK010000204.1:0-3051 GCA_964457025.1 uncultured Balneolaceae bacterium | reverse complement strand
AAAAAAGAAGCCCGATATCTACGAATTTGAGGTTATCTATGCTTAGAAAGCTACACTTGAAAGGAAGCGAGCATGTAGATATCGGGCACTTTTATCTATGCGTTGACTACTACGGCACTTCTGCACTGTTGTTTCGTTTGAATAAGATTTTGATAAAAACCGGATCCGTTATTGCTCAAAACAAACTCATCTGTCCATCCTCCGGCCGCTTGAATGACGCTACCGAAAGCGGTTTGAAGTCCCGGTTATAGCCCAGCCGTTTGGTATGGACGGCGAAAAGGTTTCGGATCTGGCGGGCAAACTCGCCGTCGGGACTGAACCGGCTTCCGAAATTCGGATCGTTGAGTTTACCGTCCCTCATAGACCGGATACGGTTCAGCACCTTCTCTTTCCTGTCGGGGAAATGCTGCTCAAGCCATTTCACAAAGAGGTCTTTCACTCCGTACGGCAGCCTTACAACCGTGTAGCCGGCATAACGTGCCCCTGCTTCCCTCGCCGCTTCCAGGATGTCAATACATTCGTGGTCGGTCAGCCCGGGAATAATAGGCGCTACGTTAACACCCACCGAGATGCCGGCAGCCGACAGTTCCTCGATGGCTTTCAGCCTGCGGGGAGGCTGTGAGGTCCTGGGCTCCATAATTCGTGCGAGGTCCCTATCCAGTGTGGTAACAGAAAGCGTAACATGAACGGCCTGATGCTCGGCAAGCTTTGCCAGAAGGTCGATATCCCGCGTCACCAAGTAGTTCTTGGTTATGATGCTAACAGGATTCAGGCAATCGGAAAGCACTTTCAGGCATCCCCTGGTAACTCTAAGCTTCCGCTCTATGGGTTGATAGGGGTCGGTGACTCCGCTCATCACGATGGTTTTGGGTTTCCACCCTTTCGAGGCCAGCTTCTTCCTGAGCTTCTTAGCCGCGTCGTACTTCACCATGATCCGGGATTCAAAGTCGAGTCCTGCCGAAAAGCCGAGATACTCATGGGTAGGCCGAGCATAGCAGTAGATACATCCATGTTCACAACCCCGGTAGGGATTCAGGCTGGCATCAAAAGGAAGATCGGGACTGTCGTTGGTGGAGATGATCTCTTTGGTATCGTCCTTGTACAGGCGGGTATCGGGCGCCGGTTTCTGACCGGTCTCTTCGTCCAGATTGAAGTCGGTATAACGATCTTCAAATCGATTGGCCGGGTTGTCGGATGAGCCTCTTCCTTTTATGGATTTTTCCTTTTGTGACATCGACGGAACCTTTTTTGGGTTTCTCTCCCACTCTACATCACAAGATATAAAAAAGGGATGACAACCTAATGTCACCCCTTTTTCTCAACCGGATGTTGGGCCGTATGTCTCTCTTTTAAAATCACGAGCAGGCTACATCCTGAAAGCTGGAATCCCAGCAGTATTGCGTGCTACCCTCAATTACATAGCCTTCGCCAGGGCCGGTAACCTTATCATCTCCGCATCCAATCATCAGAATGGAGACCAAAAAATATTTTGTGAGATCAGTTGTCATAAAAGTCCCTTGTTAATACTCTGCTTCTATCTTATATGCGAGACCTGAACCAAATTTGGCTCAAAAAGGCCGAATTCGCATATGAAACCATTTCGAGGGACATTCCTTGCAAAATATCAGGAGATATAGACGGTCTTTATATTTACAAACTCCTTGATGCCGTATTGGGAAAGTTCTCTTCCGTAACCCGACTCTTTTATCCCTCCGAAAGGCAGGCGGGGATCCGACTTGACGAAAGAGTTGACAAAACAGCATCCGGCCTCAAGCCGTCCGGAAGCGATGCGTTCGGCACGTTCTTCGTCTTCCGAAAAGACCGCCGCCCCCAGGCCGTAGCTGGTGGTGTTGGCCAGTTCGATGGCATGGTCTTCGTTATCGGCTTTAATAACAGATGCTACCGGGCCGAAAAGCTCTTCATCGAAAGCGGGCATCCCGCGATGCACGTTGGTCAATACCGTAGCGGGATAGTAGGCGCCCTCACTGTCGGGTATCTCCCCTCCCAGCATACACTCGGCTCCTTTAGCAATGCTCTTCCGGACCTGTTCATGCAGGCCGTCCCTGAGATCATACCTTGCCATGGGACCGATGTCGGTCGCCTCATCAAAGGGGTCTCCCATTTGCTTCTCTTTCATCAAGGTGACTACCTGTTCCAGAAATTCATCATATACGGAACTGTCGACGATAAACCGTTTTGCGGCAATACAGCTTTGTCCGCTGTTGATAAGCCGTGAAGTGACGCAGGTCTCGGCCGCTTTGGAGATGTCCGCATCCTCCAGGATGAGATAGGGATCGCTGCCGCCCAGTTCGAGCACGGTCTTTTTCAATACGCTGCCAGCCTGCTTGGCCACGGCCTTCCCTGCCCGGGTGCTGCCGGTAAGGGTAACCGCTGCGATACCCTCGTCTTCGATAATTGCAGGGACCTGCTCAACCTCCGCCAGTACCGTCCTGAATAGGTCACCGGGCACACCTGCTTCATGAATAATATTCTCAATTTCGAGAGCGCAGCCCCAGACGTTGGGTGCGTGCTTGAGCAGGGCGGCATTTCCGGCCATCAGCGCAGGTGCGGCGAAGCGAAACAATTGCCAGAAAGGAAAGTTCCACGGCATGATGGCCAGCACTGTTCCCAGCGGATTGAAAGTCACATAAGCGTTGCTGCCATCCGACTCCATCGGCTCATCCGACAAAAATCCGGCGGCCTTGTCGGCATAGTATTCACAAACCCAGGCACATTTCTCCGCTTCGGAAACACCCTGGGGCAAAGGCTTGCCCATCTCGCGGGCCATCAAAGCGGCCAGATCATCTTTGCGGTCCCTCAGGATGCCGGCGATATTTCGGAGTTTTTCGGCACGGTGCTCAAACGACTCGTTTTTCCATTGCCGTTGCGCAGCACCGGCCTTTGCAATGATAGACTTGATCTCGGAGTCGCTGAAAAGTTCGTATTCACTTATGACTTCTCCGGTAGCAGGATTGATCGTTTGCATAACGGTAACGGGATTGATTAAAGGGTGCACTTCATAACTCAATAAGACGCTATCCAATTCCTTTA
>CAYWDK010000203.1:0-3102 GCA_964457025.1 uncultured Balneolaceae bacterium | reverse complement strand
GCATTAAACATTAAAATGCCCTTTTTTACTTGACAGGGCAGATGCATATACCTAGATTCGACCATTCGATAAAAGTTTTTTACTTCTGTCGAGAGATTTTAGGAATAAACATTAATTAAAAAGGAGTTACATAATGAGCCGATACGATGAGATGAAAAACCTGCTAGATCAGCTTGAACCGGATATCAACAAATTTTACAACAAAGGCAACAAAGCTGCCGGTACTCGTGCTCGTAAAACTCTTCAGGCAATGAAGAAAAAGGCACAGGAGATTAGACTTGAAATTCAGGACTGGAAAAACAGTGGAAGAGTAGATCAAATCTAATTTTCACTAAAATTTTTCATAGACAGAAAAAGCCGCTCGTTAGGGAAGCGGCTTTTTTTGTTATCTCCCTTCTTTGTTCCCTCCGCCTTTCTTAATACTTTGTTAATGCCGGAACTGGCAGAACAAACCGTATCTTTGCGATCCGGCGTGTGCCAATAACTTTGCGAGTTGCTTTGGATCGAACATTTTCCATACCATCCTTCTATTTTACCACTGACGGAGGAGAGCGTCTGTTGCTGAGGGATATAAGGCCCGGTGACAAGCACTTCTTCCGCCGGGGATGGGAAAAACTCTCACCCCAATCGGTCTTTTACCGTTTTCACACTCACAACTTTAAGCTTACCGAAGGGCACCTGAATTACTTCACACATGTTGACCAGTTTAACCACGTAGCAATAGGCGTCATTAATCCCGATGACCCGAGCGGGACCGGTATTGGGGTGGGCCGGTTTGTACGAACCGGCGAACAGCCGGACGAAGCGGAAATCGCCCTAACGGTTATCGATGAATATCAAAAGCAACATATCGGTACCACGATGCTTGCTGCTCTCTCCCATCTCGCGCGGAAAAGCGGCATATCAACCTTCCGCATGTACATCCACAGAGAACGAAAACATATTTTCAAGCACCTTTCCGAACTGGGCGGAGTGGTCACTGAAAATCAGGGCAATGCAGTTCGGTTTACCCTGCCGGTAGATACCCATTTGAACGAAACCGCTGCATCTGATTTTGTAGAACGGTATGCCGGAACCCTCAGAAAATTGGAGCGTCTTTAGTGAAGTGGAGCCGGAACATTTTATTTTCACCCATATATAAGTAAATCAATCAATTAGAACTAAAACCAACCGATATGATACCTGCAAATTTCCAGAAATATGCGTTCGCTTTTATTCTGTTGGCAATACTTTCTATCAACTCGGCACAGGCACAGTCGCTGAGTGTAGAAACCATAGAAATCGGAACCGCCGTGGAAAACCGTGAAATCATCGGGGCCGATACAACTTTTGCTTCATCCGTAGAGCAACTGTATTGCTTTACTCATGTTACCGGGGCACAAGATACCACTGAGATCTAC
Organism: uncultured Balneolaceae bacterium; assembly: GCA_964457025.1. Classification (GTDB taxonomy): domain Bacteria; phylum Bacteroidota; class Rhodothermia; order Balneolales; family Balneolaceae; genus CAYWDK01. Next base: position 1,702 of record CAYWDK010000203.1, on the reverse strand, counting down.
CATGTATGGTATTACCAGGATGAAGAAAAAGCCCGTGTAAGCCTGCAGGTTCGTTCCAACAACTGGAGAACCTGGAGTTCAAAGTCTATCCTCTCCAGCTGGACCGGACCCTGGCGAGTGATGATAGAGGATGCCGACGGAAACGTATTAGCCACGGAAAACTTTACGATCGAAGAGTAAAACTGATAATCGGATAAAAAAAGTCCCGCATGGATATCTCATGCGGGACTTTTTCTGTTTAAAATTCAAATCTAAGGCGCCGGAATGTTGCCCGGCGGTTACTGACCCTCGGTTCGGCTCCAGGGCGGCACAATGCCGTTCATGCGTGCATAAGCAATAAGCTGTCCCTGATGCTCACCCAGGTGTTTCGGTATGAACAACATTACCCCAAGCACCGTATTTTTCGAACCTCCGAACCAGTTTACTTCATTGCCCAGGTTGGCGGCCATCACCTTCTGCATAGCGGCTTTTTGATGTGCAAAAGAATCCCTGAGCGTCTGGATGACTTCAGCCTTGGTCATCTCTTTTTGCTCGGAAGTACCGAATGTGTACCCATCATATGGGAGGGCCGCCCCGATATATGATGGTATCAGGTAGTTGGCATCAGCAACATGCCCAAGTACTTCTTTTACCGACCGGACTCCCTCGCCCGGCCGCCAGTTATACTTCTCTTCGGGTATTGCTTCCGCCAGACGAATAAACTTGCTCTCCGTCTCATTAAGCTCCTTAATCACTTCGGCCTGAAATGTTGCAGCGGAGTTTTCCTTGTCAGCCGATGGCTGAGCTATAACGGAAAGTGACATAACAAACATCAATAAAGAAAACGATATCTTTCTGGTCATAGAATACCTCCTCAGATAATTAAATGGCTGCTATAAGCTAACAGTAAAACATGTTAGATATAACAGCCATAACATCCAAGGGTAAAAAAAGAAAAAACAGACAGATAGCTTCTATTCCCGGGCCTCTCCCAATACTACTTCCCTTTCTACATATCCGCCCCGTGTCGAGAGTATTTTGACCTTCCCCTTGGCACCCTCTATGCCGTTTAGTTTAATTTCAAAAGTCGCTTTTTTCGACTCGCCCGCTTTGGTATAGCCGGCATAGATGGTTTTGTCATAGAGAGAAGGCGTCACGATCTGCACTTTCGCATCTTCATACCCCTTCGTCAGCTCCTCGTCAAACTCAAGCTCTACACGGTCTTCGCGAACGATCTTAACCAGCTGTGCCTGCTTCAGGGCCACGGGCAGCTGACCAGTGTTGGTCCAGCGCACAGTAACCTCCCAGATATTATTGTTGCCCCGCTTCTTCTTCACGCTCACATCGTCCAGGGTGATCTGGGGCAGTTCCTTAGCCATAGCCAGGTTGAAGAGTGCCTGTTTCCTGGCCCAGCTTTCCAGTTCGGAAGGCGGACCGTTCTGGCCGAAGAATTTGGGATGAAAAGCACCGATTTCTACCGTCCCAAGCGTGGGATGCTCAAAAGTCTCCCACTGTTTGAATCCACGGCTGCCGTTTTCGCGGTCGTCCCATACGATAGCATCATAGTCGTCATACCTTCCGTCGTCATTATAATCTTCCATCGCTCCGTTATTCCACAGCTCATCGCCGTACCAGATAGCGCCGAAATAGAAGTAACCGAAATCCGGCCCGTGGCCGAAGAGCGGTGAAGGCTTGTTAGGGTCTCCGGTCACCGGATTGGTCT
>CAYWDK010000202.1:0-3122 GCA_964457025.1 uncultured Balneolaceae bacterium | reverse complement strand
TCGGCACCTTCGGCCTCTTTTTCACCTTCTTCCTGCTGTTCCTGCGCTACCTGCCGATGGTGGCCATCGCGGAAGTGAAAGGGGTAATGCCGCAGGCCGACCCGCACAATTACGACGAAGAAACCAAAGAATTTATACCGGACAACACCGAGCCGGTAAGCGTTGAAGTTGAGCAACAGCAAACTGTTTAGCAACGAGCAATGAATATGGACACTATGGAAGCTAAAAAGAACATTTACGGAGTATTGGCCGAGTTCAGGAATCCGAAGGAACTCGTCGACGCCGCTGGCGCCGTAGAAAAATCCGGCTACAACAAATACGACACCTATGCCCCCTTCCCCATCCACGGGATGGAGAAAGCCATGGGCATCAAGGAGTCGCCTCTGGGCTGGATCGTACTTGGCGGAGCACTCACCGGCTTTATCGGCGCCGTCGCACTGATGGTATGGGTGATGGGGTATGAGTACCCGATGAACATCAGTGGCAAGCCTTTTATTAATATTCCTATTTATGTACCCATAACCTTTGAGCTGACCGTACTTATTTCGGCTTTTGCGGCTGTCTTCGGGATGTTTTTCCTGAACAAGCTGCCTCGCCTGCATCATCCGCTGTTCAACGTGGAGCGATTTAAAAAAGCGTCAGACGACGGATTCTTCATCTGCGTGGAAGCGGAAGATGACATTTTCGCTGAAGAAAAAGTTACCACACTGCTTCGCGATTCAGGCGCAACCCATATTGAAACAGTTTACGATTCGGAATAGTCAACATTTAACTCTTTTAGTTTGTTTAATCATCCGATGAAATTTACCAAGCTTTTAACGATAGCAGCCGTTGCTGCTCCGGTTCTTCTGGCCGGCTGCAGAGGGCAAAAGTTCGAGCACCAGCCGGTCCATCCCAATATGAACATGGACCAGCAAAACCGTTTTGAGGCACAGGAAGAAAACCGCTTCTTCGCCGACGGCCGCTCGATGCGTATGCCTGTGGAAGGTACCGTAGCACGCGGCAACCTCCGCGAAGACAGAGCCTATTACCAGGGTATTAATCCCGACAGCTCTTTTGTTACGGAAATTCCCGTTGAAGTGACAAGATCGTTCATGCAACAGGGCCAGAAGCAATACAACATCTACTGCGCGCCCTGCCACGGACGCACCGGCGACGGTCAGGGTATCATCATGACGGGCCAATACGGCTTCGTACCTGCGCCCTCTTACCACCAGGACCGCCTTCGCAATGTGGAAGACGGTTACCTCTACTCTACCATCGCCAACGGCATCCGTAACATGCCCGCTTATGCACACCAGGTGGAAGTAGAAGACCGCTGGGCTATCGTAGCTTACATTCGCGCCCTGCAGCGCAGCCAGTACGTGCCTGAAGATCAGATGCAGCAATACGACGTTGACCTTGCAGCGCTTCAGCAGGAGCATGCCGATCGTCAGGCCGCCGAACAGGCTCGCCAAGACGCCATCGCGGAAGCAGGCGGCGGCAGCGGCGACGAAGTTTCCATTGAACGCGGCAAGCTGGTAGCCGAACAGAATGTATGCGGTACCTGCCACTCTCTTGACGGCACCCGGCTGGTGGGACCCTCCTGGCAGAATCTTTACGGTAGCGAGCGTCCCCTGGCCGACGGCTCTACGGTAACTGCTGATGAGGAGTATATAAGAGAATCTATTGTCAATCCGACAGCCAAAACCGTCGAGGGCTTTCCCGAAGGCGGCATGATAAGCTACGATTACCTGAGTGACAGCGAGATCGCTTCACTTGTAGAGTATATCAAATCATTAAGCGATAACCAGTAAGTTCTAAACAGCACCATGAGCAAAACCAAAATAATCGATTCGCTGGAATTCCCTGCTGATCTGAACGTCACCAAGCCGCTGTTCGGAGTGGGAGTGGTAGGCCTTATTGCTACCGGCATTGGCTTTTTCTTTGACAAATATCAGTTTTTCTTCTCCTACCTGACCAGCTTCTCTTTCTATACCAGTATAGCGCTGGGCGGACTGATCCTGCTCATGGTACATCACCTGACCCGTTCCAGCTGGGGGACGGTACTACGCCGTATTCCCGAAGCGATGAGCTCAAACATCTGGATTTGGGCGCTGTTCTTTATCCCGGTGCTGCTGGGCATCCACAGCCTCTATCACTGGTCGCATGCCGACGCTGTAGCCGCCGACCCGGTATTGGCCGGCAAGGAGCCCTACCTGAATACCCCCTTCTTTATCATTCGACAAGTAATTTATTTCGGTATCTGGGGCTATCTGGGGTATAAATTGTACAACAGTTCCGTCGAGCAGGACGAAACCGGGGACTGGGGCCTGCAAACCCTGCAGCGACGCCTGAGCGGTCCGGGAGCCTTTATTTTCGGCATCACCACCGCATTCGCTTCCTTCGACTGGCTGATGTCGCTCGACCCGCACTGGTACTCCACCATGTTCGGCGTCTATTTCTTTGCGATGGGCTTCCAGGCCGTATTTGCCACCTTCATCCTATTGACCCTTTTCCTGAAAAAGCGGGGTGTACTTGAGAATACCATAACTCGCAAACATATACGTGACCTCGCCCTTTGGATGTTCGCCTTCACCGTTTTTTATGCTTACATCGCTTTCAGCCAGTTCCTCCTGATCTATTACGCCAACATACCGGAGGAGACGGTCTGGTTCCTGGAGCGATTCAACGGCGGCTATGAATACCTGGCTTACTTCTACCTCTTCGGACGTTTTGTGATTCCTTTTGTGGTACTGCTGGGCAAAAAAGCCAAATTCAATTACAAGATTATTTCAGGCATATCGATTCTGATCCTGGCATCGCATCTCGTGGAACTCTACTGGATTGTGATGCCCGTTCTGAACCACCACGGATTCCACTTCAACTGGATGACGCTTACGGCCTTCATCGGCCTGGGCGGCATATTCCTGGGACTCTTCTTCTACCGCTTCAAGCAGGCAAAGATGGTCCCAGTCAACGATCCGAAGCTGGCAGAATCGCTTAACCGACACTAATTAAATTGATTATTTGCTAAACCGATGAAGCAGTAAGGGTCTGCCCGCTGCGAATCAAAGTTTACGGAAACATATGGCAAGCGAAGAAAAACATTACTCAGCCGAATTTAAGATCCGGATAGCCAA
>CAYWDK010000201.1:0-3125 GCA_964457025.1 uncultured Balneolaceae bacterium | reverse complement strand
GCAATGCCAATAAAACCGAAGAAGAAGTGGAGGCTACGCTCGAAGACTTCATGAAACCCATCCCGACCTATTCCAAGTTCTATTTTACAGGTACAAGACTTGAAGAAGAACAGTTCGGTCTGAATATCCTCAACCGTTATGAGGATATCGTAAAAAGCCTGAACGGAGTATTCGAAGGCAGGAACTTCCACTCACAGAATAACTCCTACGACTCTTTTGCAAAAGCCCTGGAAGAAACGCCCGTCGGCCACGCCATCATCATCACGGAGTCCGAGACAGATGAGCTTGATTTCGGCCTTACAGAGCTTAAAGTAGACAGCGAATCCAATGTGGGCCACTTCAAGGAAGAGCTGAGCGATGTGCTGCTGGAAGGGCACTTGGTAGCTTATAAAGAACAGGCACACGACGGCTTTGACCTGCATCTTTTTACAAAGGAAAATATATACACCGAACTCTTTTACCCGCTCAAAGAACTGGTGAACGACCGCTTCCGTTTTTTCAGCATCAACAGCAGGCGGATGCGCTCCGAGCGCCACTTCTACTTTGAAACCTGGACCCTCGACAAACCGCCCCACGGTGCCGAAGAGGTGTTGCCGGAGACAGTTTTATAATATGAGACGGCAGAAGGCAAAGGTGAGACGTCAAACGTGAGACGGCAAAAGAAAGAAGCGAGAAGGAAGAAGGAAAATCCTCAATCCTTAATCCCTGATCCTTGATCCTTTAGATGGCTCACCAACAGCAAGCGGGAGCTGCTCTCCGGATCAAAGTCACCACCCTCATAATCTCCGTACACCCGGTCAATAACCAGACCGCGTTTGTCCATCTCTTCACGGAACCACTCCAGATCGTACAACTTAACCCGTTCGGAATAGAAGCGCTTACCGTTTACCCGGTCTCCGGAAAATTCAATGTCCTTGTGAATAGTATCGTTTTCTATATAGCGTTCTATTTCATAATGGATATCATGAAACTCCCCCGAATCTTTTGGCCGGTAGGACCTGCGCACTTTGGAGGCATTCAGATAATCGAGCACAAACATCCCTCCGGCTTCAATCATCTGTACTACACTGTCGAATACTCCGGCATTCTCTTCATCCGACCGGAAATAACCGAATGTGGTAAAGAGATTGACAATGGCGTCAAAGGTTTCCGGCAGCGGTTTTCTCATATCGTTTACTTCGAATGAAATATTCTCGAGCCCCAGCTCCTCTGCTTTCTCCCGCGCCGTCTTTATGGCCGGTTTGGAAAGATCGATTCCCTTAACGGTATATCCCTTCTGCGCCAGGCTGATGGAATGCCGTCCCCTGCCGCAACCAAGGTCCAGTATTCGCGAGCACTCGTTCAGGTCCAGGGTCTCGACCAGCAAGTCGACCAGCTGCGTCGCTTCGGCTTCGTCCCTGTTCGCATACAACTTTTCATATAAAGGGCTGTCAAACCACTCTTCAAACCAGTCCATTTATCAACTATAAAATTGGGTTCGGATTTTCTGCTCTCGAATATACAGAAAGCAGCACTCCTATTTAAACCGAAGTACAGACTATTGACATCAGCAACATCCTGCAGGGTATTCCGATCGATTCGGACAACTGAGGATAAATTATAACTGTTCCAAAAGCGGAGAGGAGCATCCCCTCCGCTTTTTTATTTCCTTAAATTTTAACCTACTTTTGGGCAGTTCGTATCTTCCGACAAACCGACAAGAACTTCATGACTTTTACGGATAAACTGAAACAGGCCGTCAGCGCCGCCGACTCCTGCCTCTGTGTGGGACTTGATCCCAACTTGGACCGGATACCACCGATACTGCACGAGCAGTTTCCCGATAAGGGCAAACTTGTAGCGGCTTTCCTGAAGCAGGTTATCGATGCCACTTCAGAGAATTGCGCCGCTTATAAACCCAACCTCGGTTTCTTCGAGGCGCTGGGAGACGACGGGCTTGCCGTACTCCGCGAAGTTATCAATTATATCCCGGATGGCAAGATTGTTATTGCCGACGCCAAAAGAGGCGACATCAGCTCCACAGCCCGGCATTATGCCAAAGCTTATTTCGAGGTATTTGATGTAGACGCGATTACGGTCAACCCGCTGATGGGTTTTGAGTCACTGGACCCGTTCCTGGACTACCCGGGCAAGGCGGTTTATACGCTGGCGCTGACGTCCAACCCCGGCGCGGCCGATTTCCTGACGCGGCCCTTTGCTGGAGAAGATTCCATCGCATCATACATCTCAAAAAGACTGGCGGAACTGCAGGGAGAGCATACCACCCACCTTGGGATGGTAGTCGGAGCCACCAGGGCCGGCAGCATCAAGGATGTTATCAGCCACCACCCCACCGCTTCGCTGCTGATGCCGGGAATCGGCTCGCAGGGAGGCTCAGTTGACAGCCTCGCGGGAGAACTTGAGGGCCATCCCGGCATACCGCTTGTCAATTCCAGCCGCAGCATCCTCTATGCCGGCGAAGGTAGTGAAGAATGGCAGGATGAGGTCCGGCAAAAAGCGGCTGGCTATCAAAAAGAACTCGAACCCATTACGCGCAACTATGTCTGACAAACAAACACTGGACGAGGTCATTGTCTATACCGACGGAGCCTGCAGCGGAAATCCCGGCCCGGGCGGCTGGGCGGCCCTACTCAAATGGAAAGGCAAGGAAAAAGAGCTTACCGGCTCGGAAGCCGATACGACCAATAACCGTATGGAGATGCGCGCCGTCATTGAAGCCTTTAAAGCGCTGACACGCCCCTGCCACGTCAAAATACACAGCGACAGCGCTCTCATCGTCAATGCCTTCAAACAGGGCTGGATAGAGAACTGGATCAAGAGAGGCTGGAAGAAAGCCGACAAAAAGCCGGTCGAAAACCAGGACCTCTGGAAAGAGATGCTCAAGGCGATGAGCGACCATAAGGTGACCTGGATCAAAGTCAAGGGCCATGCGGATGACGAACTCAACAATCACGTCGACAAGCTCGCCGTAGAAGCCTCCAAGAAGTTTCAGTAGTGAGTAGTAAGTATGAAGTCGAAAGTAACGAACCACTCAACTACTCAGTTCAAACATCTTACTACTTTTTACTTTCTACTTATTACTAATAACTAGCCCTTGAGCTGGGCGTAGGGCTTCATATCCAAAT
>CAYWDK010000200.1:0-3129 GCA_964457025.1 uncultured Balneolaceae bacterium | reverse complement strand
GTCGGGGGGTCTCGACGACGTTCAGGACGAGTATCTCGCCGTCGCGGTCGCGGACGAGGTCCACCGCGGTCCGCATCAGCTGGTCGACGTCGTCCACGTCGGCGATAGGAACGAGCAGCTGGTAGTCGCGTTCGCGGGGGGTGCGCTCGGTGATGGCCGTCGGCGTCTCCTCCTCGATCTGGGATTCGGTCTTCCCGGCGATGAACAGGAACCAGACGAGGACGCCGACCGCCTCGCCGACCAGCGCCATCGTGACGGCCGTCGCCCCGACGAAGTACAGCATGACGATGTTGGCGGCGATGCCGAGCGCCGGGACCCACGGGACGAACGGCACCTCGAACCCGCGGTCGAGGTCGGGGTTCCGCCGGCGCGAGACGATGAGCGCGCCGTTGACGACCGTCAGGCCGCTGCTGAGCACGGCGTTGGCGAACTGCGTGACGCCCTCGACGCCGAGTTCGAGACCGAGGAAGCCGACCAGCCGGCCGAACAGCACCGTGAACACGAGGATGTAGATGGCGATGAACGCGCCGGTCAGCATCACGGACTTCGAGGGGGTGCCGGCATCCGAGAGCTCGCCGAAGCGCTCGGGCAGGTGACCCCGTCGCGCCAGCGCCAGCTTCACGCCCGAGCCGGTGAGGATGCCCCCCTCGGGCAGTGTGGTTCCGGTACCGTTCTCTCCCCCGCTCTCGACCGTCGTGTGCGGGCGCCCGCGCGACCCCCTGTCGCGGCCCGTCGTCGTCACGGCTTCACTTCCGGTCGGCCCTTTGCGACACTTTATGTCCGACAAGGCGGTAGCCACGGCAAATGGCTCTCGCGGAGGACACCGACATCATCGACTCCTTCGAGGAGTTCTACCGCAACTACTACCGGAACGACATCGGGGAGCTGGCCCGCAAGTACCCCAACGACCAGCGCTCGCTGTACGTCTCGTGGGGTGACCTCTATCGCTTCGACCAGGACCTCGCCGAACAGTACCGCAACCAGCCCGACCAGCTCCAGGAGTACGCCGAGGAGGCCCTCCGCCTCTACGACCTGCCCGTCGACGTCTCGCTCGGACAGGCCCACGTCCGCGTCCACGACCTGCCGGACCCGACCGACATCCGCGCCATCCGCTCGCGCCACCGCGGACAGCTGCTCGCGGTGCGGGGCATCGTCCGGAAGGCCACCGACGTCCGCCCGAAGATACAGGAGGCGGCCTTCGAGTGCCAGCGCTGTGGCACCCTCACGCGCATCCCCCAGACCGGCGGCGAGTTCCAGGAACCCCACGAGTGTCAGGGCTGTGAGCGACAGGGGCCGTTCAGGATAAACTTCGACCAGTCGGAGTTCATCGACGCCCAGAAGATACGCGTCCAGGAGTCCCCCGAGGGCCTGCGCGGCGGTGAGACCCCACAGAACATCGATATCCACATCGAGGATGACATCACCGGCGAGGTGACCGCCGGCGACCACGTCACCGTCACGGGCGTCCTCCACCTCGACCAACAGGAGTCGAACCAACAGAAGTCCGCGATGTTCGACATCTACATGGACGGCGTCGCGGTCGAGATCGAGGACGAGCAGTTCGAGGAGATGGACATCACCGACGAGGACAAACGCGAGATCATCGCCCTCTCCGACGAGGACGACATCTACGAGCAGATGGTCGGCGCCGTCGCCCCCTCCATCTACGGCTACGACGAGGAGAAGATGGCCATGATCTTCCAGCTGTTCTCCGGGGTGACCAAACACCTTCCCGACGGCTCACGCATCCGTGGGGACCTCCACATGCTGCTGATAGGGGACCCCGGGACGGGGAAGTGCGTCCGGGGCGACACCCGGGTGACACTCGCCGACGGGAGCGAGGTACCCATCCGTGACCTCGTGGAGTCGAACCTGACCGACCCGAGGCCCATCGACGATGGGGTCTATCAGGAGGTGGACTTCGCGGTGCCGTCGCTCCGAGACGACGGGACCGTCGGCCCCCAGCGAGCGACCAAGGTCTGGAAGCGAGAGGCCCCCGAGACGATGCTCCGCGTGCGGACCGCGACGGGTCACGAACTGGAGGTCACGCCCTCGCATCCGCTGTTCGTCCAGCAGGGTGGCCGGCACGTCGCTGTCAGAGCGGAGGACCTCTCGAAGGGCGAGTTCGTCGCCACACCACGCTACCTCCCGACTGACGGTGACGACGTACTCGACGTCGAGTACCGGAAGTCCCGGGCGCCGAACGCGGTCCGACTGGAACTCCCCGACACGTGGACCCCCTCGCTCGCCCGCCTCGTCGGGTACGTCGTCGCGGAGGGGTACGTCGAACGCCGGGCGGACCACACCGGCTACGTCTCGGTGACGAACAACGACCGCGAGGTACTCGACGATGTAGGCAACGCGCTCGACGACCTCGGCCTCAACTACTCCGAGCGCTCGCCGCACGACGGAAAGACCGCACGCGAACTCGTCTGTTCGTCCGGCGAGTTCGTCAGTTTCCTCGAAACGCTCGAACCTGGCCTGCTCGAGAGGTCCTCGAACCAGCGCGCCCCTGACGCACTCATGCGGGCGACTCCCGAGACTAAAGCAGCGTTCCTTCGTGCGTTCGTCGAGGGTGAGGGGCACGTCTCGACGTCCCAGCGCGAACTCACCGTCGCCTCGACGAGCCGGGAACTGCTCGAACAGGTCAGGAGCCTCCTGCTTGCGCTCGGCATCACGTCCCAACTCCGAGAGCGCCACAACGACAGCTACCGGCTCCGAATCAGCGGCGAGCAGTTCGCCCGATACGTCGAACAGGTGGGGTTCGTCACCGAGCGCAAGACCGAAGCGACGTCGTCCTACGAGGGGACGGCCGGCAACACGAACCTCGATGTCGTACCCGACGTGGGTGACGACCTGCGACGACTCCGTGAGGAACTCGGTCTCACGCAGGCTGACTGCGGCCTCCCGCGCTCGACCTATCAGCACTACGAACGCGGCGACCGGAACCCGAGTCGCGAGAGCCTCCGGCAGGTCGTCGCGGCCTTCGAGGACCGACTGGCCAGTGTCGGGACTGAAGATGCGGGGACCGGGATGGCAGTCGCCGCGGACGGCGGGGTCGCCGACGTCGAGGACGACGTCGAGGCCCTCCGGACGCTGGCCGACGGCCCCGTGGCCTGGGACCGTATC
>CAYWDK010000199.1:0-3144 GCA_964457025.1 uncultured Balneolaceae bacterium | reverse complement strand
GTGTAGCTTTTGTGCTGGCTGAGATTCCGCCATGCTATTTTGAAGTAGTTCTTCAGCATTTCATATCCCGTTGTTTTTTAATATTGGTATCCCATTTGTCCAGACGTGCCAACGAACCCATCATTACGGTCCCGGGACAAACGATTTTTAACAGGACGAGCCAAAAGCGAGAATAGTTCTAAAAAGAAAAGAATGGCACTTTTTTAAATCCGAAATAGAAAGGCGACATAACATGACCAACGATCCGGCTCCCGGAAGGAGCCGGATCGTGGCAACCAATGTCAAAGCAAATGATAATCAGGGAAACGGGCAATATTTCCCCGTTTCACCTTTGACGTTTCACGTCTCACGTCCTAGACGTGGAAGCCTTCCTGCATATTTTCGGTAACGACGTGGCCGTCGAAGAGGTGGATCACCCTTCGTGCGTAGTCGGCGTCGTGCGGGGAGTGTGTCACCATCACGATAGTGGTACCGGCTTCGTTGAGCTCGGCCAGCAGCTTCATCACTTCGTCGCCGTGGTCGGAGTCGAGGTTACCGGTAGGCTCATCGGCGAGGATCAGCTTGGCGTTGGCTACCACCGCTCGGGCAATGGCTACGCGCTGCTGCTGACCGCCGGAAAGCTGCTGCGGAAAGTGGTTGCGGCGGTGCATCATGCTCATGCGCTCCAGCGCCGCTTCGGCTTTCTCCTTGCGCTCTTCGGCAGAGGCGCCGAGGTAGAGCAGCGGGAGTTCCACATTTTCAAATACCGTAAGCTCGTCGATCAGGTTAAAGCTCTGGAATACGAATCCGATATTCCCTTTGCGCAGCTGGGCACGGTCCCGCTCGGAGTAGTTGGCTACTTCATGGCCCAGAAAATGGTACTCGCCGCCTGAGGGGTTGTCAAGCAGTCCCATGATGTTCAGCAGGGTTGACTTTCCGCATCCCGACGGACCCATAATGGCGCAAAATTCACCTTCGTTGATTTCCAGGTTCACATTGTTCAAAGCGGTGGTCTCCACCTCTTCGGTTGTGTAAACCTTTTTAAGATTTTTTGTTTTAATCATGATGCTGTGTATTGGTTGATGGTCATTTTTTATGAATACTATCTGTAAGTATTTCTCTATTTGCGGGTCTTACTTAAAAGCTTACAGCCTTCAGCTGTCAGCTATCAGTATTAAACCGGCAAATTATGTATCAATGCAAAACTTCAGAAATCTGCTTGTCTGGGAAAAAAGCCATGCCTTAGCGCTACGGATTTATAAAATCACCATCCTTTTTCCCAAAACAGAACGATTCGGACTTGTGAGCCAAATGCGACGGTCCGCTTCATCTATACCTACGAACATTGCCGAAGGTTGCGGACAAAATTCTCAAGGCCAGTTTTCACGCTACTTAAGCATGGCACTAGGCTCGGCCACTGAGCTTGAATACCAGATCCTTTTGTCAAAAGATCTGGATCTCATTGATACCATTATGTACAAAGAACTACACGACAGCACTACCGAAATAAAGCGAATGCTATCCTCCCTGCTACAAAAAGTCATCGCTGACAACTGAAAGCTGATAGCTGACGGCTGACAGCTCCATTATTCCAGATTTAGTACTTCGTTATCCCCAAACGTATCGTAGCTCGAAGTAATTACACGGTCGCCCGGCTCCAGGCCGGAAAGTACCTCATAATATTCCGGATTCAGGCGGCCCAACCGTATATCCTGCCGCACGGCCCGGGTCCCGTCTTCGTTAACAAGGAAAACCCAGTTGCCGCCGGTGGTCTGGTAAAAACCGCCGCGTGCCAGCAACAGGGCGTTAGACGATTCGCCAAGCTCCAGGCGAATGCGCGTCGTCTGTCCGCGCGTGAGCCCTGAAGGTGCTTCGTTGACAAACTCCATATCTACTTCAAACTGGCCGTTGTTAACCACCGGATAGATCTTGGTGATCACCAGCTCGTGCGTCTGCCCGTTAAAATCGAACGAGCCGCGAAGGCCTGTCGAGATGCGGGAGAGATGATACTCGTCGATATCGACCCGGATCTTGTAGTTGTCGAGGATGTCCACCTGGCCGATGCGCTCGCCCTGCGAAATAGACTGGCCCTGGTTGAGCTCGATGGTGCTGAGCTGTCCCGATATAGGTGCCTGAACCACAAGATTATCCAGTATCTGCTGTACAGCGGTCAGGCTCCGGTACATCCGGTCTTCGGAATCGTTCAGCTGTTGCAGTTGTGTGATGGTCTGAACGGAATCCTTGCGATAGGATTCATACGTCAGCTCATACCGCTTCTTCTGGTATTCAAAATTCTCTCTGGTCTGCTCAAACTCCTGCTCGGAGATCAAGTCCCGTTCCACCAGTTTTTTCTGGCGCTCGTACTGCGACTGCAGGATCTCCATCTGCGACTTGGCGTTGGCCAGCTGCTCGCGCAGGCGCAAGGTATTTTGCTCCAGGTTGAGCCGCGAGTTCCTCACGTTGTTGATCTGGTCGTACAGCTGCGCCTCGCGGTTCATCACGTTGAGTTGCAGATTCGAATTCGAAAGCGTCAGGATGGTATCGCCTTCCTTAACCATCGTGCCCGATTCGCGGTACACTTCCTGCACTACACCGCCTTCGATGGCGTCGAGGTAGATGGTACGGATAGGCTGGACCGTCCCCGTTACCTGTATGAATTCCTGAAAGGAGTCCTCCTGAACGGTGCTGATCGTAAGTTTCTCTTTTTCTACATTGAGGGTGGAGCGGACATCCATAAAGATGAAGCTGTATATAAACAGTGCTATGATAGCCGCACCGCCTACAACCATGGCAATCCGCTTAGTGGTCCACGTCTTCTTTTCTATTTTCTTGTCCATTCCCATGGAATAAAACCAAATCTGTTTTTCGTTAATCTTTCTGTTATGTATTCAATGATTATGCCAAACTCAAAAGAGGTGCTCTACGGTCATTAATCAAACTTTGTTGCCCTTCTCCTGTGCAAATTGATACAACAGGTGTTCGTTATCGAACAGTTTTTGTTACATTATATTTAAAATTGTCCGCTAACGCTCATATAAAAGCTATAAAAAATCAGGTACGAAGTTTGAATACAATTTACTGTTTACTGATAACTGTTTACTGATAACTGTATATGACAAATCCCAAAACCGGCCGAATCCTCGTAGTCGATGATGACACTGATGT
>CAYWDK010000198.1:0-3155 GCA_964457025.1 uncultured Balneolaceae bacterium | reverse complement strand
CCGGACCGACCGCATCGTCTATGAGCTTATGGCGGAGCGCAAAAGCGGTTCCAAACTTGGTGAAGATGACATGCCTTTACGGGAGTTCATACCGGTATTCAATAAGTAATGACAATGAGCGAACAGAAAACATCAGGTAAGGTACTGAAACTTATTGCCGTCTGTATTTTGTGTGCCGGCATCATTACCGGTATCGTCTACCTGGTTCAATGGATATGGTAACTTTATTAATCATCCCCTAACAAAGAGGAAACATTATGAAAAAGAATATGGGCAATGCAGACCGAACCATCCGAACACTCCTGGCCATATTGGTGGGTGTACTTTATTATATGGGAGTTATTACAGGCACGGTTGCTATCGTGCTTGGAATCCTTGCCGTAGTATTCCTGCTGACAAGCCTGGTGGGGACATGTCCGCTTTACATGCCCTTCGGACTTTCTACCTGCAAAGAAGAAAAAGCACCCTCGCTTTAGGTAATTTGGAATTATCTCAATCAGAACCGGGGTGGATGCCGCAATTAACCCACCCCGGTCACCTAAGAGAGGATCATTGAAATTGTTGCGGTTGATAAGTCCTCTCTAGAGAGGGGGATGATTCCGGCTTGCCGGAATCCGGGGGTGTGTTAATACTTGGGCTGAATGTTCTTTTTTCGCAGCCGGCGGGAGTTGGTAACTACGTTGATGGAACTGAACGCCATGGCAGCCTCAGCGAGCAAGGGGTGCAGCATGCCCATAATAGCCAGGGGTACCATCACCACATTGTAGAAAAAGGCCCAGAAGAGATTCTGCTTGATCTTGGTGAATGTTGCCCTGCTCAACTTCACGGCTTTAACTACGGCACTTAAATCGCCTTTCACCAGAACGATATCGCCTGACTCTATGGCTACATCCGTGCCGGTACCGATGGCGATACCCACATCAGCCTGGGTAAGTGCCGGGGCGTCGTTGATGCCGTCGCCCACCATAGCAACTGTTTTACCCTGTTGCTGAAGCTCAGCCACCTTATCCGATTTCTGATCGGGCAACACACCGGCAATCACTTCATCAATACCGACCTCTTCCGCAATGGCACGGGCCGTGCGCTCGTTGTCGCCGGTCAGCATCACCGGATGGAGGCCGAATTCCTTTAACGCCGATATGGCCTTTTTGCTGTCTTCTTTAACAGGGTCTGCCACTGCAATAATACCTGCTATCTGATAATTGCGGGCAACCAGCATAGCCGTCTTTGCCTGCTCTTCAAGTTTCTGAAGTTGCTTTGATACCTCGTCATTGACGATGGCGCCTTCCTGTATCATCAGTTTCTTGCTGCCGACCAGCACTGACCCCCCGTCTACAACTGCCTTCACGCCCTTGCCGGTAACGGCTTCAAACTGCTCCGAATGTGGCCATTCAAGGCCCTGTTCTTTGGCATATCGCACGATCGACTCTCCCAGTGGATGCTCGGATCCGCTTTCAACAGAGGCGGCCATTTTGAGCACCTCTTCCTCACCGTCACTATTCAAAGCCACTACATCCGTCACTCCCGGCTGTCCCTGGGTGATGGTGCCTGTCTTATCCAGCACAATGGTATCGACTTCCCGCATCAGCTGGATGGCTTCCCCTTTGCGGATCAGTACGCCATTCTCTGCCCCCATGCCCGAGCCGACCATCAGCGCTGTAGGCGTGGCGAGCCCCAGCGCACAGGGACAGGCTATCACCAAGACGGCGATGGCAGCGTAAAAAGCCAGTGCCACGGCACCCATGCCGGGATTAATCCATGGCAGGAAGCCGGAGGCCCACTCTGCGATGCCGCCGAAAAAATCCGGGAAAAGCAGCCACAGCCCGAGCGTCAGCAATGCCACGCCCAACACCACCGGCACGAAAACGGCCGTAATCCGGTCGGCAAATTCCTGGATGGGTACCTTGGAACCCTGCGCCTCTTCCACCATGCGGATTACCTGGTTCAGGAAGGTATCCTTGCCCACCTTCGTTGCTTTTACTTTTAGCATACCGTTCTTATTGAGCGTGGCACCGATTACCTCATCACCTTCCCTTTTTTCTACAGGCATCGATTCGCCGGTAGCTATAGATTCGTCTACACTGCTCTCCCCATCCACGACCTCGCCATCAGTCGGGATTTTCTCCCCGGGACGTACAATCATGATATCGCCGGGTTGAAGATCCTGCACCGGCACTTTAACCTCTTCCCCATCGCGCTCTACGGTCGCCTCTTTGGCTTCCAGTGTGAGCAGCTTTTGAATGGCTTCTGAGGCCCGTCCTTTGGCCTTGGTCTCGATGTAGCGGCCGGTCAGGTGAAAGGCCATAATCATACCAGCAATTCCCGCAAAACTGTGGAAGCCGGGTGCCAGACCGAACTGGTGCAGCAGTGCCACCACGCCCGTTGAAAGGGCCGCCAGAGTACCCATGGCAATAAGCACATCCATATTGGGTGACAGGTTTTTGGCCGATTTCCACGCACTGCGGATGGTCTCCCATCCCGGCACAAATATTACAACGGCCGAAAGGGTGATCATGCCGATCTCGTAACCCAGTCCGCCAAGAAAACGGTATCCCCATATCATCTCAGGGATCATCCATAAAATAATCGGAATGGTAAGCGCCCACGACCACACCATGCGGGAACGGGCTTTATCTACTTTCTCTTTTTCCCGCTCGCGACGGGCCTCGGCCTTGGCAGCACTTGAGTCATCCTCCTGCTCTTCACGCAGCTTGTAACCGGCTGCTTCCACGGCCTGCCTGAAATCTTCAACGGTAAGTCCGTCGGTATAGCTCACCATAGCCGATTCGGTAGCCAGGTTTACGTTTGCCTGCTCCACCCCTTCCAGCTGCTCCAGCGACTTCTGCACGGAGTTGACGCAGCCGGCGCAATGCATGCCTTCGATCTTCAAAGTCGTTTTCTTACTCCCGGTTCTTTCCATGACAACTAAGTTATGCTATTTATTCCTGATTTCGCTTTTCGTTTTCGGCAAACAGCCGATTACGGACATAAACTAGTAAATCAACAGAAAGCGGATGTTATATAATTCTTGTTGATTGTTACAGGATTATAAGGCGGGCGTCCGGCTCGAAAAACCGTCCATTTCATACATTTACCAATAGAGCCGTTACGTACATAACCAGGATACCGGCTGCAAAGCCCGAAATATTCATGCC
>CAYWDK010000197.1:0-3207 GCA_964457025.1 uncultured Balneolaceae bacterium | reverse complement strand
ACGCCCCCGCCATGGTGCAGCGAAACCCAGCTGGCTCCGCTTGCCGTATTAAGCATGGCATTGAGCAGGGGCCAGTCGGCGATGGCATCCGATCCGTCTTTCATCCCTTCGGTCTCGCGGTTGGGCGAAGCCACTGAACCGGTATCGAGATGGTCGCGGCCGATAACCAGCGGGGCATCCACCTTGCCCTTCTTCACCAGCCAGTTGAATTTGGCTCCCATCTCGGCACGCTCCCCGTACTCCAGCCAGCAGATACGTGAAGGGAGACCCTGAAAGTGGACTTGGTCCTGTGCCTTGCGGATCCAGCGGGCAAGGGATTCCTTTTCGGGAAAGGTTTCCAACACCGCCTGATCCGTGGTGTAAATATCTTCGGGATTCCCTGAGAGAGCCGCCCAGCGGAAGGGCCCCGATCCACGGCAAAAAAGCGGGCGTATGAATGCAGGAACAAAACCGGGGAAGTTGAAGGCTTCATCCATGCCGCGAAGGTCGGCTACCTGCCCGCGCAGGTTATTGCCATAATCGAAGGTCACTGCTCCTTTCTCCTGCATCTTGAGCATCGTTTCCACATGGGTGACCATGGAATCGAGCACATCCGACTCATAACCTTCGGGATCCGATTCCCTTTTTTCTTCCGCCTCCTCGAGGGAGTAGCCGGCCGGGATATACCCCAGCCGCAAATCGTGAGCCGAAGTCTGATCGGTCAACACATCGGGCACAACCCCTTTTTCCAACATTTCCGGTAGCAGTTCAGCTACATTGCCTAACAGGCCGACGGAAAGCGTTTCGCCTTTCTCTTTGGCATCCAATGCCTTTTCGAGTGCTTCATCCAGGCTGGTACATTTGACGTCGCAATAGCCCGTCTCCACCCGCCGATCGATCCGGTGCTCGTCCACTTCGATGCCTATAAAGGCGGCACCGTTCATCGTGGCGGCCAGCGGCTGTGCTCCGCCCATGCCGCCAAGGCCGGCCGTCACTACCAGCTGCCCTTCCAATGTACCGTCAAACTGCTGGCGGGCGCATTCGGCAAAAGTCTCATAGGTGCCCTGCAGTATACCCTGTGTACCGATATAGATCCACGAGCCGGCCGTCATCTGCCCGTACATGGTAAGCCCCATCTTGTCGAGTCTGCGAAATTCGTCCCAGTTGGCCCACTTGGGTACCAAGTGTGCATTCGCGATAAGAACGCGGGGCGCCTCTTCATGGGTCCGAAATACGCCAACCGGTTTACCGCTCTGCACCAGCATAGTTTCGTCGTTCTCCAGCCGTTTCAGGGTTTCGATAATCTTGTGGTAGCTCTCCCAGTTACGGGCGGCTTTGCCACCGCCGCCGTAAACGATAAGTTCATCCGGTTTTTCAGCTACATCGGGATCCAGGTTATTCATCAGCATCCGCATGGCGGCTTCCTGGTGCCAGCCCTTGCAGCTTAAGTCGGTTCCGGTGGGTGCTTTAATGTTGTGTACTACCTCGGTGCTCATGGCGTTGTCTTAAAGTGTCGGTTTTTGTGGAAGGTAATACAGATACGCTTTTATGTCTAATGCCTAATTCGTAAAGCGTAATGAGTAAAGGAGACAGCGAAGGGAAGTCTGCCCCGCTTGGAGGGTAAGTCGAAATTGCGAATGACGAATTACGGATTACGTATTAAAAACAGCCCGTCACTATTAGCTTGCTTCACTTTGATGGTTTAATTATCATGAATCGCATCTTTTACGTATTTAGGCTGTCGGAACATCAATCTGTAATTAATCGAAGGGTATTACATGATAAACGAACAAACTGGTGCGGGAGCAGCATCTGCCTCTCAGCAAAACGACTTTTTCGGCCATCCGCGCGGATTGGCCACTTTATTTTTTACAGAACTTTGGGAGCGCTTCAGCTACTACGGCATGCGTGCCCTGCTGGTACTGTTTATGACGGCAGAAGCCATCGGCAGCAATCCCGGCCTGGGATTCAGCGTCGGTAAAGCTACCGCTATTTACGGACTCTATACTTTTTTCGTTTATGTACTCTCCCTTCCCGGTGGCTGGATAGCCGATAACCTTTGGGGCCAGCGGAAAGCCGTATTCGTAGGTGGTTGTATTATCGCCGCGGGACACTTCAGTATGGCGATTCCGAGTAACACTTTCTTTTTTATAGGCCTCGGCCTGATTGTGATCGGCACCGGACTGCTTAAGCCCAACGTCAGCTCGATGGTTGGTGACTTGTATCCCGAAGGCGGAGCCCGTCGCGATGCCGGCTTCTCCATCTTCTATATGGGTATCAACTTCGGCGCCATCCTGGGGCCGCTGCTTTGCGGGCTGCTGGGCGAAGGTTACAACTGGCACTACGGCTTCTCTCTTGCCGGTATCGGCATGGTATTAGGACTGATCTCCTACAAGATAGGCGGCAAATTCCTCGGCTCGGCCGGCGACCTCAAAACAGGAGAGCCTGAAGAAGTTATCAACAAACGCAGCAAACGGTTTTATGGCATCATTTCGGTGATTGCAGCCGTACTGGTACTCTTTGGCTTTCTGGCCAGCTCGGGGGCCATCAGCATCGCCCTTGAGTCACTGGCTGCTTATCTCGGCTATGCCGCTGTTGCCATTACGGTAGGATTTT
This sequence comes from uncultured Balneolaceae bacterium, assembly GCA_964457025.1. Taxonomy (GTDB): domain Bacteria; phylum Bacteroidota; class Rhodothermia; order Balneolales; family Balneolaceae; genus CAYWDK01. The sequence goes on along the minus strand of CAYWDK010000197.1, from coordinate 612 downwards.
TCGGCTATATCATTTTCTTCGGCGGACACACCACCGATGAGAAGAAAAAACTGGGCGTTATCTTCTGGTTGTTCGTCCTGGCCGCCCTCTTCTGGAGCGGCTTTGAGCAAGCCGGTTCCTCGCTGAACCTCTTTGCGGCCGATCTCACCGATCGCTCCTTCGGGCCGAGTTCTTTCCTTAACGGAAGCGGTTCGTTGATACTGACAATTATTCTTGCCATTCCAACCTTCTATGTGGTATACCGGGTGTTCAAACGAGAAGACATCTGGTCACTGGCCAAGTGGGTAGTAGCTATTTCCTCCGTAGGCGTGCTCATTTTCCTATACTGGCTGTTCGGCCAGATCGGCATGGGCTGGGAAACTCCCGCCAGCACCCTTCAACTGATCAACCCGACCTTTATCGTCATTTTCGCGCCGATATTCGGTTTTATGTGGACGTGGCTTGCCGCCAGAAATGCCAACCCATCCATACCCGTCAAGTTCGGGCTTGGACTGCTGGGACTGGCTGCCGGATTCTTCGTGCTTTCGTGGGGTGCTGCCAATGCATCGCCTTCGACACCGGTTTCGGTAAGCTGGCTGGTAGTGACCTACTTCCTGCATACGGCCGGTGAGC
>CAYWDK010000196.1:0-3212 GCA_964457025.1 uncultured Balneolaceae bacterium | reverse complement strand
ATTAACGTAGTGGGCGGTTTCATGGTCACCGACCGGATGCTGGAGATGTTCAAGAAAAAGAAGGATAAAGAGACCGACAAGGGGGATTCGAAATGAGCCAGTTTCTTCCTCCTTCCGTACAAGCCTGGTTACCGGATGTAATCCAGCTTTTTTACCTGCTGGCCACGGGTGTATTTATCGTGGGAATCAAAAAACTGGGTTCGCCCGCTACGGCCCGTTCGGGTAATCAGCTGGCCGCCCTTGGCATGCTGATCGGCGTTGTCGTTACGCTCTTTGACCAGCAGATCGTCTCCTTCGACTTTATTATCATCGGCGTGATCGCAGGCAGCGTCATCGGTGCCTTTGCCGCCAAGAAAGTCGAAATGACCGCCATGCCCGAGATGGTTGCCATCTTCAACGGCTTCGGCGGCGGTGCCTCCGCACTGGTAGCCTGGGGTGAATTGAGCCGTACCAGCACCATGCTGCTGGAAACTCAGGACCTGATTACCGTAGGACTCAGTATTCTTATCGGCTCGATCACCTTCACCGGTAGTTTTATCGCTTTCGGAAAACTCAAGGGGTTTATCAGCGGAAGGCCGCTCACATTTCCGGGACAAAACTTGTTTAATCTGCTACTCACTGTCGGCCTCTTCGGCCTGGTCGGATGGTTCACTTACGACCCGGAATACCAGCTTGTTTTCTGGCTGTTGTTCGGCCTGTCGCTGCTGCTCGGCGTACTTACCGTACTTCCTATCGGCGGCGCCGATATGCCGGTGGTCATTTCACTGTTGAACTCCTACTCCGGCCTGGCCGCTTCCATGGCGGGTTTTGTCATCAATAACAATCTGCTCATTATCAGCGGGGCGCTGGTAGGGGCCGCCGGACTGATCCTTACGAATATCATGTGTAAAGCCATGAACCGGACCCTTGGAAACGTGCTCTTCGGTGCTTTCGGAGGCGGCGACAGCGACGGGACAGGTGGACCGGCGGCGGATACCGACCGGACCGTGCGTGAAACCACCCCAGAAGACGTTGCCCTGCAATGCGCCTATGCCGACAAGGTAATCATCACGCCGGGCTATGGGCTGGCCGTAGCCCAGGCACAGCACGTCCTCAAGGAAGTAGCCGACAAGCTGGAAGCCAAAGGAGTGGAAGTGAAATACGGAATCCATCCCGTTGCCGGACGCATGCCGGGCCACATGAATGTGCTTCTGGCCGAAGCCGACGTGCCCTACGATCAGCTTTATGATATGGAGCAGATCAATCCGGAATTTAAATCCACCGATGTGGTCTTAATTATCGGCGCCAACGACGTGGTCAATCCGGCCGCCAAAACCTCGCCTGGAAGCCCCATTTACGGTATGCCTATCCTCAATGTGGATGAAGCTAAACGGACCATCGTCTTCAAGCGCAGCCTCAGCCCCGGCTTTGCAGGCATCGATAACGACCTCTTCTACAAAGAAACCAATCAGATGTTCTTCGGAGATGCGAAAAAATCACTGCAGGCTCTGGCTCAGGCGCTCAATGAAGTATAGTTTTTGCCTCAGCTTTCCACTGCGTCTTTTTCATAGAACCGCATAGCCAGAAGATAGCAGGCTGTTGCCGCCGCAGCAGCAAAGGCAATTACGGTAATCAGGGAGTGTGAGATATTCTCTCCGCCGGTAAAAACAGAATCCATGAAATAGCCTGCCAGCGGAGGCCCCACACCCAGCCCCACCACACTGATGACAAACAGATACACACCTCCGGCCAGCGCGCGCATATCGGGCTTGACCAGGTACTGCAGAATTGCCGGGGCTATGCCGTTATAGGATGAAGAGATAACTGCCGCCGTGCCCACACAAAGAAGGGCGGTCATTCCCGACTCCGCATACAGTCCCGCAACATAGAGCGGCAGGCCTCCCACTGCAGCAACTACAGCCATCCAGAAGCGGCGCTTCCCGCCCTTGCGGCCGAGCATATCGGCCAGCCGACCCGATATCATTACGCTGAGGCCGGTCGCCAGCATGAACCAGCCGTAGTGCGGTATCAGTCCTCCCGCCTCAAACCGGTCAACCAATAGCACACTTATGTATCCCAGCATCGTATAGCCGATGATGGCCTGAAAGGCAAAACCGAGATTGTGCAGTATAATAGTGGGCTTGCGGTACATATACAGGAGAACCTCCCGGAAGCCGGTCGAGCTTTCCGTTTCTGCAGCTTCGCTTTCATCTTTCTTTTGCGTGAGGCCGCGGGGAAGTTCCTTCAGCACAAGAGCGACCACAACTGCCAGGAATACTCCCGGCAGGCCGACGGCCAGCAGTGCCGTTCGCCAGTCGTACTGCTGGGCGATACTCCCGCCCACCAGAAAAGCCGTGCCGATGCCGATAAATATACCGGAAGCATAGACTGAATAGACCAACGCCCGTTGTGAAGGCCGGAAATAATCTGCCAGCAGTGAATATACCGAAGGGCTCAAAGCCGACTGACTCACACCGACGGCCATCCGGGCCGCAATCAGAAAGAAAAGCGAATTCGCAAATCCGCTGAGGGCCGTCATCAGGCTCCAGACCGTCAGGCCGATAACGATCATCCACTTGCGGGAATAGAGATCGGCCAACCGGCCCATCAATATACCGCAAAATGCATAGATCAAGGAGAAAGAAGGCCCGTAGAGAAGCCCTACTTCAAGGTTGCTAAGCCCGAGTCCTTCACGAATCTGGGCCGCCAGTACGGCGATGATCTGCCGGTCAACAAAACTGGATATATACACCAGCGTAAGCAGCACCAATACTCCCCAGGCGTAGGGGCTGCTGACAAGTTTTCCGGCCTTTTCCCTGGATATGTTCATGCTTGCCTTCCTCTTATGAAATTCAGCAGAGAAAGTAGGGAATAAAAGGGTCAGAATCAGAACCGGCAAATTAATATTGGCTTTGTAAAAGTCGGTGCGCTTTGGCATTTTTATCCATTTGTGAGAATCCATAAACAAACCGACCGCCCGATGCCGTCATCCGAAGCACAACAGGAAGAGAAACTGCCGAAGCTGCCCGAGAAATCGGAATCAGAGAAAGCCTATGCGCGAGAGTTGCTGGATGCACTCTATGAGCACTACCCCAATCCCCATTGCGAACTGAACCACCGCAATGCTTTTGAACTGCTTTGCGCCACCATCCTGAGTGCCCAGTGTACCGACGTGCGCGTCAACAAAGTGACGCCCGATCTTTTTGAGGCCTACCCAACGCCCGAACTGATGG
>CAYWDK010000195.1:0-3226 GCA_964457025.1 uncultured Balneolaceae bacterium | reverse complement strand
AGGTACATAGGCGCAGGTTTTTGTTTATGATAATCATACTCATAAAAAAAGCCGCCACTTGCAATGCGGTTTTTTCAGTTAGCAGCTAGCAGTAAACAGTGATCAGGGAGTATTTAGTTGTAAGTATAAAGTATAAAGACTGGAGCGGTCATTCGTTTCACCTTCAACCTGTCAGCGTCCTGTTCTATGGGACCTGACAGCGTTGTAGCAAAAGCCCCGATCCAAACGCTGACAGGATCCCTTCGGGAACGCTGTCAGGTATAACTTCCGCCGTCTTACGTTCGACGTTTCACCTTTCACGTCTGCCCTCTGCCCACTGCCTTCTCACCTTTCACCTCTCAAGACTCAAGACCAAACACGGAACAAATACCTTGCTCACCACTTTTAAAAGGAGTGAAATCGAATTTTAACCCCAATAAAATCATCTATTCCATGAAGAAATCGCTACTAAGTCTGTTTATCGTTGCAATGTTAACGCTGATGGGCATTACGCCCGATGCCCACGCGCAGGACGGCTTCTTCTCGAATGCGCAAACGCTTGAGAAGGGCACCTTCGCTATCGGAATCCAGCCGGTCATATTGACCGCACAAGACGACGAGATGCTGATAGGGCGCATCTCCTACGGAATCAGCCACGGGCTGACGACGCACCTGAAAGCGGGTTTTCTGGGGGATGAGGACTATATCGGAGCCCATTTTGAAAGCAACCTGGCTACAGAGCCCGCCAGCGAAATATCGGTGGCCCTGCTCGCCGGCGCCTACTCGTACGGCGATGCCGGGCTGAAGCTGGGACTGAACATCAGCAAGGATTTCCATCCCGTCAGCCTCTATACGGGCCTGAACTATAACGCCCATTTCGCCGATCCGGAGACCATCAATGCATTTCTGATCCCGGTAGGGCTCGACCTTCACCTGAAGCCGGGCACCCTCGACCTGATGGTGGAAGGGGATATTCCCGTTAACGACGAGGCGGAGTTCCTGGAGGCCATCACCTTCGGTGCCAGGATTTACCTGAACTAGGAAAATACAAATAGAACACGGATAGCCGCGGGTGCGACAGTTGCCCGCGGCTTTTTTTATGGCTAAAATGATCTCGCTACCCATCGGACCGCTCCAAGCGGTCTGATGGGAAAAATGGTCGGCGGTCGTCCGTCATCGGTCATCCGTCTCACATCTGCCCCTCTGCCTTTTGCCCCATCCCAATACTTTAATGTTGAATAATAGTTTAACTTTAAACAAATTAATGTTTAGTCACCATTAAATTTAGTGAAGGAGTCCCGATATGAACAATCATAAAGCTACCGCAACAGTTTCTTTGTTGATGATGTGCACTTTTCTACTCTTTGCCGCATGCTCTTCTTCCGGTTCAGGGGGAGGCAATAACGGGGGAAATAACGGAAACCTCTTCGACAGCGGACAGATGGGCGCCGATGCCGAGTACAGCTATACCTTTCAGGATACCGGCACTTTTGCGTACTTCTGCCGCAATCACAGTCCCAATATGACGGGCAGTATCGTGGTTGAGGCCGGCGCCCAAAGCACCAATCCCGATACCGTGGAGATGATCGACCAGCAGTTCGTGCCCTCGCAGCTTACCGTGGCGCCGGGTACCGAAGTGATCTGGATCAACCGCGACGCTACGGCCCATACGGTCACCAGCGGCGAGCCCGGCGGGGGCGGTATTGGCTATTAACAGTTAACAGTTAGCAGTTAGCAGTAAACAGTAAACAGTGAACAGTGGTGAGGTGCAGGCGCGCTTTTTGGAGGCAGTGCGTGTAGATGTGCCTTTGCGGAGTGCGCTAAACAACCCCCTCGAATCGGGCGGGCCCGATTCTTTCCCCCTTTGTTAAGGGGGACTTTGGAGGCACATATTCTATTAAGGTCATTCCATCCAAACGAAGAGAAGAATTACCAATCTTGTAAAAGTATAATTGAAATAGCCGGGTTTTTGGGCCACAGCTAATCACTGACTAATGTTTTGCCAGGGTAATGCAGTTTGGTTTACAAATTTATTCCGATATGAACGGCTGGATCCAATAAGTCCCCCTTAATAAAGGGGGAGGGATTTGGCCCGCCAAATCCAGGGGGTTGTGTCACGGGTACAGAACCAGGTGCCGGACTCCAGCCTCGAACCTCCAACCTCCAGCTTCGAGCTTCGAACTTCAAGTCTATAAAAAAAGCCCCGCTTGGGGCGGGGCCTGGTGTGGTATATCAATTATGTTGGCAGGAGGTTTCCTGCTCCTGTTGTCAGTCGATGCTTTTTACGCTGGTCGCGCTTAAGCCTTTGGGCGTTTCTTCCACTTCGAATTCGACGGCTTCGCCGTCTTCAAATCCCTCGTTGTAGCCGAGGTCTTCGATATTATTGCGGTGGACAAAGATGTCCTTGCCACCGTCGTCGGGGGTGATAAATCCGAATCCTTTTTGAGAATCGAAAAATTTGATCTTGCCTTGTTGTGCCATGGTAATAATAGAGTATAGGTTAAAACACCTGGAATCGGCTTATCTGGAATTGAACCGTGTGAAGGGCGCCTTCAGTAAAAGTTAGTTCCGGGCGGGTGTAAATTATTGAATGATTGGTACCCCTCATAATACGCCTAATTATCCGGAATCCCTAGTTTTATGTTGCGGCCGAAGCCCCGCCTGTTTGCCGCGAGTCGGAATAATGTTTTTTCAGCTTATAGTTTCGTTTGCTGTTTTGAATATTCCAACTAATTTATAGTAGTCGGCCCGGCTGACTACCTGCCTTATAATCCGGATCCCTAAACGGGAGGTAAATTATGAATAAGTTCAAGTTGGCAATTTTTCTGGTTTTGAGTCTGATTCTGGTATTGCTTGTGGTTCAAAACAGAGCATCGGTTCAGGCACACTTTCTTGGCTATACTACAGAAATGTCGCTGGTCGTACTGCTTTTTCTGACGGGAGCAATAGGTTTCGTCTCCGGCCTGGTACTTGGTTTACTGTTAAAAAACAGGAGTGTACATCCTGCCGGAAAGGAGCAAACGAATTAGTGCACCTGGCATTAACGGTAAACTGGTCACACTATCGCAACTAATAAAACTATGGAACACAAGAAACACACTGTTATAACGGGTACCGGTTCCTATATTCCCCGCCGCAAGGTTTTAAACACCGATTTTTTGGACCATGCTTTTTTGGACAGTGAGGGGACCCCCCTGGAGAGGGACAATGAAGAAACGATTCAAAAATTTGCAGAAATCACCGGTAT
>CAYWDK010000194.1:0-3235 GCA_964457025.1 uncultured Balneolaceae bacterium | reverse complement strand
TTCGCCACCCGGAGCAGACGCTAGCGTTTGCATATCTACCATTCATTCGACAGATTTAGCCTGATTTAAAAAGAAATCAAATACCAAAGAACACTTAGCAGGAGCAATTTATGATTCGCCATGTAGTGATGTGGAAATTGAAAGACGAGGCCGAAGGCGCCACCAAGCAGAAGAACGCCGAAAAGATGAAGCTCATCCTGGAAGGCCTTAAGATCAACATCGACGAGATTAAGAACGTCGAGGTGGGAATCAACATCACCGAAGAGGATGACGAACCGGGCTCCGCTTTTGACGTTGTTCTTATCTCCGACTTTGAGACGGAACTGGACTATACCATGTACACCCGTAACGCCCACCACAAGAAAGCAATCGATTTTATCAATTCGGTCATCGAAGAGCGGTACTTCGTGGATTATAAGGTGGATACGTAGCTTCAGATACCGATCGGATCGCTTGGAGCGATCTGATCGGTGAGCTGGAACTTAGCCGGAGTTACCGGTTAGACCGCTTGGAGCGGTCTGACCGGCGAGTACAAGCCTCCACGAAACGACTGAATATCTTCCTTTGCACCGGGATCTGCGGCATATACTCCGGATGCCACTGCACGCCTATCAAAAAGGGATGATACGGATGCTCGATGGCCTGGATAATGCCATTCTCTTCCCTGGCTGCCACTAAAAGAGGCTCGCCCACCTGGTCTACCGCCTGATGATGCAGTGCATTTACCTTTAAGGCGTCCGTATCCACGATGTCCGACAATGCCGAACGTTCGTTCAACTTCACCTTCTTGCGTGGCCAGACGGAGTGGATGCGGGGCACCTCTCCGTAAAAGCCGGCGATCTCCTGGTGCAGCGTGCCATCATAGAGCACGTTGATCAGCTGGGCACCGCGACAAATCCCCAATACGGGCAGTTCGTCACGGACAGCTTTATGCAACAGCTCGAATTCGAGCTCGTCTCTTTTCTCGTCGATGTCGGAGCGCTTGGCCGAGAAGAGCTTTCGCATGAGCCAGAGGAAAGGATAAAAAAGAAATGAAAACAGGCGAATGAAAAAGCGGCGTAAAAACGGCTTAACCGTTTCTCCCGTCTCGAAGCCTTCTCCCCCTCCCAACTTCTGGCCGTAGCGCAAGGGATTGATGTCGGCCCCTCCGCCGATCACCAGTCCGTCAAGCGGCACCCCGGGCACGGGCCGCGAGGGACGTATCCGCACGGCCTTAGCCCCCTGAAGGGCCAGCGACAGCTTGGTAAACCACCAGGCTACGGTGCCGCCCTTGTCGGGGCCGGTTACGCCTATTATGGGTTTGGAATTGGTTTTACTCATCAATTTCCAGCAGTATGGAAAGGGTTTCGACCCACTCTTTCTTAAAGGAGATCAACGATTTTTCTGCTTTCATGAGGTATAACCTGCTGAGCTTCGAAATCATTTCGGGACGGCCGGCCAGCTGCTCTACCCGGCACCACCAGTTCCACTCCTCGACGAAACTCCACTCCGGGTCGGCAACCTTGCTGTTGGGCAGACGGTAGTGAAAAGTGGGGCGAGGGCGGTTTTTCTCGCTGCCTATGGCCTCTTCCACCGGATCGGGCTTAAACAGCGAAAATATCGGCAGCATATCCAGCGGACGGTTTCGCGTGGGATTGTGCTCCAGGTAATCGTCTACAAGCCGTTCCATTTCCGGCTCGTAATCCGGATTGAGGATCAGATTAACATACTTTTTGGGAAAGGGATCGATAAAAGGCGAAAGATTGCGTGTGATATCGATATCCAGCTTTTCAACCAGCCAGGGATAGAGTAACAGGAAGGAGCGCAGGTAACGCAGCAGGGTGTCGGCGTCCAAACCGGGCGACTCTATGTTAATATGCAGTCCGAAAGCGTTGATCAGCGAGGAGCCGGTGCCTTCCGCCTGCTCTTCGTGTAGTTTTTGGCGGAGTTTTTCCAGCTCTTCCAGCTCGTCTATCTCCACGGGAGGCATGCCGATCTCGACAGGCACCACCGTCTTGGCGATGCGGTCGACCACCTGCTCCAGCGATGCGGTCAGTTTGTTGGTATCGAAGTCGATCTCGGGAAGATCGAAGAACCTCTGCTGCACCATCTTCTGCAGCAGGCGGGCATCCAGCTCGATGGCGAAGTCGCCCAGCGATGTACCGGTTATCCGGTAGTCGTAGCGGTTGCGCTCTTCCACTTCCCCGCCGTACAGCGAATGGATGATTTCGGCCACCCGCTCCAGCTCGACGCCGGAAAACTCCACTTCCAGCCCCACTTTACGGCTCTCGTTATCGCTGTTGGTCACTACGGGCGGCTTGCGGATAGTCATATCATTCGGTTTCGCAATTGCGTTTTGATACTCCGAGCATAAGGTTAATTTGTCAGCGGACAAAATATATAGATATTTTCCGCCAAAACGTTCCGAACGACTTTTATAACCGCAAGCTGTATATGCTATGACCGAGCCCGAAGAACTTCCGATTGACGGCACGCTGGACCTGCACACTTTTCGTCCGCAGGACCTCGGTAGCCTGATCCCAGATTACATTGATGCCTGCCGGGAAAAAGGGATCTACGAGCTGAGGATCATCCACGGCAAAGGGACGGGACAGCTAAGGCGTTCGGTCCACGCCCTGCTCGACCGGAACGAATATGTGGACTCCTACCGGCTGGCCGGCGACCGCAGCAGCTGGGGCGCCACACTGGTAGAGCTGAAGAAAAGCTGATACCATTAACCGATTATGAACCTACGATCCGCTGACTCCATGAATGCCATAGAAACACACCTGACAAGCCGAATTCGCTGTTACGGAGAAAAGATGGAAGAGCTCCGCCAGTGGGACAAGCGCCTCTCCACCATCCGGCTGCTCGCTTTCCTGGGCATCTGCCTGCTTCTTTATCTGAGTGCCTGGCTTTTCAGCGGCTGGGTCTTTGCCGGAACGCTGCTGGCCTGCGCCGCAGGCTTCGGCTGGATCGTCAACCTCCACCGCAAGCTCGACAGGGTACTGCAGAGTTTCGAAATCTGGCACGGCATCCAAAAGACGCACCTGGCCCGGCACCGGCTCGACTGGGAGGATATCCCGGACAAGCGGATCATGCAGGGCCAATATACCGATCACCCTTTTGCACGCGACCTGAACATTGTAGGCGACCACTCCCTGCACCAGCTTATGGATACCTCCATCTACCGGGAAAGCTCGGAACTGCTCAAGAAATGGCTGCTCGCTGAAAAAACCGATCTGCAGGAAATCCG
>CAYWDK010000193.1:0-3241 GCA_964457025.1 uncultured Balneolaceae bacterium | reverse complement strand
TAAAATTTACTAAGTTGCCCTTATCTTATTCCATCAACTGCCTTTGCAAACTAATCGAGGAAACCCATCATGGAAGTATATGTAGCCGACAAACTGCCTGACGAAGCCATTGAAGAACTGAAAGCTATCGGTGTAGCGGTAACCTTTAACCCAACCGCCGGCCAAGATGACCTGGACGAGGGGCTGGGCGATGCCGGCATCCTCATCGTTCGCTCAACAGTGGTGAGTGAAGCGTGCATCAAAAACAGTCCGCAGCTCATGCTCATCATCCGCGCCGGGGCAGGCGTAAACACCATCGACATCGAAGCGGCCAGCAACTTCGGGATCTATGTGGCCAATTGCCCGGGACAAAACTCTATTGCGGTGGCGGAACTGACGCTGGGACTGATCCTTTCGCTCGACCGCTCCCTGCCGGATAATGTGATGGATTTTCGACAGGGTCGCTGGAACAAGGCGCAGTATGCGAAGGCCGACGGGCTGTACGGTAAAACCCTGGGTGTGGTAGGGGTAGGTCAGATCGGACAGGAAGTCATCAAACGAGCCAGGGCCTTCGGACTCAATATCATCGCCTGGTCGCGCTCGCTGACGCCCGAAAGAGCCAAAGAGCTGAACATCAGCCATGCGAATAGTGTGCAGGAGGTGGCCGCTCAGAGTGACATCCTCACCGTGCACCTGGCCATGACGCCCGATACGCGCGGTATCATCTCAAAAGAGGTGCTCGCTTCGCTGAAAGACGGCGCCTATCTCATCAACACCTCGCGCGCCGGCGTAGTGGATGAAGATGCCCTGTTTGCGGAGTTAAAGAAGGGACGTCTCAAAGCGGGTCTGGACGTGCTAAGCGACGAGCCGGAGGTGAAGCAGGGTGATATCGAGAGTCGGTTCCGTGAGCTCGACAACGTATATGTGAGTCACCATATCGGCGCCAGTACCCGGCAGGCACAAATGGCCGTGGCTACCGATGCCGTGGATATCGTCAGGGGTTACCTGGAACAGGGCAGGGTGCGCAACTGGCTGAACCGGTGCGAGCAGACCGAGGCTCCATGGAAACTGGTGGTCCGCCACTACGATAAGCCGGGAGTCATTGCCAACGTGATGAACGAGCTGAAAACAGCGAATATCAATGCCCAGGAACTGGAAAATGTAATTTTTGATGGCAAAAAAACGGCCTGCTGCACCATACAGCTCGACTCCAAGCCTTCCGACGAGGTCTACCGGCGCATCAGCACTCGTCAGGATGAGGTAATCAGCGTCATGCTGATTGAGAACTGATCGTAGGTATCGGTCAACCGGCTATAAAAACAAACCCTGCAAGGGTTTTGACGCCCTTGAGGGTAGTGGGATAAAATTCCTTTGGTTAAGCGCCCGGTACCTGGAGAACCGATTTTGGGTGCACCGCGGGTTACTCCCCGGCCTCCTCAGCCGTTGCCGATGAATCGGCTTCAGCCTGCGGTTTCTTGCCCGTCAGTTCTTCAAATCGTTCTCGCGCTTTCGAAAGCTTTACTTTCTGGTTCTCGAGCATCTGCTCCAGTTCCGAAAGCTGCTCCTTGGCCTTTTCAATATGTTCCTGCCGCCGATTGATGACCGTAGAATCGGCATCGGCGTTTTCAAGATTCTCTTCGGCCTGCTGAATATCGTTGCGGGCCCGTTTCACCACTTCTTCGCCTTCATCAACCTTTTGGTCCAGTGCCGAAATTTCTTCCTGCAGCTTTTTAGCGGCAGCGGCTCGCGCCTGACCGAATTCACGTCCGCTCATATCCCCTTTCTCCTTGCCGTAGGCATTACCTTGCCCCCGGTTCTTTTTCCCGGAGTCGGCCTTTGCTTTGCCCTGTCCTTTATTCCGCAGCGTATCGGACATTCCTGTCGCCTTCATGCTGTCTGCGGGCGCCTGTCCCTTCTTCTCTACCTTTTCAGGTTTTTCCTTATTTCCCTTGTTACCGCCCTTGCTGCTTTGGGCATAAGTAGCGGTATGAACACCGGCTAAAACAAGCAAAAGTGCTGTTAGTAAACTGATACGTGATAATACGTTCATAATAAATCTAATTTAATTATTCAGACTGTCGAGGCTGGATTCCAATTCATTAATTTTCTGTTCGACGGAATCACCGGACGCAGATAGGTCAGTAGCCATAGAATCCGTTTCTGATACGATGCGCGTCTCTTGATCTTCCGCTGAGGTGTTTTCGGTATCTGCATTTCCACATGCCGATGCAAACAGCAAGGCTGCAACAGCAACGGCTGTTTTAATTTTTCCCATAATACTAATATCCCAAAATATTTATTTCTATTACGTTTAAGGGACATTTATAGGCTGATAAAGCTTCTTTGTTCCCATTTAAGACAATGATTTGCAACAACCCTCCGGGGGTTTCAAAACCCAGGGAGGGTTTATTTCTATGGGAATTCATTAAAAAACTGTAAGAAATCTGTTACAAATGACTCTTCTGCGGCTCTTATATAGTGGATGCACCTATTGCGCATAGTCATAGTCCGTTAAATTTTAAAGGCCGGTTACCCCATGATCGAAGTGATAAACGACATACAATCCCATACAAAAACGTATCTGAAGATACTGGAACAGGATCCCAGCCATCGATTCCGGTCATGGGAACACTGCTACAACTTTTTTAAAGATAAAGATCACATCCAAAAAGATTCTGAAACGGGAAGGGCCGCCTGCCTGAATTTGGGCTTTTACCTGGCCAGCAGAGGCATGTACAGCGGGTTGAACGGTCTGCTGTGGAAAGACCATCAGATCTTTACCGGCGTCATTGACATACTGATGGATCCCCAATATGCCAGCCTCTGGGGCATTGGCATTAACCAGCTGACGCATAACAACTCGCTGATAGACGATATTTTTAAGCTCAAAACCAGGCTGACGCAGGAATTGAGCTCCATTCCCTACCGTAAGAGCGTGATGGATCAGCCTGACTATATCAGTGCCACCGATACGCTGGTTACCAAAATCATCTTCGCTACCATGGGATGCGTTCCCTCCTTTGATACGCAGTTCAAGAAGGGCTGTGCCAAAGCGGAAGTTTCGCTAAACCACACCTTCGACAAGGAGTCGTACCTGGCCATTATGGGATTCTATGTTGAAAACAACACCTCGCTGCAGCGTGCTTCTTACGAGATATCCAACAGCAGGGGTATGGAATATCCCGATATGAAAATGATCGATATTTACTTCCGCCAGCTGGGTGCGGATGGCAGGTAACAGTGAGCAGTGATCAGGGATCAG
>CAYWDK010000192.1:0-3243 GCA_964457025.1 uncultured Balneolaceae bacterium | reverse complement strand
AGGCTTTGCCGATGTACCGACCATCGACTGGGCCATGAAAGAGATCGGCGGCTTTAAAATGGGTCCCTTTGAGCTGATGGATTTTATCGGTCACGATGTAAATTATAAGGTTACCGAAACTGTCTTTGAGGAATTCTTTTACGATCCGCGATTTAAGCCTTCCTTCACACAGAAGCGAATGGTCGAAGCGGGATACTTAGGCAAGAAATCGGGCAGGGGGTTTTACGATTACGGTGACAATGTCCAAAACCCCGAACCGAAAAAAGATAAAGAACTGGGTAAGAAGATTGTTGACCGCATAGTGGCCATGCTCATCAATGAAGCCTGTGATGCTGTTTTTCTGAAGGTAGCTACCGTTGAGGATGTGGACCTGGCTATGACCAAGGGGGTAAACTATCCCAAAGGTTTGCTCAAATGGGCCGATGAAATTGGATTGCAGGAAGTACTTGACCGAATATCCAAGCTGCAAACCGAGTACCGTGAGGATCGGTATAGGCCGAATCCATTGTTGAAGAAGATGGTGAGGGAGAATAAGACTTTTTATTGAAACAGAAATGGATAAACAAAAACTAGCCGAGCAAGTCGTCAAAAAAATGATGGCTGATGACGCCTTCAGCCAATGGTTGGGTATTGAAATCTTGGAAATTAAACCCGGTTATGCCAGGATCTTGCTGGTAGTACGCCCTGAAATGAACAACGGATTCGGCATCACTCACGGGGGCATTGCTTACTCCCTGGCAGACAGCGCCCTGGCCTTTGCCTCCAACAGCCACGGCAGGGTTTCGGTAGCTTTAGAAACCAATATCTCATACATCAAAAAAGTAAACGGTGGAGATACACTAACGGCTACTGCTGAGGAAGTAAGTCTGGGTAATAGAATCGGCGTTTACAACATCAAAGTAACCAACCAGGATAAGGAAAAAGTCGCAACCTTTAGAGGAACCGTTTTTAGAACAAAAGAAAAACATATGATGAGTAACGAGTAAAAAGTAATGAGTAATTATTGTGTTCAATAGAAAATTTTACCATTACTTTTTACTCGTTACTAGTTAGATATACTTTTAACTTATTACTTTCTACTGATTTATGTCCAAAGCTTACATCATAGACGCCATTCGAACTCCCATCGGTAAACTGCGGGGAGCCCTTTCTCCCATCCGCGCCGATGACCTTGCCGCCCTGCCCATCAAGGAACTCTTGAAGAGAAACCAAACTGTTGATCCCGAGCGGGTTGAGGATGTGATTTACGGCTGTGCCAACCAGGCCGGTGAAGACAACCGAAACGTGGCACGCATGGCTCTCCTATTAGCTGGACTTCCCATTTCAGTACCCGGTGAAACCGTAAACCGACTATGCGCTTCCGGTATGAGCAGTACGGTTCGGGCCTATCATGCTATCAAGGTTGGCGAGGGTGATCTCTTCATCACCGGCGGGGTAGAACACATGACTCGCGGACCCATGGTTCTCGGAAAAGGAAGCCGGCCTTATTCCGGCACCAACGAAATGCACGATACTACCTTCGGATGGCGGTTCGTGAATCCTAAGATGGACGAACAATATGGCTCGGATGCCATGGGCGTTACTGCTGAAAATATTGTGGATGAATATAAGGTTAGTCGCGAAGACCAGGATAAATTTGCCGCCTGGTCGCAGCAGAAGGCGGCCAAAGCTACGGAGAACGGTCGACTGGGCAAGGAGATTATGCCGGTGAAAATCCCCCAGCGAAAAGGCGACCCGGTAATTTTTGATAAAGACGAATTCATCCGTCCCGATACCACCGTTGAGGTACTGAGTACCCTGCCGGCCGTCTTTCGCGAAGGCGGAACCGTAACTCCCGGCAACGCTAGCGGGTTGAATGACGGGGCAGCCGCATTGCTTGTTGCGGGCGATTCCGCCATTAAGGACTTTGACCTTCAACCAAAGGCCCGCATTGTAGCTTCGGCGGTGGTAGGCGTGGAACCCCGCATCATGGGTATGGGTCCTGTAGATGCTACCAACAAGGTGTTTCAGCGAACCGATTTGACGTTAGAAGACATGGATGTGATTGAACTGAATGAGGCCTTTGCCGCCCAAAGCCTGGCGGTACTGCGCGAGCTGGGCATCGATGACGATGACGAACGCGTCAATCCAAATGGGGGAGCCATCGCCCTGGGCCACCCCCTGGGGATGACCGGCGCCCGTCTGCTGCAAACCGCAACGGTAGAGCTCCATGAAAAAGAAAATGCGAAATATGCGCTTTGCACCCTGTGTGTAGGCGTAGGCCAAGGGATGGCAGTGATACTCGAAAAAACGTGATTTACCACTTAGATTCTAAGAACATTTAGTGTAATTATATTTATATATACTTAGTGTATTGTGTGTCTTAGTGGTAATAAAATTATGAGTTATGGCAATTTATGAGTTTGAAGGCTACAAGCCCGTCGTCCACGAAAGTGCTTTTGTGCACCCTCAGGCAGCCGTAACGGGCAACGTGGTGATCGGCAGAGATGTGTACATTGCACCCGGTGCCGCCATCCGCGGCGACTGGGGAAAAATTGTGATCAAAGACGGCTGCAACGTGCAGGAGAACTGCACCATCCACATGTTTCCCGGAGTGACGGTGGTGCTGGAGGAAAGTGCCCATATCGGACACGGTGCCATCATACACGGTGCCCATATCGGACGTAACTGCCTGGTGGGCATGAATGCCGTAGTCATGGATCGGGT
This sequence comes from uncultured Balneolaceae bacterium, assembly GCA_964457025.1. Lineage (GTDB taxonomy): Bacteria > Bacteroidota > Rhodothermia > Balneolales > Balneolaceae > CAYWDK01. Next base: position 537 of record CAYWDK010000192.1, on the reverse strand, counting down.
TGAGCTCGGCGAAGAGTGCATTGTCGGAGCCCTGGCCTTTGTGCCTGAAGGGATGGAGATAGCCCGGCGTAAATTGATCGTAGGCAACCCGGCAAAAATAGTTAAAGATGTCAGCGACGAGATGATTCAGTGGAAGACGGAGGGTACCAAACTGTACCAACAACTCCCCGGGCAACTGCACGACAGCCTCAAAGAGTGCGAACCACTTAGAGAAGAACCGGAAGGCCGGCGCAGTCAATCAGCCAATTATCAGACCTGGGGAAATCGAAAAGAAAGTTAGCCGCGGATCTACACGGATGAGAAAGTTAGATTTTTTTGAAAGCTGCTGTAGCTAAAATCCGATTTACGAATCAGTAATCTAATAGCCTTCTACAGGATAGAATTTAGAAGCATCATTAAATAAAGTATCTCTACGTATTTCATATTCATTTTGTAATGAAGAAGATCGGGCTGATCCAATAAACTGACAGTAGTAATAAACCTAAAATCTAGGTCTTCCACCTCTTTGCTTTACATCCTGTTCCCTGATATCTTTGA
>CAYWDK010000191.1:0-3244 GCA_964457025.1 uncultured Balneolaceae bacterium | reverse complement strand
ATTTCGGCTGCTCGCTTACATCGAAAGCCAGCCGGTAGGGTTCTTCCCACGCCGTAATGGGCTCCACAAAGGCGCCCGTTGAAAATACGCAATGGCGTACGGCTCCCACGCCTTCTCCTTCGATGCGAGCCCGCACGGGATAGGCAATACCCAATCGAAAATACCAGGCGGGTTTTTCTTTAATCTCTTCGAAGGCAATGACGTGATCCCATACCTGCCCGGGAGGTACGGGAATTTCAATAGAGGTCATAACCTCAAAGGTCTGTTGACGGGAGTTCAAAGCGTCGGCTCCCCAGAAAGAGGGAAGAAGCAGCAGGCAGAAAAATCCTCCCGCCAGGGCGGAGGAGGAACGAAGGGCTATCTGGCGGCCCAATATTGAGCCGAACAGTGCGACGGGAAGTGCCAGCGGGAAGGCCATGGCTACGCATAAAATACCCTCAAGCGCAAAAAGGATTAAGGCCCCGCCCAGCAACAGTGTCGACAGGAAGGCCACACTGAGGGACTCTCCCATGCCGTGTTTGCCTTGCGCGTTGTAGATATAGGCCGCCACCAGTCCCAGTACAAAAGGAACCAGGATAAAGACAGACAGACCATAGCTTGAGATGACAAAGACGTTGAACGCTATGATGCCGATGCCGATCAGCATGCCGGCCACCATGCCAAGCAATGCGCTCCGGATGCGGTTTTGGTCTATGGACGAAGTCGACTCTTCCTCCAAAAATTCTTCATCCGAAGACGGAAGCAGACAAAGCCAAATCATCAGCAGGTAGTTGAGTACCGGGAAAAAGAAGATAATGACCAGCCAGGGTGACTTGCCGGCATCGATGGCTCGCCGGAAGGTCATGCTGGTTCCTATCCAGATGAAGGGCAGCGTCCATATCACCAGCGCAACGGAAAACCAGAGTGGGAAGGCGTCGATCTTGTCGGCTCGGCCGTCCAATAGCGGGATCAAATAGTCGACCGGCGTCCATGTAATGGAGGTCACCGCATAGATGGCGATAAAGTCGATGAGAGATTTCCCTACCATCAGGCCGAGGCCGGCCTTGAGATAAAAGGGCCGGTCGACGGTTCCTGTAAAGCTGAAAAGGCGATGTATAAGCTTGCTCATGGCACTATGTTTTTTGCTTATCCTTTAATCAATCATAGCCCATTTGATCGCCTCATACAAATCAGTCATTATTTCCTACCGAAGGTTCCCTTCGAAATGCCCGCCGGAAGCCCCGCTTCCATTTCTTCATTCCATTTTCTTGCTCATATCTACCACCGGCAGCCTTGCGCCGTTGGAGAGTTCCAGTTCATACCGGCGGTTTGCCTCAAATCCGAAAGCTTTATAGAGCTGTTCCCCGGGCAAGGTAGCCACCAGTTCCAGTGCTTTGAAACCTGCGAGTCCGGCATCGGTTTCGCATCGCTCCATAATCCGGCTTCCGATACCCCGCCGTGCCCATTGCGGATCAATGAAAAATGCCCGGATACGCGCAGCATCCGTCCCAGGGTCCAGCAAATCGTCTTCTCTGTCCGTCACCTGGTCACCCCCAAACAGGGTCCGCCGCTTGCTCCATCCCCCGCACCCTACGGGCCTGTCTCCGGCTAAAGCCGTATAGTAGGTCCGGTCCTGAATCAGCTGTGAGTCGATGCCGAAGATATCGGTAATGGCCCCCTCAATCTGGTCCTTTGTGTAAAACCCGGCGCTCAGCTCCCGGACCGAATCCGGAATCAGCTCATTAAGAAAGGGAATGTCTCCTGTTGTGGATATGCGGATGCGTATATCGGCCATGTTGTTGAAATGGTATCCCTGCTATAGAGTCGGCTATTTGCCAAGCTACCGTATTCCATTTTATGAGGCAAGCGGAGTAAGTCTCATAACCGAGCTGAATTGCTCCAATAAACACAATCTATCAATCCGCCGGGGAAAATTTCCTATAATAAGGTGCTTCGAAAAGTGTGACCGGGAAACAGAAAAGAAAAAACAAATTTAATATGTCCGACCAAGAACATTCCAACTCTTCTGAAAGCTATAATGTGAACGACGCCAAGGGTGCAAGCAAATGTCCCTTCCATAACGGCTCGACCCAGGCGGGCAACGCCGGTACCGACAACCGCGAATGGTGGCCGAACAAACTGAACCTGAATATCCTTCGCCAGCACTCCTCCAAGTCCGACCCGATGGGCGAGGACTTCAACTACGCAGAGGAATTCAACAAGCTGGATCTCGATGCCGTGAAAAAAGATCTCGCCGAGTTGATGACCGACTCCAAAGAGTGGTGGCCCGCAGACTTCGGCCATTACGGTCCGCTGATGATCCGCATGGCCTGGCACAGCGCCGGAACCTACCGCGTGGTAGACGGCCGCGGTGGAGGCGGAACCGGCAACCAGCGTTTCGCGCCCATCAACAGCTGGCCCGACAATGTGAACCTGGACCGTGCGCGCCTGCTGCTCTGGCCGGTAAAGAAGAAGTACGGCCGCAAGATTTCTTGGGCCGACCTGATGATTCTTGCCGGTAACGTAGCCCTTGAGACCATGGGCTTCGAGACTTTCGGCTTTGCCGGGGGACGTAAAGACATCTGGGAGCCCGAAGAAGACATCTACTGGGGTTCCGAAGGCGAATGGCTGGGTGACCAGCGACACAGCGACGACGGCACGCTGGAAGAGCCGCTCGGCGCCGACCATATGGGACTGATCTACGTGAATCCCGAAGGCCCGAACGGCGAGCCCGATCCCGCCAAGGCAGCCGACTACATCCGCCAGACCTTCAAACGCATGGCGATGAACGATGAAGAGACCGTAGCCCTTATTGCCGGCGGACACACCTTCGGCAAGACCCACGGCGCCGCGCCCGAAGATAACCTGGGCCCCGAGCCCGAAGGCGCCAGCATGGAAGAGATGGGTCTCGGCTGGAAGAGCCAATACGGCACCGGCAAAGGCAACGACACCATCACCAGTGGCCTCGAAGGCACCTGGACCGAAACGCCCACCCAGTGGAGCAACAACTTCTTCAAGAACCTTTTTGAATACGAGTGGGAAGTGCACAAGAGTCCGGCCGGAGCCTGGCAGTGGCGTCCCAAAGACGGAGCCGGCGAAGGTACCGTTCCCGACGCTCACGATCCCGACAAGAAGCACGCGCCCTTCATGCTGACGACGGACCTCTCGCTGAAGGTGGATCCGGAATACGAAAAGATTTCCCGGCGCTTTTATGAGAACCCTGACGAATTCGCCGACGCCTTTGCCCGTGCGTGGTACAAGCTGA
>CAYWDK010000190.1:0-3284 GCA_964457025.1 uncultured Balneolaceae bacterium | reverse complement strand
GGAGGCCTCATCGTCGGAGTCTCGCCTGAACCAGCTCATCATCTCGTCCTCCTCGTGGAACCCGGGTATTTGAGAGGCAGGGCTAGGGACCTGGGGCGCAGGGGTCGCCGATCTGGGATCATGAGAGCACCGCCGTGTCGATCGTACCAGCCCGCAGGTTGAGGGTGATGTCGTACACCGGGTTGTCCGGGCCCGCGCCCTCGGGGGTCGGCCCGAACAGGTAGAGGGTCACGTTACCGGTCCCTACGTTCTCCTGGACGAACGCCTCGCAACCGGTGGCCGCTGGGTCGCAGGGTGTCCCGGTACCTCGCGTGACGTTGTAGCCAGCCTGGTCGACCTCGTCATAGAGGAACTCGGCCCAGAGGCTGGGGAAGTCGGTGGGGATCGTGAGGTTGAGCGTGCCCGCCACGCCCGTGATCGCCAGGCTGTCCCGGGCGACCGTCTGAACGATCGCTGTCGGGCTCCCTGTGAAGCTGGTCGATGAACCCTCGAGGGAGGGGAAGTTCATGGTGACCGTCATCTTGTCGCTGGCGTTCTTGATCGAGATCGGCGGGTCGACCCTGAACACGGTGCCATCGCTCTGGGAGAGGATGACCGCCCCGTTCTCCAGGACGATGTCGTAGCTCGGGTAGTGGCTGTTCTGACCCTCGTAGGTCAGCTGCCCCGGGCGGTAGGTCTTGCTGAAGTTCTGGAAGCTGATGCCTCCGGCCCCCTCGCCTGTGACCGTCGTGGTCGTCGCGTTGAGGTAGGAGATCGCCGTGTCGGCTTGGAGCCCTTCCTGGATGGCGGTGACCGTCAGGGGCACCTCGGCGTTGGCCAGGAGGACATCGAACCGGAAGGATGGGTCGAGCAGGTTGACGTAGAACCCCTGGGTCTGCCAGTTCTGCTGGCAGTTCTGGTTCTGCTGGCTGTGGATCGTGTTGTGGTAGAGATCCCGCGGAGGATCGGCGTTCAGGGCTCGGATCCGGAGCTTGACGAGGCAGTCGGGCGCCGCGCTCTCAAGGTAGACCCGTGCCCGTCCGACGTTGTCGCCGTTGGCATCGGCGACCGTCACGTTGACCGCGTCGCCATCGGCGGGTGTTGAGTCGGTGACGTTGATCCGGAAGTTTGTGACCTGCAGGATGTTGGTCTCCGTACGGATGCTCTGGCTCTTCCAGTCCTCGATGACCTCGCCGACCACCGACCCGTTGACGGTCTGCTGCAGGAACGTCCTGGCTGAGAGGTCCAGGGTGCTCTGCCGATGGGCACCGGGCTTGAACACGAGGCTGTGGAAGAACGTGGAACCTGCCAGCGGGTTGCTGCTGTCGCGTTGCAGGTCGATCGGGGAGGTCAGGACGCCACGGGTGCCGTTCTGGAGGCTCGTCGAGATGTCGCCGTTCAGCGTCATCATCCCGTTCATGGCGCGCTGGGCCTGCTTGGCTTCGTTCTCCTCCTGCCAGACCGGGACGTAGGTCAACTGGACCATGACGACCGACCCAAGGATGATCGCTGTGAGCAGGATCGCACCGATGATCACGGACACGCCCTCGTCATCGCCTCGGCGTACGTTCCCGGGTCGGCGCGTCATGAACTCACCACCTTGAGGTAGTCGAGGTAGAGGAACCCGTCGTTCAGATCGTTCGAGCTATCCGTGAACCGGACCCGGACCTCGCCGGCGTTCACCTCATCGGCGTCCAGGGGGACCGTGTACCGTGTCGGCAGCGTGTCCGTCAAGGTCGTCTCCTGGGTCCATTGGGTTCCGTCCCAGATCCAGAGGAGGTAGGTGTCGCCGCTGACCCGGTAGCGGAGGTCCAGGAAGTGGGTCGTGCCACTGAGCCCTTCCATCGTGCCGTGGATGTTCATGTTGTAGAGCTGACCGCCGGGCCCCTTGTACTCGACGACGACCTCGACGTGGTCGATGCTGAAGGTGACGCTCCCACCACCGGTCTTCCGGGCGGTGAGCTCAGCTTCGAGCTTGTCTATGTCGGACCAGCTCCAGCTGGCGTTGCCCCTCGGATGGGTGGGCTGACTGGTGGCGTTGAACTCGAAGTAGACGTCGTCCGCCGTGGTGCTGCCGACGTTGTTGTCCGTGCTGCAGTCGGTGTCCAGGCAGAGCGCCAGGTTCCAGTTGGACTTGGCAGCGTCGCTGGTTTTGAGCTCGGCCCGGAGGACGACGCTCACGATGGGGCCCGGGTTGGTCCCTTGATCCTCGAAGCCATACCGGATCGGCGTGAGGTCCGTGGGACCGCCGGATTGGGTGACCGTGGCGAACTGGTTGTCGGAAACGAACCCGTTCAAGGGGCTGGCGAAGGGACCAGGGGCGACGACCGTGTTGGCATCCAGCCTCGTGGAAGTGACGAGGAGCCCCTGGGTCCCGTTGGTCCCCTCGTGGAGCTCAGCCTCGTTGCTCTCGCCCTGGATCCTGGCCGCGGCGTCGTTGGTCACGGTCCCCAGCCGGGCATCGAACGGGACGGTCACGAAGGTGGAGGTCCCAGCCAGCTGGATCGTGTCGCGCTGGGTCTTGCTGGGGGAGGCCACGTTGCCTTCCGTGTCGGCCATGCCGGTCACGCGGTACTCCAGGCTCTTCCCGTGGTGGGTGGCCCACGTGTCCTCGGGGATCGTCAGGTTCCAGCGGCCATCGCCCTTGAACGCCATGGCGCCCTGGTCGGTGAACGCTGGGGAGCTGCCGTCGTCCAACCGCCACTCCAGGTGGGGGTGGGTCGAGGTGTCCAGGTTGTCGCAGGCGTCGATGACGGTGACCCACACGTCCACGGTCTCGGTCGTACCTGTCGAGACATCGCTGGGCGTCTGGTTCCAGGTGGCCACGAAGGGCGCCGTCTCGTCGGTGTCGCAGTCGATGGTGCCGGTCGTGCCAGCCGACGACCATGCCACCGCGCCATCGCCCTGGGTCGTCACGAGGTTCACGTGGACCGAGCGGCCGTTCTGGATGGGGGCGAGGTCCAAGGGCGTCTGCCAGGACTCACCGATCGTCATCTCGTAGTTGGTCGCGCTGAAGGCGCCGTTGTCCGAGTGCTGGAGGGCATCGGATCCTGACGCCGAGTAGGTGGTCGTCTGACCGTTGATATCGACCGAGATCCTGGTGGTGTTCAACGGGACCGGCTCGCCACCGAGGTGGTGGATCCGGACCCGCTCGTCCCCTGAGGCCCAGTTCCCATCGGGGCCAGGGTCCAGCTCAAGGCTCAGGCTGGCGTGCAACGGCTCCGATGGCCCCGGGTTCGACCAGATCAACAGCGCCACCAAACCTAGGCTGATGACGACGGTCATCCCCACCATCAAGATGGAGC
>CAYWDK010000189.1:0-3396 GCA_964457025.1 uncultured Balneolaceae bacterium | reverse complement strand
CCCGATCCGCTGCCGCCGGCTACTCCGATGATGAGGGGCTGTTGTTGGTTATTGCTCAAAGTCGTTATTTGTTATCCGTTATCTGGTATCCGCCATCCGTAATCCCCAATCCCAAATCCCCTGTTTACTGCTAACTGTTTACTGTTAACTGATTCCTGTCAATTGGTGGTGGTGTAGTGTTGGCTCTTCTCGTATTCCAGCTTGTAGTTGCGTATGGCCCGGAAGATGGCGGAAGCGATATAGGCCTGTCCCTGTTCGCTGGTGAGGTAGCGCGCTTCGCCCGGGTTGCTGATGAAGCCGGTCTCGACCAGCACGGCCGGCATGGAAGCGTGGTAAAGTACCACCAGGCGCGCCTGCTTCACTCCCCGCGAGCGGCGGGCGGCGCGGTCGTCGAGCTGGTGCTCGATCATTCCGGCAATTTTCTCGCTGGTGGCAATATAGCCGCTGTTGGCCAGCTCATAGACCAGCAACTCTTCGGGCGTCAGTTCCTTGGTGCGGCTGTTGTCGGCGCGGATCACATTGTTCTCACGTTTCATAGTCTCGAGGGCCGACTTGCTGCGCTCGAGCCCCAGGAAAAAGACTTCGGCGCCGTAGGGCTGGGGCGAATGGTGCGCATTGCAGTGGATGGAGACGAAGAGGTCGCCCTCGGCCTTGTTGGCGATGCTTCCCCGCTCTTCAAGGTCGATAAAGGTGTCGTCTTCACGGGTATAGACCACTTTGACTCCGGCCATTTCGGGGCTGTTCTCAATATAATTACCGACTTTCTTGGCGATATCCAGCACGACGTCCTTCTCCTTGATGCCGCGGTAGCCGATGGAACCGGGATCGTGGTCGCCGTGGCCGGCGTCGATCACCACTACATCAAATTTCATCTTGTCCTTGACGATCTTGTAACTGTCGTCTTCCACCCGCACCGGCTCAACGTTGCTGTTGCTCCCGATCTGGTATTTGGTATCCTCCCTCGAGAGGCGCGACCAGATGATCGGTTCCAGCCCTTCGGTCAGGTATTTTAGGTCTTCTTCGGACGTCTCGGTCAGTGCCAGCAGCAGGTCGTTGCTGTTGCCGTCGTAATAGGCGTCGGCCTTATAGTTCTTTTCCTTGTTGATGTAGATGTCGATGCCTATGCCGGAGGGTATGTCGTAAAAATTGATCTGGTCCATGGCGGGCGTGGCGCCGGGCGTCGCAATGGACGAAGTATCCACATTGGCGCTGTAGAAAGTCATCTGCACCAGGTCGGTCTCGGGTTGGTATACCCGGAAGGAGTCCACTTTCTGGGCCAGATGGTAGCGGATGACGTAGCCCTTGCCGTCACTGCGTTCGGCCGCCGAGACGCGTTCCAGGATGTTCTCCTGGGCGATCGAAGTGGCGGTCAGGCACAAAATAAAGAGAAAAAGAAGGCTGCCTCTCATTAAAGGGGAGGTAAGGTAATGTCGCTTGTCAGTACTATTAAACAGTTTAACCTTCACGGTCGGGGCGCTTATTAAGTGTAGATGGATGATTAATAAGCCAACTGTCAGGGAAGTTAATTAATAATTGCATAAGATTAAAAAGGGGAATCGGCTTATTTTTGGCCTTAACGAATCAAAAAAGGTGATAGTCTGGCAGCTGCGCCCCTTTTTCTTCCGCTTCTCAAAAAGGTGCAGATTTTATATTTTCCAAAACTTATTCAATCCCAATTAACATCATGCCCAATGAAACGCCTGAAATTCTACGCCCCTATTGTTATTGTCCTTTTTATAGCGGCTTTTGTGATTGACAGCTGCACCACCACCCAAACCGACGACGCCATGACCATCAGCGACCGGCTTGACCAGTACACCTCCTTCACGCTGACGACCGATACCTCCCAGCTTAGCGAGAACGAGAAACAGATGATCCCCATCCTCATCGAAGCCGCCGAGGCGATGGATGAGGTCTTCTGGATGGAGGCCTACGGCGACCGCGCGGAGCTTATGGAGATGATCGGCGACGAGCAGGCGCAGCGTTTCGCCGAGATCAACTACGGTCCGTGGGACCGCCTCAACGGCAACGAACCTTTTGTGGATGGCGTAGGGCCCAAGCCGGCCGGCGCCAACTTCTATCCCGAAGACATGAGCAAGGAAGAGTTTGAGAACTGGGATTCCGAAACCAAAGACGACCTCTACACGCTGGTCCGCCGCGATGAAAACGGCGAGCTGATGACCGTGCCCTACCACGAGGCCTTTGCCGAACAGCACCGGCTGGCGTCCGACAAGCTGAAAGAGGCCGCCGAACTGGCCGAAGACCCGGGGCTGAAGAAGTATCTGAACCTGCGGGCCGAAGCGCTGCTCAGCGACGACTACCAGGCCAGCGACATGGCGTGGCTCGATATGAAGGACAACACCATTGAGATTGTGATCGGGCCGATCGAGACTTACGAAGACCAGCTGTACGGATACAAGGCCGCGCACGAGACCTTCGTGCTGGTCAAGGACCAGAGCTGGAGCCAACGTCTTTCGAAATACGCCGACGTGCTGCCCGAACTGCAGGAAGGGCTGCCGGTGCCCGAAGAGTACAAGCAGGAGACCCCCGGCCGTGACTCCGACCTGAATGCCTACGATGTGGTTTATGTGTCCGGCGACGCCAATGCGGGCTCCAAGACTATCGCTATCAACCTGCCCAACGACGAAGAGGTGCAGCTGGAGAAAGGCACCCGCCGCCTGCAGCTTAAAAACGCCATGCGCGCCAAGTACGACAAGATTTTGGTACCCATTTCCGAGACACTGATCGCCGAAGACCAGCGGCAGTACATCACCTTCGACGCTTTCTTCGGCAACACCATGTTCCACGAGGTGGCGCACGGGCTGGGCATCAAGAACACCATAACCGGCGAAGGCACGGTGCGCGAAGCGCTCAAAGAGCACGCCTCTGCGCTGGAAGAGGGCAAAGCCGACGTGCTGGGCCTCTATATGGTGAGCGAGCTGCGCGAGGACGGCATGGTGGATGAAGGCAGCATCGAAGACAACTACGTGACCTTCATGACCAGCATCTTCCGCTCCATCCGCTTCGGCTCCTCCAGCGCCCACGGACGCGCCAATTTAATCCGCTTCAACTTCTTCAAGGAGATGGGCGCCTTTACCTACGATGAGGAGACGCAGACCTACCGCGTCCACTTCGACAAGATCGCGGAAGCTACCGACGCCCTCTCCCGCAAAATTCTCATGCTGCAAGGCGACGGCGACTACGAAGGCGTGGCCGCTTTTGTCGAGGAGTACGGACAGATGGGCGAGCAACTGCAGCGCTCCCTCGACCGCCTGCAGGAACAGTCCATTCCCGTGGACGTCACCTTCGAGCAAGGCGTGCAGCAACTGGGACTGGAGTAAAAGCTCTAACGCATTGATTTGGAAAGGGATGCCGTTCGGCATCCCTTTTTTTATT
>CAYWDK010000188.1:0-3405 GCA_964457025.1 uncultured Balneolaceae bacterium | reverse complement strand
GAGCCGGCATCTCCCGATTTTTCGGGATGGAACTGCACGCCCATGATGTTCTCGCTGGCAACAACAGCTGAAAAATCGTCAATATACCGGCAGGCCCCGATCGTCTTCGGGCCAAGCGGAGCATAGTAACTGTGCACGAAATAGAAATACTGCTGATCCCCCAGTGATTTCAAAAGCGGGTGGTCGGTGCTGCCGGTAAGGGTATTCCATCCCATATGCGGCACTTTGCCTTTGGCGGCGTCAAACTTTTTGAGTTTGCCCTTTATGATACCCAACCCCTCTGTTTCGCCTTCCTCCGACGACTCAAACAGCAGCTGCATCCCCAGGCAGATACCCAGTACCGGTTTAGGGGTCTCTTTCAGCCATTTATCCAGGCCGTTTTTTTTGAGGGACTCCATGGCCGGTTTGGCATGGCCTACGCCCGGGAATATGATGCCGTCGGCCGCTTCAAGTTCGCTTATCTTGTCTGTGACTATATAATCCGACTCCAGCCGGTGCAGGGCATTGGAGACAGACGCAAGGTTTCCGGCTTCATAATTGATAATGGCAATCATCTTACAGCAGGTCTTTAGTACTGGGCAGTATATTCAGGTTTCGTTCGTTCCGGCTGACGGCCGCTCTCAGGCAACGGGCGAAGGCCTTGAAACAGGCCTCGATCTTGTGATGATCGTTTTTACCCTCCAGTTGGATATGGATGGTCGCTTTCATGTTCATTGCCAGTGAATAGAAAAAATGTTCCACCATTTCCGTAGGGAAGTCACCGACCTTCTCGCGGCTGAAGTCGCCTTCAAATACCAGGTAGGGCCGTCCGGAAAGGTCCAGCGCCAGCCGGCACTGACTTTCGTCCATCGGCAACGCAAATGCATATCGCTGAATTCCCGTCTTTTCGCCCAGTGCTTCGGTGATGGCTTCGCCCAGTGCGATAGCAGTATCTTCGATGGTGTGGTGTTCGTCGATTTCCAGGTCGCCTTTGCAGTTGAGGCGGAGGTCGATCATCCCATGTTTGGCGATCTGCTCCAGCATGTGGTCGAAAAAACCGAGCCCGGTATTGATATCTGCTTCGCCCGTGCCGTCGAGGTTGATATCTATAGAGATGTCGGTTTCCGAAGTGGCGCGCTTGTGAGCGGCAGCGCGGGTGGGGAAGCAGATCTTGCGGCTCAGTTCCACCCAGTCAGTGGCCGTCTCTGCGCCCGCAACCAGCCTGCCGTCTTGGGCAGAGACCGTAAGGTCGGCCTCGCCGGGAGGGAATGAGGCTGTTTCAATCAGCTCGTTTTGGAGTAGCTGTTGCTGTTCATCGTTCAGCTCGCCTGTCTCGAAGGAGAGATCGTGGCCCATTTCGGCCAGCCTTTTCATGCCGTAGAGGGCGCCGCTCCACAGCAACTTTCCCGTTTCACTCTCCATGGCCGATTTTTCTATTCGGATGTTCATGAGCTTACCTTTTTCAGTTTGGTGATGAGCGTATCGTTTTCTTGGGGAGTCCCGACGGTAATGCGCAGGCAATTTTCGCAGCCCGGCTCGTTGCCCCTGTAGCGAACAATCACGCCTTCGCGAGCCAGCGCCTTATAGATTTCAAGGGCATTAGCGATTTTTACCAGCAAAAAGTTTGCATCGGCGGAGAAAATATGTTGGACGGCAGGCAGGCTTTGCAGCTGTTCCCGCAGGCGTTGCCGCTCTTTGACTATGGAGTCGATCCGCTTTTCCACCGTCTCAAGGTTATCAAAAGCTTTAATGGCGTATTCCGCAGTAAGGAGGTTGATGTTATAGGGCGCCTTAACCTTGTTCATATAGCCGATGATCTCCCCGGATGCAAAGGCGATGCCCAGCCGGATGCCGGCCAGGCCAAAAGACTTCGACATGGTTTGAAGGACGACGAGATTGGGGTAGTGACTGATTTTTGCAGCCATGGAAGGCTGACTGCTGAAATCGATGTAGGCTTCGTCTACAACCACAATTCCCGGAAAGCCTGAGATAAGACGCTCAACCTTCTCCGGGTCCAGCACGTTGCCCGTGGGGTTGTTGGGCGAGCAGAGAAAGAGCAGTTTGGTATTCGGTCCGGCCTGTTCAAGTATGCGATCCACCTGAGGCTGGAATTCGTCATCAAGTGCTACTTCCTTCACCTCGGCATCGTGGATGGCGGCCGAAACTCCGTACATGCCGTAGGTGGGAGGCGTGGTAATGATACGGTCTTTGCCGGGCCTGCAGAAAATCCGGAACAGAAGGTCGATGGCCTCGTCGCTTCCCACTCCCGTAAAAATCTGTCCGGTTTCAACTTTTCTCCACTCCGCTATGCGTTTTTTCAATTGCATCTGCAGGGGAGAAGGGTAGCGGTTGAGCTTCCGGGCCTCCGCTTCGGGCCAGGGCGCACCCAGGCTGTTTTCGTTGGCATCGAGCAGGATGCCGCTGTCAAAATCATCGCGGGCGCTGCGATAGGGTTTCAGCGCCCGGATGTTGGGCCGGACAAGGGCTTTTATGTCAAACTGTCTATTCATCAGAGTCTCCCTTTTTTAATCGTATCGATACGGCGCGTTTGTGGCCTTCCAGTTCTTCGATTTCGGCCAGTTTCTCTACGGAAGGGGCGATGGCCTCCAGTCCTTCCCGGGATAGCTGTTGCATGGTCATATAGCGATAGAACGATTCCAACGACACCCCCCCGTATATCCGTGCATAGCCGTAGGTGGGCAGGGTGTGGTTGGTTCCCGAGGCATAGTCTCCGGCGCTTTCGGGTGACCATTTTCCCAGGAAGACGGATCCTGCATGACGGATGGAACCTGTCCATGATTCCGCATCCTCGCACTGAACAATCAGGTGCTCGGGCGCGTAGCGGTTCGAGAAGGCGAAGGCCTCTTTAAGGGTGTCGACTTCCAGGCCGAAGCTGTTTTTGATGGTTTTGGCGGCGATCTCGTTGCGCGGCAGATCAGCAAGCTGGCGGTCGATTTCATCCATGCACTTCTTCCAGTCGAATGCCGGTGTGGCGACGAGCACCACTTGGCTGTCGGCCCCGTGCTCGGCCTGTGAGAGAAGGTCGGCGGCTACGAAAGACGGTTCGGCAGTAGCGTCGGCTATTACCAACACCTCCGAAGGCCCTGCCGGCATGTCGATGGCGATTTGAGCCTCGCTGTTTTGTAGCAGCATCTTGGCAGCCGTGACATATTGGTTGCCGGGGCCGAATATTTTGTCCACTTTAGGCACCGATTCGGTGCCCCACGCCATGGCTGCAACGGCCTGCGCACCGCCGGCCTTAACAATAGCCCGGACTCCGATCTTTTGTGCGATGAAAAGTATCTCGTCCGGCACAGAGCCGTCTTTTGCAGGAGGTGTGGCGATAACGATATCGCGGCAGCCCGCAAGTGCGGCCGGTATGCCGAGCATCATCAGGGTGGAGGGGAGTATGGCCGTACCGCCTGG
>CAYWDK010000187.1:322-3425 GCA_964457025.1 uncultured Balneolaceae bacterium | reverse complement strand
TTCCAGATCATCGACCTCTTGTCGGACGATCTTTTCAAGCGGATTCACGATCTCGGCTACGACGTGGAGATTACCAAAGGCGCCAAGGACTTCCTCTCCGAGAAAGGCTTCGATCAGAAGTATGGAGCCCGTCCGCTCAAGCGCGCTATTCAGAAGTATGTAGAGGACCCGCTGGCCGAAGAGTTGCTTGATGCCGACCATCCCGAAGGTTCTGGCATCAAGATCAAGATGAACAAGTCGCGGGACGACCTCACCTTCGATTGGGAAGAGCCCGATAAAAGCGATAAGAAGGAGAAGGATTCAGGCTCTGAGAAAAAGAAAAAAACCAAAGCTGACGACGATTCCGACAATGACGAAGATACCGAAAACAAAGAATCCAAGTCGGAAGCCAAGGCCTAGGCAGTACAGAAACTGATTACACTTTAACTGATCCTGATCCCGCAACTGCCGGGGTCAGGATTTTTTTATTAGCCTATCCGGCTGCAACAGCTTCGCCTGACAAACCAATGGCTGTCTTACAAACTCCGGGATATAGAACTTCAAAAAGATGCACGAAGATCCAATAGCTTGTTGGCACCGGTCAGCCGGTAACTGTTGCTGCCCTGCCTGATGATCTGCTTTTTAATAGAGCTGTTGAATTTCAAACCTCCGCCAAAATCCTGTCGCGCAATCTGACGCTGTTCAAGATCGATAGCGTGAAACTGCACATCATTGGCAATACCTGAGCTTTCGGAGTAGTTTGCCGTCATGACCATCAGCATCTCATCGGCCGGAAAATAATCGGCAACAATTACCGGAGATCTCAGGGAAGTACTGCCGATCCGCTCACCGGTCATACTGTCCATGACTAACACCCGTCCACTCGAAAAAAGTGTAACATACCGGGCATCGTCACTGAGCCGCGCACCGATCAGCTCTTCATCCGAATCAATGCTATTCAGTTCGTTACCGAAGCGGTCCATAAAATGAGCCCGCACTCCACCGCTTCCGGATGAAATCACAACGATAAACTGTCCGTCATTCGAAATTTCAACGGCCTTGATACTGCGGTCAGTCTTGAAATAGAGGCTTTTCAGATTCCCGTTTTCATCGACCAGCTGGGCATGGGAGCCAATCTGTCCATCCCTGTTGATCTGGGGAGTATAGATAACAACCGTTTCTCCGCTGGGATCGGCGACCACTTCTGAAATGGACTCTCCACCCTCGCTCTGGCTGCTGCTTGACAACCGCTTGGTGTTATTACCGAAGGAATCATAGAAGTTAAAACTGGCGATATTGTCGCGCACCAGTACCCCGCCCGTATTAAAAGGATAAATCGCTATAGAAGGGTCGTCGGAGCCCAGGCTTATCACAGGATATTCTGCGAGCACTTCTCCACCGGCATCCAGAATCACAGCACTGCTGCCATCCGTATTTATCTTAAGCACGCCTACAACAGTAAGATCCGAAGAGATACCAAAACCGGCCATACCGTTTACCGACTTACCATTGCCAAAAGATATGGCTGAAGAGGAAATGGTAACTTCCCCACCGGCCAGACTGAAGGTCGAAGCGCCGTTGCCGGAGGTATTGCCTGTAGCCGAGACGGAGAGTGATTGTGATAAAGCTGTGGAAGGGAGCAGAAACAGGAGAAAAATCAGGAAACGTGAAAAAGAATACATGCAGATTTATTTTGGGCTGAAAATTTCAGTCCTTAAGAACGGAAATATTTCATACAGATGCATCCGATGCGAATATTATTCTGCGAGATTATTGTTAGATTCCAACAAATTTTAACGAGAGCCGAAGCATGTTTTATTCTGTCGTAATTCCGGTATACAACCGGCCCGGAGAAATACGGGAACTGCTGCAAAGCCTGACTGAGCAAAGCTATACCGAATTTGAAGTCATTATCGTGGAAGACGGTTCTTCCGATCCCTGCAAGGAGATCGTGGAATCATATCAGGACAAACTGGATATCAGGTACTACTACAAGGAGAATTCCGGACAGGGATTCAGCCGGAACTACGGCTTTGAGCGTGCCGAGGGCGACTACTTTGTGGTCTTCGACTCCGACTGCCTCATACCCAGCCACTACTTTGAGGAGGTAAATGCCTTCCTGAAAAGGAATCCGCTGGACGCCTGGGGCGGGCCTGACCGGGCGCATCCATCCTTCAGTCCCCTGCAGAAAGCCATCAGCTATTCGATGACGTCCCCCTTTACTACCGGAGGTATACGCGGCAACAAGAAACATGCCGGTACGTTCCATCCCCGCAGCTTCAACATGGGGATATCCCGGGAGGTGTTCGAAAAGACAGGCGGCTACCGCATTACGCGTATGGGCGAAGATATCGAGTTCAGCCTGCGTATCATTGAAAACGGATTCAGCACAGGCCTGATACCTGACGCCTATGTGTATCACAAACGGCGGACCAGCCTGAAGCAGTTTTTCAGACAGCTTCACTTTTTCGGGCGCGCACGAATCAACATCAGCCGCTTCTACCCTTCCGAGGTAAAAGCCGTTCATATGCTTCCCACTATCTTCACTCTGGGACTGGCCGGCTATCTAACGCTCCCCTTCTGGCAGCCGCAACTTTTTACTCTCGGAAGCGTTCTTCTGGGCGGTTACCTGCTGCTCATTGCCGGCCACTCCACATTCAGGAACAAAGATCCGAAGATCGGCCTTTTAAGCGGAGTGACTTCCATAGTGCAGCTTGTAGCTTATGGGCTGGGCTTTCTTTCGGAGCTCAAAAGAAAAACAGAAGAGTGAAATTTCACATCGTTTTCAAATTGATTCCAGAAGTTAAGTCTCTTATATTTGACATCTTTCTGAAAAACGACGGGGAGTAGCGCAGTCCGGTAGCGCATTCGCTTTGGGAGCGAAGGGTCGCAGGTTCAAATCCTGTCTCCCCGACATATAGAGGCGCCCATAGCTCAACTGGATAGAGCAACGGCCTTCTAAGCCGTAGGTTGGAGGTTCGAGTCCTCCTGGGCGTACAGTTCAATGACGTAGTGATTTGTAATTAGCCGTTACGCTCAACTGAATAGAGCATCCCGATCTAATCGGGAAGGTTGGAGGTTCGAGTCCTCCTGGGCGTACAGTTCAATGACGTAGTGATTTGTA
>CAYWDK010000187.1:0-222 GCA_964457025.1 uncultured Balneolaceae bacterium | reverse complement strand
CCGTTACGCTCAACTGAATAGAGCATCCCGATCTAATCGGGAAGGTTGGAGGTTCAATCCCCTATGAGCGTACTATTGAGGAATTTTAAGTGTTGAATTTTGAATGTTGAATTGGGGTTTTGGAAATTACATTAAACATTCATAGTTCAACATTCAGAATTACAGATTTGGCGACATGGCCGAGTGGTTAGGCAGAGGTCTGCAAAACCTCGTACGGCGGTT
>CAYWDK010000186.1:0-3526 GCA_964457025.1 uncultured Balneolaceae bacterium | reverse complement strand
AGCCCCCGACCACCAGCGCTAGGTCAGCGCCGGTCTCGGCCAGCGCCAGGGTGGCCGATTGGTTTTCGTTGGTGGCATAGCAAAGGGTGTCGGATGTGTCCGCGAAGTGATCCAGGATATCGGCCTCGCCGAACCGTTCGATGGCCGCCTCTTTCAGGACATCCATAACCTCTTGCGTTTCTGTTGCCAGCATGGTGGTCTGGTTAATAACGCCGAACTGTTTGAGGTCTTCCATCGGGTCGAAGCCTTCGGTGCTTTTGTGGCCGAAATGGCTTTCGAAATCGGAAAGGGGGCGTTTTCCGGTCATGATGTCGGCCAGGATCTGCGCCTCCTCCGGGTTGAGTACTACCACGCAGGCCGAATGATCGGCGCTGTGCGAAAAAGTGGCACGGGTCTCTTCGTGACGGTGCTTGCCGTGTATCACCAGCGAATAGCCCTTATTGCCCAGCTGGCTGCCTCGCTTCCATACCTTCTCTACGAAGGGGCAGGTGGTGTTGAATTCGTAGGGATCGATGCCCTGCTTCTTGAGTTTCTGCTGAATCTCCAGCGTGGTGCCGAAAGCGGGTACTATGACTATGTCGTCTTCGTCGAGCGAAGAGATGGGAATCAGTTCTGTGCCATCGGTTTCAAAAAGGAATTTGACGCCCCGCTCCAGCAGGTCTTCGTTTACCGTAGGATTGTGGATCATCTCGCTGAGCAGGTAGATATCCTTGTCGGGATGCTCTTCGACCGTGCGGTAGGCGATGTCGATGGCATTCTCCACGCCGTAGCAGAAGCCGAAGTGGCGCGGAACGTAGAAATGTATCGGGCCGAAGTCGAGCAGGCTCGGTTCCAGGTCTTTCTTGCGCGGATCAACTACCTTGTTGGCGTCTTTCACCTTGCGGATGATGGGGGACTGGTAGATCTCGGGTATGTCAAATTTCTTTCGTGCCATAGCGGCTAAATATACGGAGCTTTGGAGGAAACATCATGGACGGAAACAGAAAAAGAGGAGATAGGGTTCACCCGTCAGACCGCTTTGAGCGGTCAGACGGGTAACCGAGGTCAGACGGGTGGGCCTACGCCTCGGCCACCTCATCCAGCTTCACGCCAACCAGCCGGCTGATGCCGGTCTCGGGCATGGTGATGCCGTACATCATTTCGGCCTTGCTCATGGTCTTCTTGTTGTGCGTGATGATGATAAACTGGGTATCTTCGCTGAACCGCTTAATCATGCCGGCGAAGCGCTCGATGTTGGCGTCATCCAGCGGGGCGTCGACCTCGTCGAGCACGCAGAAGGGCGAGGGTTTCACCAGATAGATGGCAAAGAGTAGTGCAATGGCCGTCAGCGTCTTTTCGCCGCCCGAGAGCTGGTTGATGGTAGAGGGACGCTTGCCGCGCGGATTGGCCTTGATCTCGATGCTTGCCTCCAACGGATCTTCGGCGTCTTCATCTATCACCAGGTCGCAGAAGTCGTCTTCGTTGAAAAGGGTGTGGAATACGTCGACAAAGTTCTCGCGAATCTTCTCGAAAGTATTGTTGAAACGTTGGGTCGCCGTTTTGTTGATTTCATCGATGGTTTCGCGCAGTTCGGTTTCGGCCTTGTGCAGGTCTTCGATCTGCTCTTCATAAAATTCAAGCCGCTCTTTTTCTTCTTCAAACTCTTCGATGGCAAGCGGGTTTACTTCTCCGATGCTGTTGAGCTTCTGCTTGAGCCAGCTGATGCGTTCTTTGGCCTCTTCGGGCTCTTTGTCCTCGGGCAGCGTTACGTCGATCTGGTCCATCAGGATGCCGTAGGTCTCCCAGATATGATCGGAAAGGTTCTGCGCCTGCATCTCGAACTTCTCCTTGGCCATGGCCAGATGGTGCACCAGCTCCATATTGACTTCCTTGCGGCGGCGGACTTCCTTCAGCTCTTTCTCAATTTCGTTGATTTTTCCGCGCTGTTTGCCGGCAGCCTCTTCGGCTTCTTTCAGTGCCTCGTCGGCTAGTTTCTTCTGTTCCCGGCTCTTTTCCAGCTCTTCTTCGTACTTCTCGATGGCTTTCTTGTGCTCCTCGATGCGTTCTTTGGCCTCCTCGGTCTTTTCGGAGCGCAGTTTGAGCCGCTCTTTCATACTCTGGATGCCGCTCTCGGCCCGGCGGATATCCCGCTCGTGATTTTCGACCTTGTTCTGCAGGTCCTGGTGGCGGAGCCGTGCATCGTTGTAGCGGCTCTGCGCAATGGAACGCTCTTCTTCGAGGTTCTGGAGGGATTGCTTCTTCTCTTCCTGTTGTTCACGCAGCCTTTCCAGTTTCTGTTGAAGCTCCTGTTGCCGGGGGTTCAGGCCTTCCAGCTTCTCTTTTGCTTCGGTTTCGCTGCCGCTTAGCGACTCGCGGCGGCTTTGCAGTTCGCCTATATTCTTTTCATAGACCTGGATCTTCGATTCGAAGCCGTTGATACGATTTTCAAGCCCGCGTACCTTCTGCTCTTTTTCTTTGAGTTCTTCTTCCAGTTTGGCAGGCTCGAGCTTTTTGTACTGTTCTTGTACCTTCTCCAGCTCTTTTTCAGCTTTCCGGATGTCGGTGTTAACGGATCCGGCGCGGTTTTCCAGCTTTTCGATCTTGTCTTTGAGTCCGACCCGAATGCCGGCGTTCTTACCTTTGCTGCCGCTCTGAAGGAACTGCCGGCCGGTCACCACTTCACCTTCATAAGTGACGCCGATATTTCGGCTTCCGCCGATGCCTTTGTAGGCTTCATCGACCGAGTCGAAAACCAGCACGTTGCCGAGCAGCAATTCTTTGAGAGCGCTGAACTCTCTGCCGGCATCCACTTTCTCGTGTAGGGCGCCGCTTACCGATTCGTAGGTAGCGGAAAGCTGGTCGAGCGGGATGAAGGTGGCGCGGCCCTTGTCGTTCTGCTTGAGGATGG
This sequence comes from uncultured Balneolaceae bacterium, assembly GCA_964457025.1. Taxonomy (GTDB): domain Bacteria; phylum Bacteroidota; class Rhodothermia; order Balneolales; family Balneolaceae; genus CAYWDK01. The sequence goes on along the minus strand of CAYWDK010000186.1, from coordinate 639 downwards.
AGGCGGCCTTGCGAGCGTCATCCAGTGACGCTAGGACTACAAAATTCATCGCTTCGCCAAGGGCGGCTTCCAGTGCCACGGCGTGCTTCTCATCGGTGGAGAGGATGTTGGAGACTACATCCATCAGTTTAAAATCATCGGCGTGATTTTCCAGCAGGTACTGTACGCTGGAAGGGAAAGCCTCGTTGGAGGTGGCGATATCGCGAAGCAGTGTGATCTCGGAACGGATAGAGTCAAGCTTGCTGCGGTGAGAGCGGATGGTATCCTTCAGTTGATCCTGCTGCTCGCTCAGCTCTATCCGCTGTTTACGCGCACGGGAAAGTTCTTTCTCTTTTTGATTGCGCTGCTGGACGGCTTCTTCAAGCTGTTCGTACAGTTTGCTCTTCTCGCCGCGGAAGTTTTCAATCTCCTCTTCCAGGTCCTCGATCTCTTCGCCGATGCGTTTCAGGTCGCCTTCGGTATTTTCCAGTCGCGACTCGATGCGGATGCGCTCGTTGCGAAGGTCGTTCAGCTCTTCGGTGGCCTTCTCATGTTCTTTTTCCAGCCGGTCCAGTTCTTCCCGCTCGCCGGAATACTGCTGCTGTATGGAAGAGTATTTCTCTTTGGAATCCTTGAGGTTCTGCTCGGCTTTCTTGAGGT
>CAYWDK010000185.1:0-3529 GCA_964457025.1 uncultured Balneolaceae bacterium | reverse complement strand
GGATTAAAGTTGCAGCGATGAGTTTGCTAGAGAGAGATTTCATGAGTGTACCCCTTATTTGTTCGTTGTTTATGGTTGTAACAGTCGTTGTTTCTAAGACTCTTTAGTGCTTATTAGTTGTTTCATATATATAACATCCGTTGATTATAAGAGATCAGTTATCCCTTATTGTTACAAAAAAATGTCACATAGCACGATTTAGGCCTGTAAAACTTTTTTGTAACACTTTTCAATGAAAAAATATATTTCAATGTCACTAGGTATATTAACGGTCGAGTACAAGAGTAAATCCCATACTATTTGTTACAATTTTAATTGTAAGTTAAATATTTTAAATAATCTACAGTCAGGCGAAAACAGTGCTAAAAATCCTCTAAAAGAATAAATATTGTATTCAAAATAAGGTGTATTATCTTTGGATGAAGGCATGAGTCTTATATATTACCAGACCTATTATCCAAGCTTTACAGTTATACTACCCGGGCTGTACAGGAACTTTTAAACATTACGAAGGCTAAAACTACCATTGAGTAACTCCAGACTTGATTATTCAGAATTAGTATATGCTCTTCAGGAGAATAGGGAGGGGAAGGCAAACGAACTCCTGGAAGAGCTCTTGCCTCGGCTGAAGGATTATCTTAAAGTTACCATGAACGCAGACGAGAGGGAGGCAGAGGAGTGTATTCACCAGGCGTTTCTGAATGTATATGAGCAGATTATTCAGGATAACATCCGAAAGGAAAAGTATATCTTCAGTTATCTGCTGAGGGCTTGCCGCCACGAATATATTCGCTATTCTAAGCACCAGCATCGTTTTAATTCCCCGGTAGATGACAATCCCGAATACCTGGTAGAACCGGCCGAACAGATCGAAAATCTTCTTGATGAAGACCGGCAGCGGATACTGGACGAATGCCTGAATGAGTTGGAAGACAAATCCCGAAGATTCATTGAGTATTTTATAGACAAACCCGACACTTCGACCAAAGAGGCAAGTAAGCATTTTAAAATATCGGGGGCAAATGTCAGGACCCGGAAATCACGTATTCTAAGCCGGCTGCATCACTGTTTCAAGAGAAAATGGAATGAGTGATTTTGGCTAGCTTCCCACCGAAAGTACCTTTGATTCCACTATAGTAAAGATCTTATCACCCGGTCCTGCATCAATTATGTGAGTGCCAGTAAAGCTGCCAAAAGCGGGTAGAATTCCTTCCTTCTTTCCAAAATAAAAGCAGGGAAGCTTCATGCTTTGACGTCCTTTGCCTTTAAGCCTGACCGCAGGATGGATATGGCCGCTTAGAACATAATGCTCTCCATTCCACTGTTGGGGCATTTCATTAAGGTCGTGTACAAGGGTAAAAGGAGAAATGGTAAGGCGTTTGAAGAGATTGAGCCGGGACGAGTGATACAGTGAGGCCGGCAGAATGTCGTGATTTCCTATTACGAGACTTACCTCCATTTTGGTGTGTTTTTTTCTCCATTCGACAAATTGATTCCACTCTTTATTGATATTGCTGTGGAAGAGGTCTCCTAAAATAACCAGGTGTTCAGGTTCTATCTGTGATACCAGGCGATCCATAAGCTTCAGGTTCGATCTGTTTACTTCGCCTGGGACCGGGATTCCGTGTTTTCTAAAATGGCCCGACTTGCCGATATGGAGATCCGCCAGCATAAGCACCTTTTTTTTCTGCCAGTAGAGTGCTTTCTGGGGAAGCAGCCAAAGCCGCTGTTTTCTCAGGTTAAAAGCTTTTGCATTGGGAATCATATCCTGAAAATAGTAAGCGTGTAATGTTCATCAAACAAAATGGAAGCATGAAAGCTCAGACATGTTTCTCCAGTTGGAGCTGCATGCGCTTAACGCGGTCGATAAGCTTTTCGGAACTAAGCCGTTCTCTTAACCGGTCAACCATAATCGGAAAAGCGAGAGGAGTAAAACGCTCGGGATGTGTGAGGATTATCTTCTGGCCTTGTATACACTTCAACGCTTTTCGGAGACGGACTTCGTCGAGCTGGTAAGCCAGCACTTCGTCATAAGCCTGTTGCAGTAACAGGTTGTCCGGTTCGTATTCTTCAAAAACATCAAAGAAGAGGCCGGATGACATTTGAAGGTGCCGGCCGGCTTTTTTCTGGCCGGGAAAGCCCTGGAAAATGAGTCCGGCGATCTGGCATATCTCCCTGAACCGGTGCCGAGCTACTTCAGTGTCGTTGAGGCTTGAAAAAATATCCCTGACCAGGTTCTTGTCCGAGAACAGTTCCGCTTTCAGGGCTTCTTCAACAGGGATATCCTTGTCCGACAGCAGCTCGAAACCATAATCGTTCATTGCTATGGAAAAAGTAATCGGAAGGATCTGGGATATCCGGTAAGCAATAAGCGCCGACATCCCTTCATGGACATAACGTCCCTCGAAGGGATAGAAGAAAAGATGGCAGCCTTCTTTGGAGTAGGTCTTTTCTATTAGCATTTCGTCTTCATCCGGAAGTACCGACCAGCTCTGCTGGATATCCAGTATAGGCTGTATGGTTTTAAGTTCAATATCTTTGGTAGAACCTTCGATGGCTTCATGGAGTTTGTGTCTGAGCAGGGCCGACATATTGGCTGAAAGTGACATTCGCCCACCCATCCAGCTGGGAACTTTGGCTTTGGAGGTGTTGGCCCGTCGAACATAAGCGGTCATGTCTTTGATGCGTACCAGTTCAAGGGCACGGCCGGCAAACCAGAAGGTGTCGCCCCGGTTGAGTTTGGTAATAAACCACTCCTCGATACTGCCGAGTGAAGCTCCTTTCAGGTATTTCACTTTCATCATGGTGTCGCTGGCGATGGTTCCTATTGACATTCGGTGCCGGCGAATGATTCTGCGGTCTTTGACTTTATACAGACCATCTTCTTCCACCACTTTTGAATATTCATCATAGCTTGTCAGCGACTTTCCACCGGTAGTCAGGAAGTCCAATATCCAGTTCCATTCCTTTTCGTTAAGAGTCTGGTAGGCGAAGGTAGTCTTGAGTTCTTTGAACAGCTTATCCGGTTTAAAGCCGTCCGATACCCCGAGGGTGACCAGGTATTGGATCAGTACATCGAAGGGTTTCAGGACGGGATTACGGCTCTCCAGCGCGGTCTTATTGAGGGCAGCGGTCTTCAATGCAGCTGCTTCAATCAGTTCGAGGGCGTTGGTTGGTACAAAATAGATCTGGCTGGTAGATCCGGGCTGATGGCCGCTGCGTCCGGCACGCTGCAGGAATCGGGCGACGCCTTTGGGGCTCCCGACCTGGACTACGGTTTCGACAGGGGCGAAGTCGACCCCCAAATCCAGGCTGGAGGTACAGACTACGGCCTTGAGCAGGCCCTCATGGAGTGACTCTTCCACCCACGACCGTATTTTTTTGCTGAGCGAACCGTGGTGCAGTGCGATGGATCCGGCCAGTTCCGGTTTGGCATCCAACAGGTGCTGGAACCATACCTCCGATTGCGACCGGGTGTTGGTGAAGATGAGGGTAGACCGGCTCTCTTCAATGATGGGAATTACCTTGT
>CAYWDK010000184.1:0-3582 GCA_964457025.1 uncultured Balneolaceae bacterium | reverse complement strand
ACTTGCAGTGCTGCCTCGGTTCGAGCATTTCCGGGAAAAAGAGCGAGAGTTCCCAGGGCTCGATATTGACAAGGCCGAATTCACGAATTCCGGGGGTGTCGACGATATATCCTCCGAATTCCAGCGGCAACAGCTTTGCAAAGGTGGTGGTGTGCTTGCCTTTATTCGAATATTCTGATATTTCCCCGATCGGCTGGTTGATGTTGGGGTCGAGGCTGTTCAACAGGCTGGACTTGCCTACACCTGAGGGGCCGATAAATACCGAGGTGCGGCCTTTCAACTCCTCTTTGAGCGGTCCCAGGCTGGTAGGGTCCTGGGCGGAAGTAGCAAATAATGTATAACCCAGCGAACGATATAGCTCGGCCAGCTCATCGACATATTCCCGGTCGCCGCCCCGGGCCAGATCCATCTTGTTGATGATGATACAGGGAGTGAGTTGGTAAGCTTCGCAGGTGACCAGGAAACGGTCGATGAAGCCTTCCTTGATTTTGGGCTTACGAACCGACTGGATGACAAAGGCCCGGTCGATATTGGAAGCCAGGATCTGTTCTCCGCGGCGGCCGTGAGTGGCCTCCCTTGTAATATAATTTTGCCGTTCATGGATCTCTTCAATGGTGCCGGTATCGTCTTCATTTATTGAGATGTCAACATAGTCACCTACCGCCACGGGATTGGTTACATCCTGGCTCTGGTTTTCAAGCCGGAACCGGCCCGGCAGCCGGCTGTTGACGATCCGGTTTTCGCCCTTTTCATCAACGGCTACCTCATACCAGCTTCCGGTTGATTGTATGATGCGTCCTTTGATACTCAAATGTGTTTGCTATTGCCTCGGATTTCCGTTTAAGGTATTCCTAAAAATGGAAAAAATGAAAAGCCCCGATTCCACGGGGCTTTTTCCTAAGACGTTATTTTGCTATTCATAATTCCCACTATTCCATCACGATGGTCTCTTCGGTTGCGTCTTTGGATACGTCCGATTTGCCATTGCGTGATTTGTGGGACTCCGAAACCTTGAAGCGTTCCTTGGGATCGGTTACCGGCTCTTCTTCGAGCACGATTTCAAGCAAGGGGTCCATTCGCTCCAGGTACTGGACTTCCAGGTCTCCGATGACGTCCTTCTCGATCTCATCGACGTCTTTTTCGTTCTTCTTCGGAAGCAGCACTTTCTCGATACCGGCACGCTTGGCAGCCAGTACTTTTTCCTTGATACCGCCTACCGGCAGCACGAGTCCCCTTAGTGTAATTTCGCCGGTCATGGCCAGTGTACCTTTCACCTTGCGCTGGGTGAACATGGAAGCGACTGCCGAAAAGATGGAGACACCGGCAGAAGGCCCGTCTTTGGGCACGGCTCCCTTGGGCACGTGGATGTGAAGATCCCAGTACTTGAAAGCATCGTCCGGAATATTAAGCTCGTCGGAATGAGCACGCAGGTACGACATCGCAAGCATTGCCGACTCTTTCATTACGTCACCCAGCTGACCGGTCATATGAAGTTTGCCGGAACCTTTGGAGACGCTGGCCTCAATGAAGAGGATGTCCCCGCCGTAGGGCGTCCACGCCAGTCCCGTGGCAACGCCGGGCACGGTAGTGCGCTCGGCCACCTCGGAGAAGTACTTGCGCTTACCGAGGTATTCCTGAACTTCGTTCACGCCCACCTTGAACTGCTTGTCGGTCTTGCCGGAAGCCACCTTGGCGGCTACGCCTCGGCATACCGAGCCGATCTGCCGCTCCAGGGTACGTACGCCCGACTCGCGGGTGTACTCGTCGATAATCTTGTCGATAGCCTGACTGGTAATCTTGATCTGATCTTCCGTCAGCCCGTTTTCCTTGACCTGTTTCGGAATGAGGTGTTGCTTGGCGATCTCGCTCTTTTCCTGCAGCGTATAGCCGCTGATGTTAATGATCTCCATCCGGTCACGCAGCGGGGCGGGGATCGTGTCAAGCGAGTTGGCCGTGGCGATAAAGAGCACACGCGAAAGGTCATACTCCAGCTCCAGGAAGTTGTCTGAGAAGCTGTCGTTCTGCTCGGGATCCAGTACCTCGAGCAGGGCGGAGGTGGGGTCGCCGCGATAATCGGAACCCACCTTGTCGATCTCGTCCAGCATCATGACGGGATTGCCTTTGCCGGCTTTCTTCATGGAACGCAGAATACGTCCGGGCAGGGCGCCGATATAGGTACGACGGTGGCCGCGGATCTCGGCCTCGTCATGGATTCCGCCCAGGCTGAAGCGCTCGAACTGGCGGTTAAGCGCACGGGCAATGGATTTGCCAAGTGAAGTCTTACCCACACCCGGAGGGCCGTAGAAGCAGAGGATAGGCGCTTTCATATCTTTCTTGAGCTTCAGTACGGCAAGATATTCGACAATACGTTTCTTCACTTTCTCCAGACCATAGTGATCCTCATCGAGTACTTTTTGAGCATTATCGAGGTCCAGGTTGTCGTCGGAATATTCATCCCATGGCAGGTCCAGTATCCACTCGATATATCCGTGGATAATGCCGTAGTTGGGGGAAGAGTTGGGCGTGCGTTCCAGACGGGCCAGTTCCTTTTCGGCCGTTTCACGGGCTTCCTGTGGAAGTTGTTTTTTAGAGAGCCGTTTGCGCAGTTTTTCAATCTCTTCCTGCTCGCTGTCTTCCCCGAGCGCTTCCTGAATGGCTTTCATCTGCTGACGCAGGTAGAAGTCCCGCTGCTGCTCGTCGATATCGGTCTTGACCTTGGAGCGGATCTCCTCGCTCAGGTTCAGTACCTGCAGTTCCTTGTTCAGAAACTCCATCACTTTCTCAAGCCGCTTTGAAAACTTGCGAATTTCCAGCACCTGCTGCTTGTCCTGGTTGGAGACACTCAGGTTGGAGGAGATGAAATTGAGCAGGAAAGTGGGACTGCTGATATTGTTGATGGCGATGGACGCTTCCGAGGGGATGTTGGGCGAGAGGTTCACAATTTTGCTTGCCGTCTCTTTTACCGACCGGATGGCAGCGTCGAGCTCTACGCCGCTGATATCCATTTCCTGACGGTAGGGTTCAACATCGGCCATGAAGTACGGGTCTTTCTGGGTAAAGTCGGTGACCCGGAAGATGGTTTTCCCCTGGATGACAATACTCTTGCTTCCATCAGGCATCTTGATGAGCTTCAGGATCTGGGCGACGGTACCAACACGGTAAAGATCGTTTTCGTCGGGATCTTCTTCCTCTTCATTTTTCTGGCTGACCACACCGATAGTCTTGTCGCTTTCGTAAGCTTCTTTTACAAGTTCAAGCGATCGGTCACGTCCCACGGTAATAGGAACGACTACACCGGGGAAGAGCACGGTGTTTTTCAGAGGCAGGATGGGGAGGCTGTCGGGTATTTCCGACTGGGAAAGTTCCTTTTCCTCTTCCTCCGACATCAGGGGAATAGCCTGCTCAAAGTCGTCAAATTGGTCCTCAATATCTTCCAGTTTTGAGAAATCTTTAAACATATGCGTTCAGAATAAATGGGTTAAAACTAATTTTGTATCAATTTCTACATAATTGTTGCAAATAAGACGCCAATCTTGAAGCTCCTACCATTTAGTCAGTGATACTGGCAAAATAACAAAAGTT
>CAYWDK010000183.1:0-3585 GCA_964457025.1 uncultured Balneolaceae bacterium | reverse complement strand
CGATGAGGTTGATGAGGTGGTTCTTCCCCTCGTACTCGTGGGTCATCGAGACGTTGGCCGCGTCGATGGTGATGCCGCGTTCCTGTTCGTCCTCCTCGGTGTCCATCGCGAGTTGCTGGCCGGCGGTCTCGTCCGAGATCATGCCGGCACCCGCGAGCAGGTTGTCCGAGAGCGTCGTCTTGCCGTGGTCGACGTGAGCGGCGATGGCGATGTTCCGGATCTGCTCCGGCTTGTCCATCAGCTTCTCACATTCCTGTACGATTTTCTTACGTCGGCCCATTACCGTTCCCTACCGATAGCGTAGTGAAAAGGGTAGTGTTTCCGCGAAGCGGGCGCGCGTACGCGAGCCACCGGCCTCGAGACGCGAGAATCACCGCCGCGGACGCACTGACGGCGATTCTGTGGAGTTGCGCGAAATCTACTGTGACAGGTGTTTTCAGTGGGAGTCCGTCGGGCGTCGACTCACTCCCGGAGGTGTTCGTAGGCCTCGCGCACCCGGCGGAACGCCGCCTCGCTCCCCCCGAGGTCCGGGTGGGTCTCCTTCACCCGCCGTCGGTAGGCACGCTTGAGTTCCCCCTCGTCCGCGTCGGGGTCCACGTTCAGCACCCGGCAGGCCTCGGCGGTCCGCGGGTCGACGCTGACGCCGCTCCCGTCGGCCCGCGTGCCGTCGGTCCGTCCGTCGGTGCGCTGCCGGCGTTCGCGCTCGCCGCCGTCCGCCCCCCTGCGGGCACGCTCCTCGCGGGCGCGTTCCCACTCGCGCCAGAACGCCCCGTCGAAGAAGGCCCCCTCGGGGTCCACGTCCGCCGGGTCGTCGCCGTCCTCCCACTCCGCGGGGTCGACGTCCGTGTACCGGAACCCCTCGCGGTGCCAGTCTTCCGGGTCGGCCCCGTCGGCCTCGGCGCTCCCATCGTCGGCGTCGCCGAACTCCTCCTCGGCGCCGACGTCGGCGTAGATGTGGGATATCATGCGGTCGCGGCCGACCCGCCAGAGCGCGTAGCTCACGGCGGCGAGGCCCACCGCGAGCACGACGGCGAGCCAGTGGCCGCTCAGCCCGAAGACCCCGAGCGCCACCGCTACCCCCGCCAGCACCGCCGAGAGCGCGATGAGGAACCAGGAGCTGTCCACACCCGCAACTGATGGGCCTCACCACCTAAGCTTCTCGCCGCGCACGCCGACACAAGAGTGATACGCGCCGGAACCGTGGTACTCAACAGCATGGACGTTCGAGTGCTGGGTGGTGCGCCGACGGAGCCGTTTCTGAGCGCCCGTGACCTGTTCGAGACCGAGCACGACCTCTCGCTGCCGGTCCGCGTCCGCGTCCGGACCGACCCCGACGAGCGGACCTACACGGCACACTACCCGGACCACCACGTACTGAACATCTCCGCACAGGCCGCCTCCAGCGCGATGGCGCGCGAACTGGCCCTCCACGAGTACGCCCACATGCGTCGCAACGAGGAGGACCACCCCTCGCACGTCCAGTCGACCGAGGAGGCCCTCTACCTCGCGCTGGCCGGCACGGAGGTCGAACGGCGGAAGCTCTCGCACTGCTACCAGATAGCGAACCACATGAAAGACATCTACGCCGACGACATCACCCTCGACGTCGCCCCCGCGGACAAGCTCGTCGCGTTCCTCGAGGCGAGTCTCGCGGCGGCGCTGGCCGACCGGCCCGCACAGGTCCCCTCGGGGTGGCGACTGCGCACCGCCGCCGCCGACCCCGAGATAACGGCCGTCAACGCCGCCTTCGCGCTCGCGCTCGTCGAGCGCCACGACCTCGTCGCCCCCGACCACCGGCTCTACGACCTCGCGCACGCGGCCGCCGACGACGCCCCCGGCGTCTCGCTGTCGGGGTTCAAACACCGCTTCAAGTCGCTCGTCGACGACCCCAACGAGAGCGAGTACCGCAAGGCGCTGGTCGACGTGACCCGCGCGTACGCCGTCAACACCGGACAGGCCGCCGACTGAGTCGAACCCCCCCGACAGCGCAGTTCATGCCCTCCGACGTCCTATCGACCGCGTGACCGATACTTCCTCCCCTTCGTCGGCCCCCCTCGCCGTCACCGTCCTCGGCGCGACGGGCCGGACCGGTCGTCACCTCGTCGAACGGGCCCTCGACCACGGCCACGACGTCGTGGCGTTCGTCCGCGACCCCGACGCCCTCGACGTCGAGCACGACCGACTGCGCGTCGTCGTCGGCGACGCCTACACCGGCGAGGGCGTCGCCGAGGCCGTCGCCCCCGACGGCGACCCGGTCGACGCCGTCGTCAGCACCCTCGGCCAGTCGCGCGACAGCCCCGAGGACCTCCTGACGGTCGCCGGCGACCACGTCGTCGAGGCGATGCGCGAGCACGGGGTGGACCGACTGGTCACGCTCGTCGGGGCCGCCGTCCGGACCAACCGCGACGAGGTGACCCTCGGGAGCCGTCTCATGAAGCGGCTGATGCTCGCCGTCGCCCCGCAGGTGCTCGTCGACGCCACCGAACACGTCAAGCGCGTCACCGCGACCGACCTCGACTGGACGGTGGTCCGCCCGCCCCGCCTGACCGACGCGACGGCGACCGGTACCTACCGGGTCGGCTACCTCTCGCTCGGCCCCCGGGCCAGCGTCTCGCGCGAGGACCTCGCGGCGTTCCTGCTCGAGTGTGTCGAGGAACGGACGTCCGTTCACGAGCTCCCGATGGTCGCCAACTGATGCGCGTCCTCGTCACCGGGGCTACAGGCCTGACCGGCTCCGCGGTCCTCGACGAACTCCGGGCGCGCGATGGTATCGACGTCGTCGCCGCCACCCGCGACCCGAGGGACCGAGGCGACGGTGCGACCGGCGGGGACGTCGAGTGGGTCCGGTTCGACTTCACCGACCCCGCCACGTACGACGCCTTCGACGGCGTCGACGCGGTGTATCTCGTCCGCCCGCCGACGCTCCTCCGTGTGCGCCGCGACGTGTTCCCGGCCATCGACGCGATGGAACGCGCCGGCGTCGCCCGGGTCGTGTTCCTGTCGGTCCTCGGCGCCCAACGGAACCCGCTGCTCCCCCATCGACACGTCGAACGCCGCATCGAGGACTCGCTGCTCACGTACACCTTCCTGCGGGCGGCGGACTTCATGCAGAACCTGACGACCGTCCACCGGGACGTCGTCCGCGAGGAGAACGCCATCGACGTGCCCGCCGGCGACGGCGAGACGGGGTTCGTCGACGTCCGGGACGTGGCCGCCGTCGCGGCGCTAGCGCTCTGTGAACCGGGTCACGGGAACCGGGCCTACGACCTGACGGGCCCCGAGGCGCTCACCTTCCACGAGGTGGCGACGACGCTCTCCGCCGTCCTCGACCGACCGGTCACCTACCGCGACCCGTCGATACCGGCGTTCGTCCGCCGGGCGCTCGCACGCGGGACGGACCCGGGGCTCGTCGTCGCGATGTCCGTCGTCTACAGCGTCACCCGCCTCGGACTCGCGGCACGCGTGACCGACACCGTCCCCCGGGTGCTCGGACGCGAGGCGACCCCCTTCGAGCGGTTCGCCCGCGACTACCGGGCCCACTGGTGAGTCGCGGGTGTCGCGACGGGGCCCCGCCAGTTACTGGAC
>CAYWDK010000182.1:0-3591 GCA_964457025.1 uncultured Balneolaceae bacterium | reverse complement strand
GCGGAGCAACCGGACGAGATAGGGCTTTTTATAATTAAAAACCTATCTTTAGCAGTCGCTCTGCGGCTGCGTAGGCCCCACCGCTCCGCGGTGATTTGAGGTGCCAGAATTCGAAGAACCCGGGCTCCCCAATTCATAATTCTTCATTTTTAATTGTCACTCAGTGGTACAAACCCCTGTTTATGCTAAAATTGACCATAGTTGATTTTCTGGAAGCGGTCGGTTAATGTTGAAATGAGAGGCACGGGGTGCGGCTTATCCTGCAAACCGAATATGTATCTATAGGCCACGGGGGATGAATGACATCGGTAAATAGCCTTAGCGAGCTCTGAAGAGAGGTTTCAAGGTGTCATTGTGCCTCTATCAATATCTATCATTTATATAATCAGGAGGAGGCATGCTTAGAACACTGACTACCTATACGCTTGTTGCAGCAATCGTAACTTTGGCGGCTGCTCCGGCTGCGGCCCAGCAAGATTCGCCTGAGCTGAGTATCATCAACGCCCGCCTTATTGACGGGACGGGACAGCTGATGGAGGATGTCACTATCAACGTCTCAGGAAGCCGTATTCACTCGGTCACCGAAGGCGAAGGGGTACCGGAGGGTGCGACCGTCATCGATGCCGCCGGCAAGACCGTTCTGCCGGGACTCATTGACGCACACGTTCATCTACTTCCCCGGGATGTCGATTCGCAGCATTTATCCAGCGACAGTGCCATGGCCGCACGCATAGAGAACGAGCTTCCCTCAAAACTGGATAGTTATCTCCGGTCAGGCATCACGACCGTGATGTCAACCGGCGACCACTGGCCGCATATCCGCAAAGTAAAGGCACAGATAGAAGCCGGGGAGCTGCGTGCCCCCCGTCTGCTCACGGCGGGACCGGTGTTGACGGCGCCCGGAGGCCATCCGGCCGTTACGGTCTGCCGTAACAACCCCTGGTGCCGGGAGTATCTCAGCCGGGAAATCGGCTCCGTGGAGGAAGCCCGAAGGGTCGTTCGCCAGCTCTCCGAACAGGGCGTTGACGCCATCAAAATGGTGTATGACGACCGCAGCCCGCCCGGAGTGGAGAAAATGAATCCGGAACTCGTAGGAGTTATAGCGGAGGAGGCACACGACAAGGGGCGATTGGTATATACACACAGCTACACTACGTCCGACGTGATTCATGCCATTGAAAGCGGGGTTGATCGCCTCGTGCACCTTCCTGCCTTCGAATCGCAGTCCGGCCAGTTGCAGCGTCTAGCGGAAATGATGCAGGAGCAGGATGTGACGGGAGCTACCACCCTTACCATCCTGGACGTCCTTTCCCGCCGGTTTGCGGCGAGCGGAGATTCGTCACTCGCCCGGCTTCTTGGGCAAAACCTTCAGGGAGTGGTACGGACAATCAAGGTGGTTGCGGATCAAAGCCCGGATCTCATCGTTCTCGGTACCGACGCGCCCATGATCCCGGCCGGGGAGGCCTTTCACAGGGAAGTTGAGCTCCTCCGTGAAGCCGGGCTGAGTCCCCGGCAGATTATCCGGGCGGCTACCGGCAATGCGGCCTACCATATGGGCCTCGAAGAGGAGGTCGGGACGGTGGAGCCCGGCAAGGTTGCCGATATCATCATTGTGGACGGAGATCCGCTTGACGAGCCGGCGGCACTGAAAAATGTAGAGCTCGTCATACAGGGCGGCAAGATCGTGGTTGATGAGCGGTAGAAGCATCGTCAGGAAGAACTCATTTGCCTCATCGTGTAGAGCATAAGGTGCGCAAGGACTACGCTCACACTGTAACCGATGAAACTGGGACTACAAGGCCTGTGAGGGATTGAGAAGAGATATTGCGTCACCTTAATGCGCTTGTTATAGTTCTTCTTTCTCATTCAGGTTGATATGTTTCTCAAATTCGACTAAATAAAGTAAAACACTACAAAGTAATATCGGATAGGGATCAATCTAAATCGGGGGAATATTTATGAGAGCAATTGGGAATATAATTTGGTTTGTATTTGGTGGAGTAATAATGGGTTTATCTTGGTGGGTGTTGGGGCTGTTATTCTATATTTCCATCATTGGGATACCATGGGGTAAATCAGCTTTTACACTTGGGACGTTTTCATTTTTCCCATTTGGTAAAACCGTAATAAGTAGAAGTGAATTAACCCAAAGAAGGGACATTGGCACTGGATTTTGGGGGATGGTCGGCAATGTAATCTGGTTTATTCTTGCAGGTTTTTGGTTAGCGGCAGGCCATGTAGTTTCCGGAATACTCTGTTGTATAACGATCATTGGATTTCCCTTTGGCATACAACACTTTAAACTGGCGGGAGCTTCACTTTTTCCCGTAGGAAAACAAGTGGTACCGAAAGAGGTCGCTGAGGAAGCGAGAAGGAGAAATGCTACAGCAGAGGTGGACAACTATCGATCTTAGTGGAGGGAACGTACGATAACCACCAAGTGACAGGCTGCTTTATCGGAACGGATGAGATCCCTCCGCTGCGGTCGGGATGACTGACTGGGAAAATTAATTATAGGCCGTAATTTTTATTGACTATTCGGTATCGGATATAGACTTAACCACAGTGTAAGTTGCCTCATAGTGATCTTCGATTTGTGAAACTTTAAGATCCAGAATACCATCCGCGCCATAGCTTTCAAGGCTGTCCATTATATCGCTCAGGAAATCATCAAAAGTTATGATCTCTTTGGCATAGAAATTCAATTGATCATCCACGTCTATTCGATAATCTTCAAACTGGTTTTTGTAATCTGGGAGAGAGACTTTTCGAGGCCTTTTTATAATTGTTTCATCAGCGATTACCTGTAGATTTTCATTTTTGTGGATGCTCGACTTATATACCGTGTAGCCGTTTTCTAAAAGCAGGGAGTAGTCCTGTTGTAGTGCGTATGTGCCGACCGAATCCACTTCAAATAAGTTTTGCTTGGTTAAGTTTAAACTGCGAATGGTATTAAGCAGGTTATTGGTAGCTTGCCGGACCTTATTGGAATAATCCTGAAAGTCATTCACATTAAAATCGACACTCCCATAGCTGGTATAAACGGTTCCTTCCAGGTTGGTCTTGTCCAATCCCCATTCTGTATTATCGGTTTCCAGTCGGAACACAACCCCATTTCCGGCATAGTTAGTTACGGAGAAATTATATGTCTTGTTTTGAATCCAGATAGGTGTACCCTTTCTCAATGTTATGCCGTTTCTTACTACGCGGTCGATACTGTTTTTAATGTCCCTTTCCGTGCCGATCGTGAGTATGGCCGAAAGTTTATTCAGGAACCTCAATGTTTCATCAATGGATAGGTAGATACTTATTTCTGATACAAATTGGTTATCATAAAAACTGGGTGGGGCTTTTAAGGTCAAAATCCCGAAGTAGTATTGGTTGTCAGACTCCTGCAGCCTTATGGTTTCCAGGTTCATCGTCGTTTGCCCGTAGTTATAGAGTTCAAACTCACCTACCGTTTTCAGTATAGATATGCCTGAATCGATAGCCAGGCTATCGGAAGATGTGTTCTGGTTCAGTTGGGCATTTGCCGTATTTCCAATGGCTATAGATGACAGTGCCAGAACAAGTATTATATAGCGCATAAAT
>CAYWDK010000181.1:0-3616 GCA_964457025.1 uncultured Balneolaceae bacterium | reverse complement strand
ACAATCTCCTTGCGTTCGGAGAGCAGGTCCAGTATCTGCCGGTCAATTTCGTCGATACGTTCGCGTTGCGGAGTAAGCTGCTGTTCTTTGGGTGACATAGCGGTGTCTTGTACCATTTCGATTTTGAAGGTCAGTCGAAATGGTTTTGTAATTAATTATTTCAATTGCCCTAAAAATATGTGATTTTTGGTGAATGATTGCATCCGTTTTACGTTTTATGATGTTTGGTGAATCGTAGTTAAAAATTCGCGAGGTTTTACAGGTCTGTAACCGTATTTCAAGTGACGGTTTTAAAACCTTGCGGATTTAAGAAGGCTGATAATATATGTCCCATTTCAACTTACAATCTCCATGGCCTCCGGCAGGAGACCAGCCCAACGCCATCAATGAGCTGGTAGAAGGTATCAACCAAGGTGACAAGTACCAGACGCTGCTGGGGATTACCGGTTCGGGAAAGACACGGACCATTGCCGATGTAATTGACCAGGTGGAAAAGCCCACCTTGGTGATGAGTCACAACAAAACACTGGCCGCACAGCTATACCGTGAGCTGAGTGACTTCTTCCCCGAAAACCGAGTCGAGTTCTTTATCTCTTATTATGATTACTATCAGCCCGAAGCGTATATCTCATCACAGGATAAATATATAGAAAAGGATCTTTCGATCAACGATGAGATTCAGAGGCTGAGGCTTCGCGCTACCAGCTCACTGTTATCCGGCCGCCGGGATGTGATCATTGTCTCATCGGTCAGCTGCATTTACGGTATCGGCTCACCCTCGGAATATGCCAAGCTGATCATTCAGCTGGAGACGGGCATGGAGATTGCCCGCAACACCCTGCTTTACGACCTTGTGGACTTGCACTACACCCGCAAGGACAACGACTTTGGCCGCGGTACTTTCCGCGTGCGTGGAGACGTGGTTGACCTCTATCCGGCCTATGCCGAAGACGGTCTGCGTATTACCTTTTGGGGTGACGAGGTAGAAAAGATGGAGATCTTCGATGTCGATTCCGGGGAAATCATCGACACGGTGGAGGAGTTCCGTATCTATCCGGCTTCGCACTATGTCACTACGCAAGACCGGCTGGAGCAGGCTATCGACCAGATTCGCGACGAGTTGAACTGGCGCGTTGAGGTGCTCAAGGACGAGCAGAAATACCTCGAGGCCAAGCGGCTAGAGCAGCGTACCCTCTTCGACATCGAAATGATGCAGGAGATCGGCTACTGTTCGGGCATTGAGAACTACTCACGCTATCTCAGCAACCGCAAGCCGGGCGAGCGGCCCTACTGCCTGTTCGATTACTTTCCGGACGATTTCATGCTGGTAGTGGATGAGAGCCATCAGACGGTGCCGCAGATTTCGGCCATGTACGGAGGCGACCGTTCGCGCAAGATCGAACTGGTCGAGCACGGCTTTCGCCTGCCTTCTGCACTTGATAACCGTCCGCTTACTTTTGAAGAATGGGAAGGGATGGTTAACCAAGCCATTTTTGTGAGTGCGACGCCGAGCGACTACGAGCTCGAAAAATGTGGCGGGGTGTATGTAGAGCAGATTGTGCGTCCTACCGGACTTATGGAACCTGAAATAGAAGTCCGCCCCATCGACAACCAGATTGACGACCTCATTGAGGAGGTTCGGAAACGGGTGGAGAAAGGGCATCGCGTGCTTTGCATTACCCTGACGAAGCGGTTAAGTGAGGAACTTAGTGAGTATCTGAAAAATATAGGCATCTCCGCCGCCTATATGCACAGCGAACTTAACGCTATGGAGCGGGTGGAAGTACTTTATAAATACCGGCGCGGCGATTTCGACGTATTGGTCGGCATCAACCTGCTGCGGGAAGGGATCGATATCCCTGAACTGAGCCTGGTAGCTATCCTGGATGCGGACAAGGAGGGCTTCTTGCGGTCGGAAACCTCGCTCTTCCAGATCATCGGGCGTGCAGCTCGTAATGTGGAAGGAAAGGCCATACTGTATGCCGATAAGATAACCGACAGTATGAAAACGGTCATCGACGAGACCGAGCGTCGGCGCAAGCTACAGAAGGAGTACAACGAAAAGCACGGTATTACGCCCAAGACCATTGAAAAAGAGCTCAAGCCGCTGGTGGATCCCGCTCTTATCTCTACACAGGATTTTACCCTCGAAAAAGATTCCGGCGAAGAAGAGCCGCTTGAAATGGTCAAGGTGGCCGAGGAAGGCATCAAGTACAAGGCCAATCCCGCCATGAATGAGGTTACATTCGATAGCAAGGATGAATTTCTGGAATACTTGCAAGAGTCGATGTACACAGCCGCCAAGAATATGGAGTTTGAGGAAGCGGCGCGAATCAGGGACCAGATTGAACAGCTCAAGAAAGAACTTTAGTGAATTTCGTTATAGGTTATCCGTTATTTGCTCTTCGTGAAAAAGTGCGCTTATAAAAGAAATTGCGATTCAACGAACGGCTAACCGATAACCAGTAACGAATAACAAATAACCAATAACAAAGTGAGTACCTTAACTTACCTGCGCAGTTTCTTCATGGACAAGGATGTGGCTTCGGTTACTCCTACCTCGAAGTTCTGTATCCGTAGGGTGTGTGCGCCTATAGACTTTCAAAAGGACCAGTATATATTGGAATATGGTGCGGGCACCGGCGTTTTTGCCCGTTGGCTGCTGAAACGGATGAGCCCGGCTTCTTCGCTGGTTATGTTCGAAACCAATGAGATCCTCTTTGAAAAACTTAAGGAGATCAAGGATTCCCGGGTGCGGCTTTTTAACAGGAGTGTGGAATATTCCGAAGAATTGATCCGGGGTGAAACCGAAGGAGCGGGAGTGGTCGACTACATTATTTCGGGAATTCCCTTCTCATTTCTGGACGAGGAGACGAAGTTTTCGATACTGGTGCAAAGCAGAGATCTGCTTAGGGAAGGCGGTGGTTTTTTGGCCTACCAGACTTCCGGCCACCTCAAAGATCCGCTTAAAGAAGTATTCGGAAGCGTGGAGACGGAGTGGGAATGGCGCAATATCCCGCCGATGACGGTATATCGCGCCTATAAGTAACTTAAGAAGGTTTATACTATTCTTCTTCCGAAGAAGCCGCCTCTTCTGCTGCGGCCGGTTCTTCAACCTCTTCCGCCTTCTGGTTATTTGCTGTGGCAGCCGCTCCCTGTCGCTCGGCTACAAATGCACGGTCCTTCTCCTTGATTCGGGCTGCTTTTCCGCGCAGGTCACGCAGGTAAAAGAGTTTGGATCGCCGAACATCTCCTTCTTTCTTGACCTCGATCTTGGCAATGAAAGGTGAATAAAGCGGAAAAACACGCTCTACGCCGATGTTGCCTGCGGAGACTTTTCGCACAATAAAGGTTTTGTTGGCTCCCGATCCGCGGCGAGAAATAACGACGCCCTCAAACTGCTGGATACGTTCCTTGTCGCCTTCGCGAACGCGGTAGTGTACATTCACGGTATCGCCCGCTTCGAATTCGGGGATATCATCGTGTACTAATGATTGTTCTGCTAATTTTAACTTGTCCATGGTTATATCCTCTGGCTACTGTTCTTTTCTAAATTTTTTATAAATGTCTGGTCGTACTTCTTTAGTTCGCTCCAGCGACTTTTGATGCCGCCATT
>CAYWDK010000180.1:0-3634 GCA_964457025.1 uncultured Balneolaceae bacterium | reverse complement strand
TCGGCATACTCCTGGCTGGCAAACTCACCCTGTTGAAGTTCGTCAAGGCGTCCCAGGAAAGCGTCAATACCGTCATTTCCGGCCTGAATCTCGTAATAGGCACCGTCGCCTTCGGAAGCGATATCGCGAAGCACCTGCGGCTCCAGCCGGCTGGTCACGATGGCCCCGTTCTGATCCCTTTTATAGCCGATTCGCTCCCCGCTTCGGTCATTATAAACCGGTATCATAGCGCCGCTGCGCGTACCGATGCCGAGGGTATAAACCGAGATATTGTTCTCGGTCAGCGCGGATAACGCCTCGCCGTACGAATCGCCGTGATTCTCCCCGTCGGATATGATAAGCATCACTTTGGCTGCTTTGGAAGCGTTTTGATCCTCCTCTATGGATTCATACGCCTTCAAGGCTGTCTCCATGGCCGCGCTGAAATCCGTCGTGGATGTCGGCATCTGGTCGGTGTCTGCTATATTCAAAAACAGCCGAAGAGCGGAGTAATCCAGCGTCATGGGCGCCTGCAGGTAGGCGTCACCCGTGAATATGATCAGCCCTACCCTGTCTCCTTTCAACCGGTCGATAAGCCGGCTGATCTCATACTTTGCCTTATCCAGACGGCTTGGCTTAACATCTTCGGCATTCATGCTGGCCGAAAGGTCCAATGCGATCAGCAGATCCACTCCCTGGCGTTTTACCTCGCGTACCTCAGTCCCCACCTTGGGTCCCGCAATCGCGATAACCAGAAACAGGATACCGGCATACATGCTGAACAACTGCAGCTTTTCACCGGCAGGCCAGAAACCGCGACGCAGCTTTTGGAAAAGCTCGTCATTAAAAAAGCGGTTCTTTTTCTGTTCAAAAGATTTGTTATACCACCACAAGCCCGCGACAAGCAGAGGCAGCAACAGAATAAGCCATAACAAAGCGGGATCTTCCCAGATCATAAAAAAATTCGGATTTCATTAGGGGTTCGGGCTGTTATCGAGTGTATCAATAACAGAGGGGAACCTACGATTATTATGGTTTCCTGCAAAAAAGGAATATGCCCGTTTATTATTAAAAAATAATATAATTTGTTACATTGGTTTGCAAAATTGGTCATTGCGTATAGGGGGACAATTTTCAGGCTCACCCAACGTTGTGAAATTTGTAACAAAAGCCCTTTAAAACATCTATTAGATAACATTACGGTTTGGCGGAACTATCCCAGAATCAATTTTACATGCAACCTCATTTGCCTATGAAAACAAAGGTTACGAATTCTTTACCTTACTCAGAGGAAAAAGCTGATCAGCAACCTGTTGCCAACGATATCAGCATACGTGAAAAGATCATTCTCGAAAAACAGATCAATGAGCCACGGCTTTCTTCCGGCCCTACCCTGGACCTTTTCTTTCATGAGCTGGTCAACCTGGAAAGTTCCATGAAACGGATATTGGACATCACTCTTTCCGTCGCCGGATTGGTTGTATTATCTGTCCTAACGCCCTTCATTGCCCTCGTTATCAAACTTTCTACCAGGGGTTCGGTACTGGTTAAGGAACATTGCATCGGCTATCGCGGACGCGGCTTTTATCGATACGCCTTCCGGACGCACCATGCCGGGGCTGAAAACAGAAGCTTCCTTTTTGGACGTTTTCTGGCAAAAACCGGTTTGCAGCAACTCCCATCACTGATCAATATTCTGAAAGGTGATATGACTTTTGTCGGGCCTATCGCACTGAACAAGCGGGAATGCTCGGTACTTAATGCCCAGCTTACCGACTTCTACAAACGTTTTGCCATCCGTCCCGGCCTGATTGACGTCAACGGCTACTCCAGAAACATCATCAAGGCCGATGGCAACTTCTTCTCCCATATCCTCAAAGAAGAGTTGAACTATGTGGCACGTCCCTCCGTCAAGAAGGATTTGAAGACGCTGGTTAAGTCGTTTATTGATTAAGGCTGACCGACGACGGATGACGGACGACCGTTTTTGAGCTATAAGCTGTCAGCCATCAGCTTTCAGTTGGATACCCCTGATCCTTGATCCGTAATCCCTAATCCTTTTCCAGTTCTTGTCATTGCGAGGGCATGGCGTATTTCCCATGCCCATGGCAATCTCCCAAACCCCTTCATGTCATCGCGAGACCCCCGTGCTTTTCGGGGGACGTAGCGATCCCCCAAGCTGGGAAGCGGGCAGTCCCTTAATAAGGAGATTGCCACGGTCGCCCTTTGAAAGAACACAAACGGCTCCCTCGCAATGACACCAAAAAACCGTCGTCGGTCTCCGGTCGTCCGTCATCTCTACTTAACCCGACCTACCCCTGCCCTAGTTGACGACTACCAGTTGAATGTCCATCACATTATTCCCCGTAGGGCCCGTCTTCAGGAGGGTACCCGTCTCCTCGTGAAAAGTGTAGCTGTCATGGTCCGCCAGGAAAGCCTCGGGGATAAGTCCCTTCTCCTCTGCCTTCCGGATCGTGCCACCATCCACTACGGCGCCCGCCGCATCCGTGGGACCGTCGATGCCGTCCGTGCCGGCGCTCAGCCAGGTTACTGACTCCAGACCGTCGATCTTCATGGCCGCATGCAGCGCCAGGTGCTGGTTGCGTCCCCCCCTGCCCTTGCCGGAGACCTCTACCGTACTCTCTCCGTAGAAGACAAAAGCTTTTGGGGAGTGGGGATGTGACTTGGCATAAGCGCTGATCTTCTCGTAAATATGCGCAGCCACCTCACCGGCCGAAGCGGTATAGGCCTGCTCTGCCACTTCGGTATCATATCCTTTCTCGCGAAAAAGTGCGGCCGCCTGCTCCGCGAACCGGCGGCCGGATCCGATCACTTCCGTACGGATCTCTTTCAAACTCTCCTCCCCAGCTTTGAGCGTTTCCGGGACCGCCCCCGCTACCCCCTTTTCCAGATGCCGTGACACCGGTTGGGGCAACTGTTCTACCAGTCCGTACTTCATCAGTACAGCCCGGGCCTGTGCAAAGGTGGACGCATCCGGCATTGTCGGACCGCTGCCCACCAGTGAGGGATCCTCAAAAGGCACATCCGAGATAATGAGATTCTGTAGTCGTACTGAAGAGCCAAAGTGCCGAAGCAACCCGCCTCCCTTAATCCCCGAAATGTGCTTCCGCACCCTGTTTACCTCCCGGATATCCGCCCCGGATCGGAGCAGCAGCTCGTGTACCGTCGCCAGATCCTCGAAAGAGAGTCCTTCTGCCGGCTTGCACAGCAGCGAGGAAGTGCCTCCGGAAATACAGCACAGCACCTCCGAACCGGCCGGGATCTCTTCTGCAAATGAAACAAGACGCTCCGCCGCCCTTACGCTCCGCTCATCCGGCACCGGATGTGTAGCCGCCAGGTATTCAAGGACTCCCTCCCCATCCACTTCGCCTATCTCTGATGCCGGTGCTACAACCACGCCTGCATTGAGCCTGTCGCCCAGCACTTCCTGTACAGCCTCGGCCATCGAAACCGCCGCCTTCCCCACGGCAATCAGGTAGACGGGCTCTTGAATGTCTTTCGCCCCCTCCAGATACTCCCGCACCAGCTTTCCGGGATTGGTGGCTTTGAGGGTCTGCTCAAAAACTTCGATCAAGTGTGAGCTTTGCATTACTTCAAGCCTCGGTTTTCAGAGGGTTAAGATTTAAGTGTTAAG
>CAYWDK010000179.1:0-3645 GCA_964457025.1 uncultured Balneolaceae bacterium | reverse complement strand
GAACCAACGTCCTTACGGATGCATCATCTTCGATGACTAATACGTTCATAGTCTGATTTATTTATACTTTTCGTAATTAGTTGACCCAACATGCTGAAACCAACTTGATAATAAACATATCGGTTTAAATATGCCAAAGTTAAAAAAATGAAGCATTTGGACAATTTTTTATGAACTAGTATATCCAAGAGATGTTAACCAATCCAATGTTTCATTTAAATACCCTTCTTCCAGTTCGTGACCGGCATCCAGCTCTTTGAAGGTTACTTTAGCACCCATCTTTTTCAGTTCCTCCGCCGAATCCTGCTGCGGTTTGCTCTTCACGCTTTCGTCTCCCGAACCGTGAAGTGCCAGCACATTCATATGCCCGTAGCTTCCTTCCACATCCCTTTCGGTAAACACTTCGGTCTTGATCCTTCCCCCTATAACCACCATTTCATTGACATGTTTCCATCGGGAAAGGCCGAAGTAGCCGGCCAGGTATCCGCCCATCGAGTAGCCGATCACACAGAGACGGCTCACCTCAATATGGTTCAGCAGCTTGTCGATGATCTCCTGTATAAATTCCGAAGCTAGCTCCAGCGACTTGATAAACTGCTGCTGCTCCCCGTCATACAGGTACCACGCCCTTCCCCACTCCTTCACTTTCCGCTTGCGTGATTCGTCATAAATCGGATACGGCCCTTGAATAAACAAATGGTAGGCTTCAAGCCCGAGCAGCGGCTCCATCTTCTTGCGGAAGTACTCCATATTCTGCTTGTAACCGTGAAGATAGACTATCAGCGGCTTCTTGCCTTTGCCCTTCTTGCCCGTTTCGATAAGTTTGTAAGGCACTTCAACTTTAAATGAGGTCTTCCCCGTAATCAAAACTTCACGATCCTGCATACATTTAATTGGTTTCTATTAGTTTGTCAATCGACTCCTGCTTACCCATGAGCACCAGTTTGTCGCCCTTTCTTATTTTAGCATTAGGCTCGACAATTCCCAAAACTTCGTACGATTTTTTTTCAGAACCCTCTACTGTGATCTCTCCGTCCCTGGGACGCTTGATGGTAAGCAGGTTCACCTGGTAACGCTGGCGCATCTTCAGCTCACCGACACTATAGCCATGCATATCTTCAGGCGCGTCGATTTCATAGATGCCGATATCCTCACTCAACTCAAAAAAGTCGCTGATCGAAGACTTGAGCAAGGAGGTTGCCATCCGCTCACCTTCATCTTTCTCGGGATGAATCACTTCATTGATACCGATCCGTTTCAGGATGGTCTCCTGCGTATCGCTGCCCGCCCGTGCGATGATGCGCGGCACCTCCGCTTTAAGCAGCTCCATGGCGATCAGAACCACCGGCTCGAATGCCTCTCCAATGGCAACGATTACGATATCGGCATTAAAAACCCCGTGCTCGGCCAACAAGGCCGGGTCGGTGGCATCGAATTGTACCGCCTCAGAGACGTACTTCTTGATCTCCTCTATGCGATCCAGGTCATGGTCGATGGCAAGCACGAATGCGCCCTGCTCGGCCAGCGACCGCGCCAGCGAGAAGCCATAAGCCCCGAGGCCGATCACGCAAAACTGGTTATTCTTGTTGTCGCTAATTGCCATAATGACTCCCGGTTAAAGGTTCGATTTACGCTACTATAACACTTTCCGAAGGATATTGATACTTGCGCGACATCTCCTTGTTGGCAAAGGCCAGCGCCAGTGTTACACTGCCTACCCTTCCGATAAACATGGAGAGGATCACGATCAGGCGCCCCATATCGGAGAGGGAAGCCGTGATGCCGCGCGAAAGTCCTACCGTAGCGAATGCGGAAAACTCTTCAAACAGCAGGTCTAAAAAAGGAAGATCTTCGGTGATGGTCAAAAGAAACGTAAATACAAAAAGCGAGATTGCGGCCAGTACAAAGGCCGTAAGCGCTACATAGATGGTCTTACGGGGAATGGTTCTCCGCGCAAATTCGACCCGCTCCTTGCCGCGGACGGTCGTCCATACCGAAAGCAGCAAGACGGATACGGTCGTGGTTTTGATCCCCCCGGCCGTGGACGCCGGCGAGGCGCCGATGGCCATCAGCGTCAGGAAGATGACGGTAGTGCCCATGCCCATCGCCCCGATGTCGACGGTATTGAAACCGGCCGTCCGGGTGGTCACGCTCTGGAAGAGCGACACCAGCACCTTCTCCGAACCGCTGTAGGGCGCCAGGGTGCTGTCCCACTCCAGTACCAGAAAGGCCACGGTACCGCTGATAATGAGAAATGCCGTGGCAAACAGTACCAGCCGCGTATGCACCGACATCTGCCGGTTGCGCACCCGCCGCCGCGGATTGCCGCGCACCAGCTCCCAGACAGTGGTAAAGCCAAGCCCGCCCAGGATAATCAGGACTATAGTCGTGATGTTGACGCCCCAGTTTAATACGTTGGCTTCGTCGGCCAGGCTGTTGGTGAAGAGCGAAAAGCCGGCATTGCAAAAGGCCGAGACCGAATGGAAGAGCGCAAACCAGAACCGCTCGCCTGCATCGGGAAACAGCCCGCTCCAGCTCAGGTAGTAACCGGCCACACCCAGGGCCTCCAGTAAAAAGGTCATCCCCACGATTCGTTTGATGGTGGCAAACGTCTCGGCGGCCCGGTCTTCACTGACGATATCCTTGAGAAAAGTCATCTGTCCCACCCCCAGGTTGTTACTGATAAAAAGCGCAAAGAGCGTGGCAAAAGTAATGATGCCGATCCCGCCTATCTGGATAAGCGCCATGATAATGACCTGCCCCAGAAAGGTGAGATGGGTGGCCGTATCCACCACGATAAGGCCCGTCACACAGACCGCGCTGGTGGAGGTGAAAAGCGCATCGATGAAACGCAGCCCCTCCCCGTCTACGGTGGTGCGCGGCATCATCAGCAAAAGGGCTCCGATGAGAATAATCCCCGTAAAGCAGCCCACGATAATCTGGGCGGGATGGCGCTGCAACGAAAGCAGTATGGGCGTGGCCTGTATAAACTTGACAACCACAAAAACGACGAGGTAGACCTTGATAAAAAAGAGAACCACCGCATAGCTGTTCTGCAGGCCTATGAATTGCTCAAAAAAAGCGAGCAGTTCCTGTCCCCCGACCAGATAGACCAAACCGAAGAGAAGCAGAAGCAAGAAGAAAAACGATTCCAGTAAACGGTTTTTTAACAGCTGCAGACGTTTGGAGGTAAGCAGAAGACGGCTGATATAGATGAGCACAAAGCCTGTAATAATGGCGAAATCCAAATAGCCGTTCCATCGTTGCAAACGCTCGGAGAGCTCAAAGCCGAAGGCACCTATAAGACTGGCGACCGCAAAGGTGACCAACAGAAAGCTGGCGTAATGAAAATAGGGCTCGAGCTTCTTGTTCAGGTCATACAGCTCAATTTCAACTGTCTTGAAGGCGTTACGAAACTCCCTCCGAAAGCGGCGAAACCATACCAACAGGGCAATCAGTGTACGTTTCCAGGGTTTGGGCAACTGCATGGCGCATAATATATAAAAATTTAGGGGATGGGTTATAAGGTATAAGGGTATGGGGTATAGGGGTATAAAGGGGGGGGAGGGGTAGCAAACTTCTCGCTTTTTCCGTCTCACGTTTCACCTTTCACGTCTCACGACTTACGACTCAAAACTCAAAACT
>CAYWDK010000178.1:1980-3651 GCA_964457025.1 uncultured Balneolaceae bacterium | reverse complement strand
TCTCATCGGTCTTACTATATGAACGGCGATGCAAAACTGCTTATACATCTTGTATCTACAATATGCGGAGATAACCCATGAGTGATTACCCAAGAGATCCGGACATAGAACAACGGATAGATGCCTACATTAAGGGACGCCTGAACCAGGAGGAAGTCGAACATCTGTGGGTGGAACTGCTAAAAAAACCCCACTACATCGACCTTCTTGAGACCGAGCTGGGCGTCAAGACCATTATCGAAGAGAAAGCCAAAGCCGAAGAACGCAGCAAGTCGGCCCACAAGGATGCCGTTCCCGTCGCTTTCCTGACTCAAAACTGGAAGTGGGTAGCTGCCGCGGCAGCAGTGGCCCTGCTGATCCTCAGCATCAACCTCTTCCGCGTGGACAACAGCCAGACACTGCAGCAGATGGCACTGTCGGATATCAATATTGCCGAAAGCCTGGAGTCGCCGCCCGTTATGCGTTCCGAGAAAACCGTGAGCCTGACGCCCGCCGATTCCCTGCTGAACCTGGGTTTCAAGGCCGCTCTTTCAGGCCAGGTTGAGCGCGCGCTGGAGTTTTATAACGAAGTGATCGAGAGAGGCGAGGAGGACACCGCCACGGCGCAGGCCTATATCAACATCGGCATCATACGCTACAACGCCGACAACTTCGACGAGGCGGCCGACGCATTCCGCAACGCCCTGGATAAGGTAGACGACCATCCCGGACTGCAGGAGAAGGCGCAGTGGTATCTGGGCAACGCCTACATCCATATGGACCGGCTGGAGGAAGCACGCGAGGCTATTTACAGTGCCTATGCGGCGGACGGTATCTACCGCAAGCCGGCTTTCCGCCTGCTGCGCAAGCTGGATTACGAGCTGGGCAACATCGATGCCGAGACCTTCGAGCAGCAGACCGGGGAGAACGACTAGCTTTAATCACAGATTACGCAGATTTCACTGTTTTTTGATTGCGTATTTGTCATCCTGAACTTGTTTCAGGATCTCAAGAGATTATTTTAATTACTGCTTCTACCTTCTTGGCCAACGAACCACCCCACCTCACTCCGTTCGGCACTCCTCCCCGATAGCCATCGGGACAGGCTCTTGATAAGGAGGGGAAAACTCTCATTAAATCAGTTCTATCGTCTTCCCTTCGAGGGAAGTGTCGGTCCCGTGTTTTTGCGGGATGGACGAAGGGTGTTAAGTCGATTTGTGCAAAACACCCCACTGTTATGTGAGCTTAAAGACTTAAGGCCTTTTGCCAAAAGATCCTGAAACAAGTTCAGGATGACAAAATTACATTTTATAATCCGTGCAATCTGTGGCCTGGAAGACCGTGCCCCGCGGCCGCCCTGCACAAAGTCTTTCGATTGTTTGGGAATAATGAGTTAATTTAGGGCCGAAGCCTGATCCTTACTCATTAGTCAGCCGAAACGACCGTGCAAAACCCCTTATTAGACGCCTCCGACAACGACCAAGCTTTCGAGCAGACGGTACGCCCGCGCAGCATCGAAGAGTTCATCGGTCAGCGCAAAGTGCTCAGTAACCTGACGGTCTTTATCAAAGCCGCCAAAAAACGCGGCGAGGCGCTTGACCACGTGATCCTCTCCGGCCCGCCCGGCCTCGGCAAGACCACCCTGGCCCACATCATCGCCCACGAGATGGGCGTGCAGATCAAGCCGACCAC
>CAYWDK010000178.1:0-1880 GCA_964457025.1 uncultured Balneolaceae bacterium | reverse complement strand
ACCGCGCCGCTGCGCGCCCGCTTCGGCATCGACATGCGGCTGGATTATTACGACGTGGAGCTGCTGCAGCGCATCGCCCTGCGCACCTCCTCCATCCTCAACTTCGGCATCACCGAGACCGGCGCCCACGAGATCGCCCGCCGCAGCCGGGGCACCCCGCGCATCGTCAACAAGCTGCTGCGCCGCACCCGCGACTTCGCCATGGTGGAGGAGATGGACACCATCACCGACGCCATCGCTGACAAGGCGCTCAACGCACTGGACGTGGACGAGAACGGTTTCGACGAGATGGACATCCGTATTCTGCGCGCCATCATCGAGAACTACTCCGGCGGACCCGTGGGGCTGGGCACTCTGGGCGTAGCTGTAGGCGAGGACAAAGGCACCATCGAAGAAGTCTACGAACCCTACCTCATCAAGGAGGGCTTTTTGCAGCGCACCCCCAAAGGACGCGTGGCTACCAAAAAAGCCTTTGAATACCTCGGCATCGACCCGGAGAAGAAGGATGCGGATCTGTTCGATTAGAGCAAATGCTTAGGTGTAATCTATCCTCTTTTTTTTGTAGCTTCACTGCTCGTTTAATTTCAACCGATTCAGCTTTGATCCCATGAAACAGCTCTTTACCTCCGAATCCGTTTCCGAAGGCCACCCGGATAAGATATCCGACCAGATTTCCGACGCCATCCTGGACGCCATGCTTGCCGAGGACCCGGAGTCGCGGGTAGCCGTGGAGACGCTGGTCACCACTGGCCTGGCCGTCATTTCCGGCGAGGTGCGCACCGACGCCTATGTGGACGTGCAGGAGCTGGCCCGTGAAGTGATCCGCGATATCGGCTACACCAAGAACACCTACCGTTTCGATTCGGAGAGCTGCGGCGTGCTCACCACCATCCACCAGCAGAGCCCCGATATCGCCCAAGGCGTGGATGAAGGAGATTCCAAAGCGATGGGCGCCGGCGACCAGGGGATGATGTTCGGCTACGCCTGCCGCGAGACCGACACTTACATGCCGATGACCCTGCAGTACGCCCACGACCTGCTGCGCAAGCTGGCCCACATCCGCAAGGAGACGGCTCTGATGCCCTACCTGGCGCCCGACAGCAAGAGCCAGGTGACCGTGGAGTACGACGACGAAGGCAAGCCCAAAAGAATCGACACCATCGTCATCTCCACCCAGCACGACGCCGAGGTGGACCAGCCGCAGATCAAAGAGGATTTGAAGAAGCACCTGATCCCGGAAGTGGTCCCGGAACAGCTGATGGACGCCGAAACCATCCTGCACGTGAATCCCACGGGCAAGTTCGTCATCGGCGGCCCCCACGGCGACACCGGCCTGACGGGACGTAAGATTATCGTGGACACCTACGGGGGACGCGGAGCCCACGGCGGCGGCGCCTTCTCCGGCAAGGACCCCTCCAAGGTAGACCGAAGCGCGGCCTATGCGGCGCGGCACATCGCCAAGAACGTGGTGGCGGCCGGACTGGCCGACGAGTGCCTGGTGCAGCTGGCCTACGCCATCGGCATTGCAGAACCTGTTTCCATTAACGTAAGTACCAACCGGACCGGCAAGGTGAAGGATGTAGAGCTGGCCGAAGCCATTCAGAAAGTCTTCGACTGCACGCCTGCCGGCATCATTGACCGCTTCAACCTCAAGCGGCCCATATACCGCAAGACGGCCGCCTACGGCCACTTCGGCCGCGAAGAGTTCCCCTGGGAAAAGCTCGACTACACCGACAAGATCCAGAACGCGCTGTAACTATCATTCTATCTCGTCCTGTCGCTCTGCGGCAGGACGCAAGACGGACGCTCCGCGTCCATTACCGCGCCAGAATCACCGCAGAGCGGTGGAGCCCGGTGCCGCCGCGGAGCGACGGCACAAG
>CAYWDK010000177.1:0-3657 GCA_964457025.1 uncultured Balneolaceae bacterium | reverse complement strand
ACAACCGAACTCATCGTCATCGACAATGCCAGCCTGGACGATACCCACGACTACCTGGCGGAACTGGAAAAGAAAGGATTTTTGAATTGCAGGGTCATCACTAACAAGGAGAACAAGGGCTTTGCCGCATCCGTCAACCAGGGACTGGATGCCTGCAAAGGTGACTACGCCTGTATCATGCACAATGATGTGGAAGTCACTGATAACACGGTCGGCAGGTTACGGGTCCTGATGGAGGAACATAAGGAGTACGCCCTGGTCGGTCCGCTTGCAAATAAAACCCTGAACCCCGACCAGTCGCTCCGCTACAGGGACGACTATAAAAAGGAGCTGGTTCAGTCGGAGTACCTCGACAGCTTTTGCATGATGCTTCGCACCAATACGGAACTGAGAATGGATGAGGCCTACGAACTGGCCTTCTTTGAAGATATCGACCTCTGTTTCGAAGCCAGGAAAAAAGGCTATAAAGTCGGTATCGCTACCCAGCTGGATGTGACCCACCATTACGGTGCCACCACCTTTGCTCTCAACCTCGATACCGAGAGCGAGCAATACTGGAAGAATGTAGCCTACTTCAACAAGAAGTGGGGCGTGGAAGTCTATTCCGAAGCCGAGCTCAAATCCAAAAGTACCTTCGACCAGTTGCTGGCACTGGACGAACTGGTCAATCCTCTCTTCCCGGAAAAGCCGATCAAAAACTACTTTGAAAAACTTTTTACCGACGAATTGAAAACGGAACTGCTGCGCTCCGAACATGATCCGGAAACACTCTGCCGGCTGGTTCACCTGATGATGGTCATGGACCAGCGGGAGGTCATGAGGCGGCTTGAAGATCGGCTTGAGAATATCGAGCTGCCCGCATCGCTCATCTACCAGATGGTTCGCTTCTACTTCAAGCGAAACATCTTTTCGCGTTGCAGGCACTACCTGAAAAAGCTGAAAGCAGAACAGCAGTCGTTGCAGTCAGAGCTCTACAAGCTGGAGATGCTCATCAACGAAAAAGAGATGGAAGATGCCATCCCAAAATTGAAGGAGTTGCTTGACGACGCCCCTTCCAATCCTACCTTATACAAGCTGGCCGGTGACATACACAGCTTCGACGGAAACGAGGAAGAGGCGGAATCTTTCTACCGCATTGCCCGGCAAATCAATCCCTACAAATTTTCGGAAGAGGATGAAGAACAGAAAGGAAGCCTGGAGATTACCGAAGAAGACCTGGAAAAACTGGGGTAATTTTCGATCAGGATTGGGATGAAGAAGAGGGGTACATCATCTCCACGGTACTGAGCAGTGTCTTGAGATTTTCGACCTTCTCCTCTTTATCGAGCCTGCTATAGCTTTGGATGAGGTTGCGTATGCAGCGGGCCAGGATCTCGGTTTCGGTTGCCGTCTCAAAGTGATTGCTCTTGGGTTCTACACCGTTCTGTTTCAGAAAGAAAAAGCACTGGTTGTAGCTGACGGTCTTGCCCCGGTCGAAGGGGTCGATCAGTATCTCCTCCCGCTCACCTTTGTACTTGAGCATAAAGTGGATCGGCATGTTGACCCCGTAAAAGGGCAGGTCAAGCCGCCGGGCCAAAAAGAGCACAATCATGCCCAGCGAAATAGGCAGGCCCTTTCGTAGGTCGATCACCCGGTTCATGTAGGAGTTTTCCGGGTTGTAATAATCAGAACTGCTGCCACGGAAGTTGAGCTCTTCGAAGACAAACTTCAACAACAGATGCATCTTCTTGGTATCGTCAAGACGGAAACGGAGGTCGTCGCGGACCATATCGGCGAAGCGGTCGAGCTTGCGCATATACTCTTCTTCGCGAAGCGTCGGGTTGCCGAAACGTGCCAGTATAAAAACGGCCTTCTCCAGCTGCTGCATATTGTTGATACCGTTGTCCAGGATATCCACAAAGTCTTCCTGCAGGCTACCGTAAGTAATCCACTGGATAATGTCGTTGATGAGCTGCCGTTCCTGTTCGTCCCTGGTATGGTTCTTCTGTTGGTCGAGCAGCGGCACGGCCTGCTCCCCCAATTCAAACAACCGGGTCTTTACTTCCGACTGCACAAAAGGATCGGGATCATCCAGCAGGTAAACAAGGGATTCTATTTCGGTTTTGGTAGACATTGAAAACGTAATGCTTTTCTCGGTTCAGTTTCCGCTTTATAACAGCATAGGATTTCTTATCGTGCGAAAAAAATAAAAAATTCTAAACCTTTATCTGAAGCTAAAACTGATTTAATAAAAGTGTCGCTAATAGGTATATTTGGGGTTGCTTTCGGCTTCTGGTCCGATATCGGCGCAGCTGAAGCGAGAGTATCAACGCTTATAGAATTTTTTAATAAACCGCTTAAAACTTCCATAGATGAAATTGTCCGTTACTTCCGAGACCGGCATGCTACGGGGAGTTATTGTTCACACTCCCGGTACCGAAGTATCACTCGTAAATCCCGAACTGAAAGATCAGCTGCTGTTCGACGATATTATTTTTGAAGAAGATGCCCGGCAGGAACACCTCGACATGCTAGATATTTTCAGGACAGCCATGCCCGGTGACGGTGAAATTTATGAAATAACCGAACTGTTCCTGGAGTGTTTTCAAAACGAGGAGGCCCGGGCTTCGTTCATCGAAAGCATGATCCTCCGTCTCCCGGAAGACAACCTTCATGTGGTTGAGCCGGAACTGCATAAGCTTAGTCCGCAGGAACTGCTGCAGTTTGTCGTTGAAGGCGCCACCCCCTCCATCCGCAACTTTACCCTGCTGCCTACCCCCAACCTGCTCTTTACCCGGGACCTGGCGGCCGTAGTCGGGCCCAATATCCTGCTGTCCCGTCCGGCTAAAAAAGCACGGATCCGGGAATCCCTGCTGATGGAAACCTTGGTCAGCTACCACCCGCTATTTGAGGATATCAAAGATAATGTGGTTCGTATTTCGGAACAGGAATCGATTGAAGGCGGGGATGTGCTGGTCGCATCCGACAAAGTGGTACTTATAGGGATGAGCGAGCGCACCTCCTTCAGCGGGCTCATGACAGCAGCTGAAGGGCTGCTTGAAAAAGGGATAGAACACGTCCTCGCCGTAGACATCCCAAAACAGCGCTCTTCCATGCACCTGGATACGATCTTTACTTTTGCCAGCAACTCCGAATGTATTGCCTTCCCTCCAGCCATTACAGAGCGAAGGGACAATGTCGTGGCCCTCTCAAAAGAAAACGGTTCCGTTAACGCACGGTCAATGCCTTCTCTCAAAAAATCCCTTGAAGGGCTTTTGGAGACCGATTTTACCTTCATTAACTGTGGGGGAAGCAGCCGAACCAACCAATTTCGTGAACAATGGACCGACGGAGCGAACGTTTTTGCCCTTGCACCCGGTATTATAGTTGGGTATGAACGAAACACGAACACCTTCCGTGCCCTAAAAGAGCATGGATATCATATTATGAACCAATACGAATTTGTAGAGGAATACAAAGAAAAAGATTTGAATTATCAGGATAAAAAAATTGCTATCAGTTTTCTCGGCCACGAATTGTGCCGGGGGCGCGGAGGCGCTCGTTGCATGACAATGCCTATTGCAAGAGAACCCTAAACCACTCGTATATTGAACGAAGCCAACGAATCCCTCTCAACCGATTATGAGTACCGGGAAATAGATGTACAAGAGCCCGAAA
>CAYWDK010000176.1:0-3677 GCA_964457025.1 uncultured Balneolaceae bacterium | reverse complement strand
ATACGAAGCAATCTCCCGATTAAAGCGGACAAAAGGAGATCGCCGCACTTCGTTCGCGATGACAGTAAGGTTTTGCAAAAGTCCCGATACTTTATAATCTCAGTTTAAGCGGTAATCAGCTTTTCAAAAGGTCTACTTATCCTTGGTCATACAGCCTCACCGTGAAAGTGGTTCCAACGCCTTCTTTGGAATCCACATCCACTCTGCCGCCGTGCAGGCGGGTGAAGTTGTAAACCAAGTCCAGCCCCATACCGGATCCCTGCTCGCCCGAGGTGCCGAAGCGTATGGTTTTCTCATCCGTATTCCAGAGATTCTCCAACTCATCATCGGGTATGCCCATACCGGAGTCTTCCACTACCAGCTCGAAAGCGTCTTCTTTGCCCGGTACTTTCCTTAGCTTTATAGAGATGGTTCCGCCCTCCATAGAGAACTTCAGGGCATTCGACACCAGGTTGCTTAGAATCTGTTCCACCTTGTGCTTGTCAACAGTTTTGGGTTGCAGGCTGTCGATCTCTGTTTCAATCACAATATTTTTGTTGATGGCGGTTGGCCGGTGCAGGTCTACCATATCTTCAACAAGGTACTTTAAATCCAGCTTTTTAAGTGAGAGCTCCGAAATACGGGCTTCCTCATCTTTGTTGAGCAGGCCGTTGACCAGTTCAAGCAACTTTTGTCCGCTACCCTTGATAATGCCCAGCATATCTTCCTGCTGTTCGGAGGTAATGCTCTGTACATTTTGCTGCAAAAAACTGGCCAGCCCCATAATACCGGTGACCGGATTTCTAAAGTCGTGCCCCACAATGCGCATCAACTCATCTTTCTCTTCATTGAGTTTTTGAAGAGTCTCCTCACGCTGCTTCAACTGGGTGACTTTATTGCTGAGTTCCTCCTGCAATTTCCGAAGCTTTACGTGCAAGTCAATGCGTGCCAGAACTTCCTCACGCTGAAAAGGTTTGGTGATGTAATCCACTCCACCTACATTAAAGCCCTGTACTTTGGAATCGGTCTCTGAAAGCGCACTTAGAAAAATCACCGGGATATCCTTATAATCCTCATGTTCTTTCAGTTTCTGGCAAACTTCAAAGCCGTTCATCTCGGGCATCATTATGTCCAGGAGTATGATGTCGGGCTTTCTTTTTTCCAGCAGTGATAGCGCATCCTGTCCGGAAAAAGCAGCCATCGCCTCGTAGCCCTCCTTCTTAACGACATGGGCAAGCAGGCGAACATTCGGTTCGGTGTCGTCGACAATTAATATGGAAGTGTTATTTGAATTCTTTGACATTCTTTCCCTTTATTTTCAGAATGAATTTGATCCCCAGTGTGTTCAAGCTTCGTAAAATAATAGAATTCTGCTTTACTTAAAGTAACTTATTGTACCCTTAATTCTGAATTTGTCTTTTTCATGGTAGTATTCAAAATGAGATCAACGATTCGAGCAATCTCCACCCTGTTCATATTCCTTTTATTACTTGTGTTGCATGCAAATCAGGGGTTTGCGCAGCAACCCGACACGCTGAAGGCTGAGTTGGAACCGATTCGCATTGAGGCCATCTATTCTACTATCAGTCCTGATAACGCGCCAATCTCGCTGACCGCCCTCAACCGTTCGCTGGCCGAACGCAACAGTGAGGCGGCTCTTACCATGGATGCTATCACCGGTCAATTGCCCGGCATCTGGGTTAATAATCGTGAGAACTATGCATTGGGTGAGCGCATTACCATTCGGGGGCTGGGATGGAGGGCTTCCTTTGGGGTTCGCGGACTGCAAGTCATCATGGATGGCATCCCGCTTACGGTGGCCGACGGTCAGGCAATGCTGAACTCCATCGATCCTTCATTTGTAAGCAAGGTGGAGTTGATACGAGGGCCGGCTTCTACCTTTTGGGGTAACAGCAGCGGTGGTGTACTTCATCTCTCGACCTTTCCACCCACAGGCGAAACCCCTACTCTGAAACTGCGCAGCAGTACAGGATCCTACGGTTTATTTAAGCAAGATATTCGGTTCAGCCAAACGTATGGCAACCATAGGGTTTCCGCCTACAGCTCTTACTTTACACAAAACGGATACCGGAACCACAGCGAAGCCAAAGTATCACGTTCAGGGCTGAAGGGTTCTTTGGATCTCAACTCCACCAGTCGTCTGGAATATATGGGAGCCTTTGTGGGTATGCCCTATGCCGAGCACCCCAGCAGTTTGACCAAGGAACAAGCCCAAGAAGATCCTCGTCAGGCTAACGCAACCTTTGCCAATGCCAATGCCGGCAAGGAAGTTTACCAAGGGCAGCTAGGGCTTAACTATTATAAAGATGCCGGCTTGGGCTTTATCACACTCACCGGCTATGGCATCTATCGGGATCTTTCCAACCCCCTGCCCTTCGGCATCATCGATTTGAACCGCTGGGCCGGAGGATTGCGTGGTACGCTGGAGCGACAGTTTAATTCACTGGAGGTTAATGCCGGTTTCGATCTTAAGCTTCAGCATGATGACCGCGTGGAATACAACAATGTTGACGGGTCCCGGGGCCCGGTAAGCCTCAATCAGCTGGAGATTGTAACTAACCAGGCACTGTTTGTCACTTCTACGCTGGAACTTGGCCGTTGGAACATCTTAGGCGGACTGCGTTACGACTGGCTTACCTTTTCCGTGGATTCGGCTTCGGTCTCACAAACTCCAAGCCGCACTTTTAATGCTCTGAGTCCCAGCATCGGAATTTCGTACTTAACACCAGCCAGTAAATGGTTCGTTAACCTGAGTACTTCATTTGAGGCTCCCACCACTACCGAGCTGGTTAACAGTCCAACAGGCGGCAGCGGTTTCAATCCTTCTTTGGAGCCCGAAAAGACAGTGGGCATTGAATTCGGAACCCGAGGCTACATCTCCGACAATTTATTGGAATACGATTTCAGCCTGTACCGTTTGTGGATAGAAGATATCCTGTTTCCCTTCCAGCTTGCCGCTGACGGCCCGACTTTCTACCGAAACCAAGGCAACACCATCCATAGCGGTGTGGAGGCTCGCATTTCCCTGAGACCTGTTCAAACTATTCAGCTGAATACCACCTATACCTATACCCATGCCGTTTTCGACAGCGAAGAATCCGAAGGCGGTACTTCTATTGATAACAACAGTGTGCCGGGTATTCCCGACCACAGATTGGCAATTTCTCTGGATTATCGTCGGGATAACTGGTTAGGTGAGGTAAGCTATTCCTATGTAAGCCAGTACTTTGCAGATAATATGAATACGGCTGAGAATGACTCTTACAGTACTGTAGATGCCAAGATAAGCCTGATGAATCTCTTTGGTAGCAACTCTTTCCAAATACAGCCCTATTTCAATGTC
The DNA here is from genome assembly GCA_964457025.1 of uncultured Balneolaceae bacterium. Taxonomy (GTDB): domain Bacteria; phylum Bacteroidota; class Rhodothermia; order Balneolales; family Balneolaceae; genus CAYWDK01. The sequence goes on along the minus strand of CAYWDK010000176.1, from coordinate 334 downwards.
AATAATATATTTGATGTCAACTACAATGGCTCAATTGTCCCTAATGCATTTGGAGATCGGTATTTTGAGCCTGCTGCAGGTCGAAACTTCCAGGCCGGTTTTTCCCTGAGTTTTAACTAATAACTGTTCTTCAACTTTTCTGTGGCATATTTAACTTTCAAAAATATATGTGGCTTCACATAACTGTAATTCCACGTGAAGCTTATTTTAGGATCATAAAATTTCGAATTGATGAACCAAGTATAGTACCTGTTTAAATTATATTGCCAGCTGCCTCCCACTTCTTTGCCACCTGTAATTTGTAACAATCGACGATCGAAGAAGTCATTTTATT
>CAYWDK010000175.1:0-3680 GCA_964457025.1 uncultured Balneolaceae bacterium | reverse complement strand
TGTGCCCAGAAATACAATTTTAAGACGTATTCTGTAAACGAAGGCCTTCCTCATAACCAGGTTACGGATATTGCTCAGGATGGCACGGGCTATATGTGGATAGGGACCTTGGGTGGTGGCCTGTCCCGCTTTAACGGCACTGAGTTTATAACCTACGATGTAGACGACGGATTAAAAGACAATATCATCAACTCCCTCTATGTGGATTCAGGGGACGACCTCTGGGTGACAACCTGGTCTGGCGGGGTAGCACAGTTTCAAGGCGACAGCCTGGTTTATCGTTTCCGGGAAGAAGCCATAGACAGCATCTACGTCTGGAGAATTGAAGAGACAGATGACGGGGCATTCTGGTTTCAGACCAACGGCAGTGGAATTTTTATCCGCAATAAGGGAGAGTGGAGCCAGCTTACCGAAGAAGACGGTTTGGCAGATAATGCGGTTTGGGATGTTTGGGAAGCAGCCGACGGTAAAGTTTGGATAGCTACGCAAAACGGACTGTCGGTTTTTGACGGAGAATCTTTTACGAACTACCGCACCGAAGAGGGGTTGAGCGGCAACAAAGTATACAAGATTGTTCAGGATCAGGAGGGAAGGATTCTGCTGGCGACCGATAATGGCCTGACGGCCTGGCAAGACGGCCGTTTCACTCAAATTACATCCATAAACGGAGTGGATCTTGGTTACATCTTTGATTTGCTTGTCTCCCCAGACGGTGCCATATGGATAGGTACCGAAAACAGAGGCGTATTCAGGTACCGGGATGGGATATATCGGCATTTCGGAGAAGAAAACGGCCTGAGCAGCAACTTTATCTACTGCCTCTATGAAGATCGAAATGAGAGAATATGGATAGGAACCAACGAAAACGGCCTGAGCATATACAGCGGGGAAGGGGCTGTGAGCTACGGAAGGGAATCGGGACTAGGTTCTGAGGGCGTTCTCTCTGTTTTAAAAGGCAGCGACGGTACGATTTGGGCCGGTACCAAAGAAGGGCTTTTTTCTTTTAATGAGGAGCGAGGGACTTTTAAGAAGCACAACGTACCCATACCGGAGAGAGTTGAACCGGATATCTGGGAGTTGGCCGAGTTGCCTGGTGGAGAATTGTTGGTATTGACCAACGACAATAGATTGTGGAAGTATGATGGTGGGGAGTTTACCAATTATAGCGAACAGGCCAGCCTCGAGAACTGGTATACTTATGACCTTCTGGTCGATTCGGAAGGAACCTTATGGATTGGTACCGACGAAGGCTTGTTTGCCAGGCAGTCCGACGGAACCGTTCAACGCTATACCACGAGCGAGGGCTTATCCGGCAATGTAGTAAGGTATATTTACGAAGACAATTCCGGAAATATCCTGGTCGGTACAACCGACGGCCTGAGCTGGCTCAACGAAAGCGGCTTCGAAAACCTGAAAATGAGGCATGGCCTCGGGCATTCGGTAATAAACTACATAACACAGGATAATAAAGGGGATTACTGGCTGGGCACCGGTGGAGGGATTAGCCTATACAGGCCCAACGCCTCCGGAGACTCGATGCTGGTCAATTTCGGCAAGGCGGAAGGAATGATTTTAGTGGATACCAACTTTCTTTGGTTCGATGCAAAAGGGATGTTGTGGCAGGGCACAAATGCCGGGGTTCATAAACTGGATATTCCGGAATATCGTGAGACGGGAGAGATGGAAATAACCCATTATCCCGTTATTCAGGAAGGACTGGGCCTGGAGTTTAACCACAAAGCGATTGTAGAGGGAAGGAATGGGAATATGACTGCCTGGTTTGGCAGTATGAATGGGCTTCTCAAGTTTGAGCCCGACAAGATGGTCAAACGTAACAATGTTATCCCCGTCTTTATAACGGGCATTATGAGAAATGGCAGGGACGTATCATGGGAAGAGTACGGTAACGGCTTGAGTTACAGAAACGGTATCCCGAATTTCGGTTCCATCGTTTTTCCCTACGACAGCCAGTCTTTGACCTTTGAGTATACGGGATTGGATTACCTTTCCCCTGAAAGTATCCGCTATGAATATATGCTCAGAGGCTTTGAGGATGAGTGGATGCCGATGACTGCCAACAGGTCCGCTACCTATACCAACCTGGGCGCCGGAGACTACGAATTTGTCGTTCGTATAGCGGGGAGGGATGATGGAGAAGAATTGTCGATGGCTTCTTATTCTTTCAGTATCAATGCCCCTTTTTGGACGACCTGGTGGTTCTATGCTTTGATGGCGGTGCTGGTCATTGCTCTCGGCTATACCTATATACAGGTCCGGGTCAATTATCTGGACAGAAAGAAGCTGGAGAAACTTGTTGAGGAGCAGACCCGCGATATTACCAAAGCCCTGGAAGAGAAGGAAGTCCTGATCAAAGAGATTCACCATCGGGTAAAAAACAACCTGGCCGTTATCTCAGGCCTGCTCGAACTACAGATGGGGTATACGGATGACGAAAGGGCTATTCGGACATTGAGCGAAAGCCAGCGAAGAGTGCAGTCTATTGCCATGATCCACGAAAAGCTGTATGAGAACGAACGGCTTTCCGAAATCAATTTCAGTAAGTACCTGTCTGAACTGGTGGAGATTATATCCTATTCATTTTCCAATAATGGAAAGCAGGTCGATTTTGACCTGGATGTTGAAGAGATCAAGTTGGGTATAGACCAAGCCATCTCCTGCGGACTTATTTTGAATGAGCTGGTCAGCAATTCGTTTGAGCACGCCTTCAAAGGCTCTTCAGAGGGAAAGATATCCATCGACCTAAAGACAGTAGAAAATGACATTACCTTTCGGATAGCGGACAACGGACCCGGGCTGCCTGAGGATGTAGAGAACCTTAAGGAGGGCTCACTCGGACTGGTGCTGGTTGAAGCACTTGTCAGCCAACTGGAAGGTACGCTTGATATTCGGAGTTCGGAAGAGGGGACGGTCTTCACCATCCGGTTCAAATGGGAAAAACCGCCGGAGCAGCTTCCCATTTAGACGTTTTATTTCTTTTTAAAGTCGGCAATGAAGTTCTTGGTATAATCCGACAGGACCAGTCGTCCGCTGATCTCGGCGCGCTGTTCCAGGATGGAATCCCAGTGGTCGGTGCTTTTCCACAGCACGCTCTTCAGCTCTTTCATCGCTTCGGGACTGCTGTTGGCGAGGGAATGAGCCAGTTCGTCGACCGAACGGTCCAGCTCTTCGTATGATTTCAGCACTTTGGAATAGAGCCCTTTCTCGCGTGCCCATTTTGCGTCGTACCAGCTCTTGGCGTCGACGGCCAGGGTGCTGAAGGCGGAAGCTCCGACTTTGCGTTGCACCGCAGGACCTACGACAAAGGGACCGATGCCCAGCGCCAGCTCGCTGAGTTTCACAGATGCCGATTCGTGAGCAAAAGTATAGTCGCCGGCCGAGGCCACGCCCACGCCGCCGCCTACGGTCTTGCCCTGCACGCGGACGATGATCAGCTTCGGACATTTACGCATGGCGTTCAGTACCAGGGCAAAGCCCATAAAGAAGTGTTTCCCTTCTTCGAAATTGTCGATGGCCATCAATTCGTCGAACGAAGCTCCCGCGCAGAAAGCGCCTTCGCCTCGGCTGCGCAGCACGATGACGTGCGCATTGGGATTGCCGCCCACCTCGTTGATCTTTTGGGCCAGCTCCCTCAGCAACTCCCCGGGCAGGGAGTTCCCCTT
>CAYWDK010000174.1:1326-3681 GCA_964457025.1 uncultured Balneolaceae bacterium | reverse complement strand
TATCATGAGTATCGGCAAGGGCTTTTGTTGCAAATAAGTTGCTGAAGCTGCCGATGACCATCGGTTTCAGGATGCAGGCTGAAGTGAAAGGCAGCAGCTCTTCGGGATGATCCGCCCGGACGAGAGTCTCGTCAAGTGCCAGGGGTACGCCGGTTGCAGAAGCGAGCTCTTCCAGTGCGGCCGGTGCCGGATCTGCGAGGGGCTCCTCGCAGTATTCAAGGTTGAATTCTTCCAGCCGCCCGAGATTCCGGATGGCATCATCAAGGCTCCAGCTACGGTTGGCGTCAATACGGATGTCGAGGCCGGGATGGCTTGAGCGGATCTGCCGGATGAGAAGCGGAATGCTTTCAAAGCCGGAATCCACTTTAAGTTTTACGGTATCGAATCCGTCGGAAACGGCCTTGCTTACCTCGGTCATAACTTCATCTTGCGAAAGGAGAGAGACCACCGCATTAATCTTTACATCCGGTTGATGGTTCCCGAAAAGGAAGTCTGCTAAAGAATGTCCCGTTTTTTGCGCGAGATATCCTGAGGCCAGGGTATCGATGGCAAAGCAGAGCGCCGGCGGAATGTTGTTCCGGACGTAAAATGATTCACGTTCTTCCATAGTAGCTTCTTCTTCGAGAAGTTCCGCAATGGAGGAGCCCGCATAGGCCAGTTGTTCTGCTACATCCTCTAAAGTCTCGCGGGAAAAACCGGGCAGCGGAGCGGCTTCGCCGAGGGCGTAAATATCACCATCTAACGCTTCAAGGATGAGGCCTTCCCGGTGCGTATAGGTTTCTCCGGCCGTACCGAAGGGCTTGGAAAAAGGGAAGCGGTATGAGTAGCTGTGAAGCTTCATTGTCATTTATCCCAAGATGAGTCCCGTGCTGAACAGGATGCCGTAGAGCGTCATAAAGATGGCCGTATGTTTGAGCCGGTTGTTGAGTTTCTGTTTTTCTTCTTCCTGCCAGATGGCCGCGAGCAGCCACACACCCCCGGGCATAATCAGCAGGGGTAGCAAAGCATAAATACTGTATGAATATTCCAGATAGAAAAAGACCGGCACGGCAAAAGCGAGCAGCTGCATCAGCAGGTACTCCCATCGGAGGGCGTTTTCGCCGAGCAGTACGCCCAGGGTGTTCTTGCCGGCAGGGCCGTCCTGTTCTACATCCCTCAAGTTGTTAACGACCAAAATATTGGTGGCCAGTGCCCCTATGGGGAGGGAGGCCAGCAGCGATTCGGCCGTCCATTCCATTGCGTTTACGTAATACGTACCCATCACGGCGACGATGCCGAAGAAAATAAATACGAATAGATCCCCAAGCCCATTATAACCCAGCGGGAAAGGTCCGCCGGTGTAGAGCACCCCGCAGATAAGCGAAGCGATTCCGATAGCCAGGATCACCCAGCCCGCATGCCACACCAGGTATAATCCTAAAAAAAATGCCAGTGTCATGGTGATAATGGTGGCCGACTTCATCTGTCCGGCCGTGATATGCCCGGCTGCCGTCGCCCGCTCGAAGCCGACGCGATCCTCGGTGTCGGCTCCTTTTATGTAATCAAAATAGTCATTGGCGAAGTTGGTGCCGATCTGTATGAGGAAGGCGCAGCCGAGTGCTACCAGGCTGGCGGTCCAGTTCAGGGCCTGGTGGCTGAAGGCCAGTGCGGCCCCGGTCAGTACCGGCACCAATGCGGCGGGGAGAGTCTGGGGACGCGCAGCTTCAATCCAATGTCGGGTGGTCGACGGTTTCAAAATTCAAAAAATTTGGTTGACAAGGTGTGGATAAGATCGACTCTGAAAATAGTAAAATTAGCGGGTGCTTAAAAAATGAAGATGAATCAAAGCAAGGGCATAATATTATTAAGCGCAAATAGCTAATAGGATAAAATTACTTAAATAAGTAAGGATATTTTTTGTATATGCCTTTATATATTAAATGTTGATAAAAAAATAACTAAATTATTTGTGTATAAAGGTTCCGCTGTTATATCTTATGCCAAGCCGAATTTTCAACCTATAACTTATTACTCCGATACCTCAATGACTAAAGCCATTCGACGTTACGACACCCTTGCCGCAGCCCGTAACTGGATGCCCAATACCAACGGGACAAAATCCACAAGCATGAACATCCCTGAAATCTTCGGGGAGAATACCCTTCAGCTGGACGACCTGAAAGAGCGGCTTCCGAAGCCGGTCTGGTCCGATCTCTACAAAACCATCAGCGAAGGGGAGCAGCTCAACCTGGAAGTGGCCGATGCCGTTGCCGTGGCCATGAAAGACTGGGCAACCGAAAAAGGAGCGACACACTACACCCACTGGTTTCAGCCGCTTACGGGATTGACAGCTGAAAAGCACGACAGTTTTATTAC
>CAYWDK010000174.1:0-1226 GCA_964457025.1 uncultured Balneolaceae bacterium | reverse complement strand
CGCCGTCCGGATCTGATGACCACCGGCCGGACCCTAGTGGGTGCCAAGCCGCCCCGCGGACAGGAGCTGGATGATCACTACTTCGGTTCTATCCCCGAGCGTGTGCTCTCCTTCATGCTGGAGGCCGAAAAAGAGCTTTACCGTCTCGGTATACCTGTAAAAACGCGTCACAACGAGGTGGCTCCCAGCCAGTTCGAGATTGCACCTATTTTCGAGACCTGCAATATTGCGGCCGACCACCAGCAGCTGATGATGATCACGCTGAAGAAGATCGCCCGCAAGTACGGCCTTGAGTGCATGCTGCATGAAAAGCCCTTCGACGGGCTGAACGGCAGCGGTAAGCACCTCAACTGGTCGATGAGTACGGCCGAGGGGATGAACCTGTTGGATCCGGGCGATAACCCGCATGACAATATGCAGTTTCTTTTCTTTTTCTCGGCGATCATTAAAGCGGTATACGAGCACCAGGACCTGCTGCGAATATCCATCGCCCATGCGGGCAACGACCATCGGCTGGGCGCCAACGAGGCGCCGCCGGCCATCATCTCGGCCTACATCGGCGAGCAGCTTGAAGATGTGGTCAACCAGCTGCTTAACGGCGGGCTCAAACAGTCGAAGCAGGGCGGGCTGCTCGGACTGGGCACCCCGGTTCTTCCGTCGCTGCCCAAGCACGCCGGCGACCGCAACCGGACTTCGCCTTTCGCTTTCACCGGCAACAAGTTTGAATTCCGTGCCGTCGGTTCCAGCCAGTCGATCTCTTTCCCCATCGTGGTGCTCAACACCATTGTAGCGGATGCCATCGACAAGCTCTGCGACAAGCTGGAAAGCGAGATGGAAAGCAAGTCGCTGGAAGAGGCGCTGGCCGTGGTATTGACCGACTGCCTGGGCGAATCCAGGGACATAATTTTCAACGGTGACGGCTATTCGGATGATTGGGAGAAAGAGGCCGAAAAACGCGGACTGCTGAACCTGCGCACCACCATGGACGCCCTTCCCAAACTGACCGACCAGAAGAACATCGATCTTTTCGAGCGGCACAAAGTACTCAACGAGCGCGAAGTGCATTCCCGCCAGGAGATCTGGACGGAGCAGTACCTTACCACCATCAACATCGAGGCGGATACCACCGAAGCCATGGCCAAGACTATGATCTTCCCGGCGGCCGTCCGCTATATGAACGAGCTGGCTGAAAATGTGCAGCGTGTCGACGGCCTGGGCCTGGCAAG
>CAYWDK010000173.1:2151-3695 GCA_964457025.1 uncultured Balneolaceae bacterium | reverse complement strand
GCAACCTGTTGCGCAGAAATTGCTTTCCCACGTTTATCGGTTGAATTGAAAACAACAATATACTGTCCTTCTATCACCGTTCCCGAAGCGGGTGCCGGCTCCTCTTGTTGTTGCTGCTCAGGATTAGGATCCAACGAGCTATCGCATCCATACATCCCTATGAGTGAAAGAAGTACAACTGCCCCAAGAATTTTAGTCAGTTTGTTCTGCATAGGTAACCTCTGATTCTGTTATTGGATTTACAAAGTGAAGTGAAGACAAGATGCCTGAACAAATTAAAAACTAATGTAAAAACTACGATTAATTTATTAATGTAATTGAATCAGTCACTTATCATTAAATAGATAATAAAAAATGTAAATGTTACAAACTTTTTTTAAACAAGAACTTCCAAGTATCTTATTCAAACTATTGTTTTATACCTAAACTTGCTACCAAGACTTTTGCTTGTATTACTTACCATGGCGGTTTATGTTCGTATCATAATTGATTTAACTTTTTGAATTCCCTTTCTGCATGTCTGCTTTTAGACCACTCATACAATTTTTACAAAACCGACTCGGCAAACCCTTGCCCGGACTGGATGCCCAGCTAAAGATGGCTCCCGATCCTGTTAGCAGCGGCCCCAAAAGGAAGCTTAACGCTCCCGAACACGCCTATCAAAGCAGTGTACTCCTATTACTATTTCCCAATGAAGAACAAGAGGCAGAGCTACTGCTCACACTCAGAAGCAGTAATATCAATCACGGCGGACAAATCAGCCTGCCCGGCGGTCGAATCGATGAAAATGAAAACCCCTCACAGGCTGCCCTGCGTGAAGCCTTTGAAGAAGTCGGCATTGCCAAAAACCATATCAAAATTCTGGGTACTCTGAGCACTCTTTATGTCAGCCACTCAAATAACCAGGTGACACCCGTGGTGGGATATATGGAACGTCAACCGGAACTGACCCTCAACCCGGCCGAAGTGGAGGAAGCTTTTACGGTGGAAGTGGAATCACTTGCAAACAAAAAGAACCTGACGGTTCAGGACTGGAACCTGCGTCAACACACTTACAAAGTACCTTTCTGGGATGTGCACAGGGTCCCGCTCTGGGGCGCTACGGCGATGATGTTGAGTGAGTTTTTAGAGCTTTACAGAGAATTCAAGCAAAGTTCTGAATAGAAACTTCTAAGAAAAAATTTGAAATCCGAATGTCCGAAATTCGAAACGCTCACTAACGAAATGTATAACCGGATCTCAGGTACAGCTTCCCTGTTTCGGATTTTGAACATTCGTGCTTCGGATTTGTGCCTTCCGAACATTCGGATTTCATGCTTCTAAAATGAGAGCATGCTACAAACTCTTTCTCCGATAGCAGTGCCTATCGCCACCCCCATCCCGCTCAGTCCGGCCGCTACCATCAAACGGTCATTCAACTTTTCTACAATCGGGGTCTTGGATTCGGTAAATCCCATGATGCCGCTCCACTCATAATCCACGCTCCATTCATTGCCAAGCTTCAGAGTTTCTCCGGCAAAATCAAGCAGGCGTTTCTTGATAGC
>CAYWDK010000173.1:0-2051 GCA_964457025.1 uncultured Balneolaceae bacterium | reverse complement strand
CCATCCTCAATTGCTACCTCTCCCTGGCTGATAGCGGCCACTCTGCTGTTCCACCTTATTTCTACCCCGGCCGATACCGCCAACGCTATCCACCGCTCCATCATCCTTCCTGCATGCAGAGCCCCTTCCAGTCGGTTTTCAATAACGTCATAGCCGTTCAACTTTCCTGCCTTGTAAACCTCACTTTCCCCAATCAACTCCTCCATCCAGTTATTAAAGAGCGGGATATTTTCGCGAGCCACCTCAAAGGGCTCAGAAGAAGTAAAAAGCTCATATCCGCCGCAGGCTTCATAGCCGATATGCTCGTCGCCCAGCGTCTGCCGCAAAAGGCTCAAGCCTTCATAACGCATTTTAATTCGTCTCCTGACCTCCTCTTCCGACTCCTTCTGCATATCCGCCATATGCTCTCCGATGGAACCCACACAGGCAAAACCGGCATTGCGGGTGCTCGCGCCTTCGGGCATGAAACCTTTGTCCAGGACCAGCACACGTGCATCGGGATGCTCTTTCTTATAAAAATAGGCAGACGAGAGGCCTACAATACCTGCTCCGACCACGATCAGGTCCCATGGATGCAGGAAACTGTCTCTTTCCCAATAGGAATAGCTGAAAGAATCGCCCATGTCGTTTATCCCACCGCTATAGGTTGAAAAACGAGCGAGGCCATCAGTGCCGATCCGGTCTTGAAACAGGCCTCGTCGATATTGTATTTGGGATGGTGCCAAACGTAAGTAGATCCGCTATCCTCCGAACCGCTCCCGAGAAAAAAGAAGGCTCCCGGAAAATGCTGCTGGTAAAAGGCAAAATCTTCTCCCGCCATGATCGGTTTCTCCATATGATTCACCCGCCCTTCTCCGAACAGCTCTCCGGCAGCGGATACTACCGTTTCGGTCGCCCAATCCGTATTGATCACTGCCGGATAGCCGAAATCAAACTGGTAGGTATAGGAAGCGCCTGCCGATTCGGTTACCCCTTTGACAATCGCTTCGATACGGTCGCGGATCATGGTGGCCGTCTCCTCCGAAAAGGTCCGTACCGTACCTAAAATCTCGACCTTCTCGGGAATAACATTATGGGCGGTACCCCCCGTAATCTTCCCGACGGTAACCACGGCCGGCTCGTTGGGGTCTACATTTCGGCTGACAATGGTCTGTATGTCGTTGACTACCCGCGCCGCCAGCACTATAGGATCGACCGTCAGGTGGGGCGCAGCAGCATGTCCGCCCTTCCCTATAATCTCAATGGCAAACTCATCCGGACGTGCCATCAACGGGCCCGGCCGCAAAGCGACTTCTCCGGGCTTATGCAGAGGTGAAGAGTGCAGGCCGTAAATCACATCCACTCCTTTATCCTGCAGATAGCCCGTCTCGGATAGCAAGCGTCCGCCCCCGGGCAACTTCTCCTCTCCCGGCTGGAAGACCAGCAGCACCGTGCCTTCGATCTCTTCCTTGAGCTCCATCAGTATCCGGGCCGTCCCCAGCAGGTTGGCCGTATGGCTGTCGTGTCCGCAGCAGTGAGCCACCCCTTCATTTTGCGAAATAAACTCTTTCTTGTGCTCTCCCTCCTCCAGAATCGGAAGCGCATCGATGTCGGCACGCAGGGCTACCACCCGGTCAGAGGCTTTGCTTCCCTCGATGATGCCGACGCAACCGGTTTCCAGAGGACGGTCGTAGGCTATACCCATCTCCTCAAGCTTGCCGATGATAAATTTAGTGGTCTCGTATTCCTTGAAACTAAGCTCCGGATTGCGGTGCAGGTGCCTGCGCATCTCCACCATCTGCGGGTGGAACTTTTCGGCCAGTTCGGTTATTTGTTTCTTATCCATAATATGAGATTGGTGCTGGAGTTCATTAGCTCAAAAGCTATGATTATATTGGCGTCCAATAAAGTAATCAATTTGTGGAAAAGCATTTGTCGCGATCCGTAACAATTTGCAAGCTTCAGCCGTATGCCCCACATGTATCGTTTCCATATGTCATATGAAGGACTAAATCTGAAGTTATGAGCTCAACTAAAGTATCTTGGGAAATTGTAGTAGCCGGACTGGCTTT
>CAYWDK010000172.1:0-3741 GCA_964457025.1 uncultured Balneolaceae bacterium | reverse complement strand
GTGGTTCCCTTTACTTCTGAGAAGGTATTGGACAGGTAGGTGTAATCGTACCCAATTTTTTCACTGATATAATCGGAATCATTTACTTTGGGAACCTCATCCTCGTAATGGATCATTTCCACAATGACACTTTTAATTTTTTCGACCAGGATGTTTTTCTTGTCGTCGAGCAATTCCAGCCCAGCTTTTTTCAAGTTCTTCCTGAACGTTTCCAACTGTTCTTCGGTAATGTCATCCTCGATTTCTACCACACCAAGGTCAACCGACACACAATTTAGATCTAGCTTTTTTAATTCTTCCTTGACCAACATCTTGCAGCGCAGGCTTACCATATATTTAATATGTAGCTTCATGAGGGCCCATTTTTAACCTTGAGCAAGAAAATTAGGTAACCAGACATTATAAAAGAAATTAAGTTATCCAATTTTATTGTTGGTGATCTATCTTATAGTAAGTATATCCGTATCTTCTTTTATAACAATTACATAGCGCGACATGTTTCATTATCTATCGGGCTTTTAAAGTATCCCAATATCATGCCGCATATCTTATAAACTTATTAGTAATCGTTGCATATTTTACAGTTAACCGAGAGCCATATGAAACAACGGTTCATATCTTGAGCATGATAAAAAATCGGAACGTAGTGAGATCATGTAACAGGTACATATTCATCGAGAGAAATCTGAAGAAAGCACAGTGGTTTCCTGCGCTGAGTTCTCACTTAGTCACTGGTAAAAAAAGCGCAATCTGACCATATTCAAGCAAATGAAACCCAAAACCATGGTATTACTATCGTATTGCTATCAAGAGATTGGAGAAGGTGGGAAAATAGGGCTTTTGAAGTGTTGGGAGGCTTATTAGAGACTGAGCTGCTCTCGCCCCCCAGGCGTGTGCGCTACCGGACTGCGCTACGTCCCGATTCTATCTTATTTCAAAGAGCCTAAAGATAGGGCTGAAGCCCGCAAAACTCAACCATATTCGCTCTTATTTTATGCCCTGGCAGAGCTCTACCAGCACGCCGTGGTTGTCGCGGGGGTGGACAAAAGCGACCAGTTTGTTGTCCGCGCCGCGCTTGGGCTCCTCATTCAATACTTCGAAGCCTTCCTTTTTCAGGCGGTCCAGTTCGGCCCGGATATCCTCCACTTCGAAAGCCACGTGGTGCATGCCTTCTCCTTTTTTTTCTACGTACTTTGCGATGACAGAATCGGGCGAGGTAGCACCGAGCAGCTCTACCTTCGACTCGCCGGTACGGAAGAAGGCCGTATCCACCTGTTGCTCTTCCACCACTTCGCGTTTGTAGCATTCGGTATCGAGAAGCTTTTCGTAGGTTTGTATAGCTTTTTCCAAATTCTCAACAGCTATTCCTATATGGTCTATATGCATAACTTTGTCCGGGTAGTCAGAATACCGAATTCAGAATCCAGAATGGAGTGTTCTGAATTCTGACTCCTGAATCCTGAATTCTCAGTTTAGTTCTCCGACAAGCTAATATATCGCAATGCCTTCACTCCGTCCAGCTTGAGGATAGGGTCCAGCTCAGCCTCTTCCAGCTTTTTGTCTACGGAGACAGCCGTAATGGCGTTGGAGCCTTTCTGCGTCCGGCCCAGGCTCAGCGAGGCGATATTGATATCCTGTCCCGCCAGGGCGCCGCTTACCGCCGCCAGCATGCCGGGCTTGTCGATGTTCTGGTACATCAATATGTCGCCTTCCAGGCGCAGCTCAATGCCGAAGCCGTCGATCTCCACGATACGGTAGTCTTCATCGCCGAAAACAGTGGCCGATATCTTCGTATAGTCGGCCTTACCGTTCAACTTGATGGTAATCAGGTCGTTGAATGTTTTGGTCTCGCCGCTCACCGTCTCGCTGATTTTGAAGCCCAGTTCGTCGGCATAAACCCGGGCATTAATCAAGTTGATTGCCTCACTCACATTCCGGGCCAGCATCCCTTTCAGAATGGAGTCGGTCAACACATCGGCATATTTGCCGCAGGTGCCGGAATATTCAAAAGCGAAATCACTGGTATGCTCCGGAGCCAGCTGCATGGCTACGCTGCCCAGCTTCTCTGCCAATGAAAGGTAAGGCTGTACCTCTTTGTTGGTGATCAGGGAGATCGACTTGCCGTTCAGGCTGCCTTTGAAGCTCTTCTTCTCAAGCGCATCAGCCATCTGGTGAGCGATCTGCTCGGCTACTTTCTCCTGAGCCTCTTCGGTAGAAGCTCCCAAATGCGGCGTGGAGATTATCTTCGGATGCTTCAGCATCTCATAGATCTCTTCGGTAGGAGGCTCCTGCGAGTAAACGTCTACCGCGATACCATCCACATATCCTTCTTCGATCAGCGGTATCATGTCGGCCTCTTCGTAGATACCTCCCCGGGCACAGTTGATCAGGCGGACGCCTTTTTTGAGCTTGCCGGCATTCTTCATGGAAATCAGCCCTTTGGTCTTCTCGGTAAGCGGCGTATGCACCGAAATAAAGTCGCTGATCCCCAGCAGTTCATCCAGTTCAACCAATTCGATACCCAGGCTCTCTGCCTTCTCTACCGAAGCAAAGGGATCATAGGCTTTCACTTCCATGCCGAACTGCTGCATGCGTTTCGTTACCTCGACGCCGATCTTGCCAAGGCCTACGATGCCCAGCGTCTTGCCGTGGACTTCGGTTCCCATATATTTCTTGCGGTCCCAGCCCCCGGCCTTCACTTTTTCAACCGACTGCGGAATATTGCGCGACAGAGCCAGGATCATGCCACAGGTGTGCTCGGCCGTAGAAATGGTGTTGCCGTCGGGCGTATTCATCACCAAAATTCCGCGCGCCGTAGCGGCCGGGATGTCGATGTTGTCAACGCCTACCCCGGCACGGCCCACAACTTTCAGTTTTTCGGCCGACTTCAGCAGTTCTGGCGATACGGTAGTGGCGCTTCGCACCACGATGCCGTCGTAATCCTTTACCGTTTCATGCAGCTCTTCGCCGCTGAGGTCCGTCTTTTTATGGGCTTCGATCCCTCTTTCATCAAATACTTTTGCGCAGAGAGGATCGACGTTATCCAGTAGTAATACTTTGAATGACATGTTGGTTTAAGTGATTTATACTATTGCTGGGTTGTAAAATCGGAAATCAGTTCCTGCACCTCTTCAATGCCTTCACGCTTTTCGGAAGAAGCGATCAGTACGGGCACTTCGATATTCATCTCGTCCAGTATGTCGAGCAGCCTGAATTTTGACTGGTTCTGCTTGTTGCGGCTCAGCTTGTCAGCCTTAGTCAGGATAACGGCAAATGGCATGCGGTTGACCGCCATCCAGTAGAAGAACTCTTCGTCCAGTTTGGTCGGCTTATGCCGGATATCGACCAGGTGTAGAATCAGGTTCAGGGTCGGACGTTCGAGCAGGTAGCTTCGGATGTCGCGTCCCCACCGCTCGCGTTCTTTTTTGGAGACCTTGGCGTAGCCGAAACCGGGCAGGTCTACAAAGTAGATGCTGTCATCCACCATATAGTAATTCATCTGCTGAGTCTTGCCAGGCACATTACTGGTCCGCGCCAGGCCGCCATGATTCATGATGGCGTTGATCAGCGACGACTTGCCCACATTGGATCGCCCGGCAAAACAGACTTCCGGATATTCGGGGTCCGGGCATGCTTTCAGCGAAGGTGCTCCCGTTATAAACTCCGCTTTCTTAAACTCCATCAAACAATCTCGTTCTCTTCTTTCTCGATGCCGAAGTTAACGGGCACCGGATATTTTTC
>CAYWDK010000171.1:0-3746 GCA_964457025.1 uncultured Balneolaceae bacterium | reverse complement strand
GATTTTCAAACATTTTGATCTGCATGTCATCAAATATGGCATCGTCAAGCCGGTCCACTACATAATACATATCGATTTTTCCTTTGCCCTCGGCCTGTACCTTCCCGCGGTATTCGCAATCGTAATAGTCTTTGATCAGCGCATGTGTTGAGGCGGAAATATTGATCTTGCCCGCTTCGCCGGCTCCTTCCAGCCGACTTGCAAGGATCACCGTATCTCCCCAAAGGTCATAGGTAAACTTGACCCGGCCCACCACTCCGGCAACAACGCCACCCGAGTGCATGCCTACCCTCATCTCCCATTTGTAGGAAGATTCGTTGTTGCGTTCTTCGATATACTCCAGCATGGTGAGGGCCGCTTCTACACATTTAAGGGCATGGTTCTCGTGCTCGGACGGGATACCGCCGGCAGCCATATAGGCATCACCGATGGTTTTGATCTTCTCCAGCCCGTAGCTTTCGATAATTCCGTCAAAATGCTGGAAAATATCGTTGAGCTCGTTTACCAGCCGGTCGGCAGGCATACTTGCCGCTGCAGAGGTAAATCCCTGGAAATCACAGAACAAAATAGTCGCATCCTCAAACCGCCTGGGAGTTGTGGTCCCCTTGTCTTTCAGCTCCTCGGCAACTTCACGAGGCAAAATGTTATACAACAAGGTATCGCTTTTCTCCTTCTCGGCCAGCAGCTCCTTGGTCCGGTCAACAACCAGTGTTTCAAGCTCTTCATTTTGCGACTCGAGGTGTTTCTTCTTCTTGCGCTCTTTCTCAATACGGTATTGAATAAAGCCACCCACGGTAAGAAGAGTGATAAATCCATATACCATATAGGCCCACCATGTCTGCCAGGGCGGCGGAGCGATATTGATCTTTATTGAAGTACCTTCGTTATTCCAGACGCCATCCTTATTTGCCGCTTTAACCCTGAGAGTATATTCTTCGGGAGGCATACTTGTGAACGAAACAAAGCGCCGGTTGCCGATATACTGCCATTCCTCATCAAAACCCTCCATCTTATAGGCGTAAGAGTTCTGGCTTGGAGCGGCGTAGTGAAGGCCGGAAAATTCGAAAGAGAAGACCTGCTCGCGATAGGAGAGGTTGATCTCTTCGGTTTCGGTGATGGATTTTTCCAGTATAGATCCGGAGTTGATATCTACCGGCCTGTTGTAAATTTCAAATTGCGTGAATACGACCGGCGGTATGTGCGGGTTCTGCCGGATGCTGTCGCTTTCAAAACTTACCACGCCATTGATGCCGCCGAAATACATAGTGCCGCTACTGCCGCGGTGATAGGCACCAAAACGATATTCGTTGCCCGGAAGCCCGTCTCCCACATCGTAATTTCTGAATTCACTGGTTTCCGGATTGAAATCAGAAATACCGTTATTGGTACTTACCCAAAGGTGCCCGCGATCGTCTTCGATCATCCCATAAATCACATTATTGGGGAGACCGTCCTCAGTTGAGTAGCTCTTGAAAGTCTCGTTTCGTGGGTTGAACTGATTCAATCCGTTCAGAGTACCGATCCAATACCGCTGCTGACTGTCCTGGTAGATGAAATTGATGAAATTATTGCTGATGGTAGCGGAATCCGCCGGACGGTGTACATACCTTCTGAACTGATCGTTGGCCCTGTCATATTTATTCAGGCCGTAGCCATGCGTTCCTACCCAGAACACTCCGTTCCTGTCTTCATAAAACGACCAGATCTTGTTATGGCTGAGGCTCTCAACATTCCCGGGTTCACTCTTGTAGGTCGTAAAAGTACCCGTCGACTTATCGAGCTGGCTAAGGCCGTTGTTGAGGGTCCCTACCCACAAGGTTCCGATCTTGTCCTCATAAATAGTAGTGATAATATCCCCGCCAAGACTGGTAGGGTCATTCGGGTCGTGCCGATAATGGCGGAAGGCGTCTTCGGAAGGGATATATTCATTCAACCCGTTGATGGTACCGATCCATATGGTACCGTCCTTATCCTGGAAAATAGAATTGACGAAGTTATCGCT
The DNA here is from genome assembly GCA_964457025.1 of uncultured Balneolaceae bacterium. Classification (GTDB taxonomy): domain Bacteria; phylum Bacteroidota; class Rhodothermia; order Balneolales; family Balneolaceae; genus CAYWDK01. Next base: position 1,744 of record CAYWDK010000171.1, on the reverse strand, counting down.
CAGGCTGCCGGGATTTTCCGGACTGCTGGAATAATATCTTATCTCCTCTCTGTCCGGAGATATTACATTGAGCCCGCCACCCTGGGTGCCTATCCAGAGCGAACCGTCATCCATTTCCCTTACTGCCCAGACGTTGTTTTCAGACAAACTAAGCGGACTTCCGGGCTTCTGCTCATAAATCGTAAAATATTCTGTCGAGCGTACAAACTTATGAAGGGCGTCATCTTTGGTACCGACCCAAAATACACCCGATCGATCTTCAAACAGTGAATTTATCGATTTGTTATTCAGGTCAGGCGCGCCCTTAATTGCCGTTACATCTATAAACTGGTCGTTTCTGCGATCAAAAATATTCAAGCCGTTCAGGGTGCCCACCCAAAACTCGCCGAAGCGGTCTTCGAACATGGTGAGGACCCAGTCGTGGCTCAAACTGTTTGAGTTATTGGGGTCGTGGCTGAAGCGCTTGAATTCCTGTGCCTCACGGTCCAGGCGACTTAGCCCCCCGCTTTGAGTACCTACCCATAAATCATTTTCCCGGTCTTCATATACCGTAACTACCCAGTTATCGCTCAGGCTGGTCGGATCGGCAGGATCGTAACCGTAATGAGTAAACCGGTCATTGATCCGGTCGAAACGGTTCAAGCCGTTATCCTGAGTGCCTATCCAAAGTATACCGTCGTGATCTTCATAGATGGATGTGATCCATTCTCCCTTCAGGGAGTTGTTATTATTCTGGTCTGGCTTGTAATGCAGAAAGGCGTTCTTCTGGGGTTCATAAATATTAAGTCCGCTCTGGGTCCCTACCAGGATTACCCCCGAACGGTCTTCAAAAAGAGCTGTCACATAGCTGTCGGAAAGCGAGGTGGAATCGTTTTCGTCCGGTTTAAAATGCTCAAACCGCTCTGTTTCCCGGTCGAAGCGGTTCAACCCTCCGCCCCGTGTAGCTACCCAAATATCCCCGTTCTGATCTTCAATGATGTCGCTGATCGAGTTGTTGGATATGGAATATTGATTGCCTGGCTCGTTCTTGAATACCGTAAATGTATAACCGTTATAGCGGTTCAAGCCGTCTTCGGTAGCAAACCAGAGAAATCCTTTACTGTCCTGGAGAATATCATTTATAGTGCTTTGAGAAAGGCCATCCTCCAGGGTAATGTGGGTAAACCTCATAGAAATATTTTGTCCCCGGGCAGCCAGTGCCAAGAAGAAAAGTCCTCCCGCTATAAGCAAACACTTTCTAAACATTCCACCTATCTTTGATGATAAAACTATATAGCCTACAAACCCTATTTTTGTTAAAAAAATATCAGCAAGCAAATGAGAATCTTCTAACGATGATAAGCGTTAAATAAGCCGACTAAATCGTCGTATATAAGCTATTTTGTTTTGTGAATGAAGAAATCTAATGATATAATTTTAGCGTTGGCTTAAACGTCAATATATGTAAAAGATCTACAACTATTTACAAGAAACTTATGGATGGTGAAAATCTTACTTGGATTTTTCTTATTGGCGGTACCGCACTCATGATCCTTGAAACGCTGATACCCGGAGGGGTATCTTTTTTTCTGGGGCTAAGCGGACTGATGGTGGGGATATTCCGGTACTTCGGCATGCTGATGGATCCGGGGGCCTCTATACTGGTATGGCTGGCCTCCTCGATTGGGCTTATCCTGCTCTTCCGTCCCCTGCTTATGAAGTACTGGGGCGGAGAAAGCTTCTTCAAGTCGGCCGATGAAGATCT
>CAYWDK010000170.1:0-3756 GCA_964457025.1 uncultured Balneolaceae bacterium | reverse complement strand
AAGATTTCGGGCAAAACAAAATAATCTCTTCCGGCGGATTCGAATTGTACCTTAATATCTTACATTACACCAAATAAATGCACTCTTAGCATACTTTTATGAGCACATTCCAGGATAAAAATGTACTTATCACGGGAGGAGCCGGAGACATCGGCCGCCTTATGGGCCGGATGGCTCTTGAGGCCGGCGCCGGACGCCTGATTGTCTGGGACGTCGACGAGCGGTCGATGCAGCAGTTCATCGATATGATGGAAGATAAAAACCACAGGCTTAGCTGCTACCGGGTAGACCTTAGCGAGCCCGAAGAAATATATGAGGCGGCTTCACTCGTACTCCAAGAAATCGGAACCATCGATATCCTCATTAACAATGCGGGCGTGGTCACAGGCAAACTGTTCCATGAGCATAAGCAGGAGGAAATCGAGCTTTCAATGGCGGTCAATGCTACCGGCGCCATGCATACCACGCGGGCTTTTATCCCTTCGATGATGGAACAGGGATCGGGACACATCGTAAATATTGCGTCGGCTTCGGGACTTCTGGCCAACCCTCGCATGTCGGTCTATGCAGCCAGCAAGTGGGCGCTCAGCGGCTGGTCGGAATCGCTGAGGCTCGAGATGCAACAGGATGGGCACGACATAAAAGTAACGACCGTTCAACCGGGATACATCAAGACCGGCATGTTCGCCGGAGTGAAGGCGCCCCTGCTTACCCCACTTCTTGAGCCGGAGTACATTGCCGGAAAGATCATTAAAGCCATCCAAAATAACAGATTCATGCTCAGAGAACCTTTTATGGTAAAGCTGACTCCGTTCTTGAAGGGAATACTCCCTGCCAAGCTTTTTGATTTCATCGCTGGAAAGATTTTCGGAGTTTACCGATCTATGGAAACATTCACAGGGCGATCGGCATCCAATAGTAAACAGAGCTTATGAAAGAGATCAAAAATACGGTACGGACACAGCGCAACTATTTTCGCAGCGGGCTCACGCGGGATGTGGGTTTTCGCCTGGAACAACTGCGCAAGCTTAAGGGGCTTCTCTACTACCATGAAGAGGAAATTACTGAGGCCGTTCGGCAGGATTTCAGCAAGCCGCCTTTCGAGACTTTTGCCACAGAAATCGGCCTCCTATACAATGAAATCGACTATATTCTTAAGCACCTGAAAAAGTGGACCAAACCGAACAGGGTCAGGGGATCCCTCGTCAACTTTCCTTCTCGAAACTACATCCATCACCAACCCTACGGAGTGTCGCTGGTGATCGGCGCCTGGAACTATCCCATTCAATTGTCGCTCAATCCTGTACTCGGGTCGATGGCGGCGGGCAATTGTACCCTGCTCAAGCCTTCGGAGCTGGCTGCCGAAAGTTCCGGCCTGCTGGCAAAGATTATAAACGACAACTTTAATCCGGGATATCTGCGCGTGGTGGAAGGTGACGCCGAAACCACCCAGGCGCTGCTGGAAGAGCCGCTTGATTATATCTTCTTTACCGGCAGTACACGGGTGGGCAAGATCATCATGGAAGCTGCAGCCAAGCAGCTCACGCCCGTTACGCTAGAACTGGGTGGTAAAAGCCCCGCCATTATCGATGAAACAGCCGACCTCAAAGTGGCAGCCCGCCGTATCGTATGGGGTAAATTCGTCAATGCGGGACAGACCTGCGTTGCCCCCGACTATCTCTATGTCCATAAAAGTATCAAGCAGAAACTTTCGGATTATATGGTAAAAGAGATCCGGGAGTTTTACGGGCCGGAGCCACACAACAGTCCCGACTATGCCCGGATCATAAACCGACAGCACTTTGACCGGCTGGTTTCCTATATAGACAACGGCTCTGCCATCCTTTCCGGCGGCTCCTTTGATGCAGAAACGCTCTATATAGAACCGACTATACTGGACGATGTTTCCTGGGAAGACCCGGTCATGCAGGAAGAAATATTCGGGCCCATTCTCCCCGTTCTTGAGTATGAAGAATTGAATGAAATTGTACGTTCCATGAACAAGCGTTCCAAGCCGCTGGCCCTGTACCTCTTTTCAAAAAACAAAACCATCCAGCAGCAGGTCGTGAAGAACATTGATTTCGGGGGCGGCTGTATCAACGACACCATCGCCCACCTGGGCAACCACAGGCTGCCCTTCGGGGGGGTCGGCAACAGCGGCATGGGCAACTATCACGGGAAGTCCAGCTTCGATGTGTTTTCACATGAAAAAAGCATTATGAAGAAGCCCACCTGGCTCGACATCCCGCTTCGATACGCACCGTATAAAGGCAAGCTGAAATGGATCAAAAAACTGATGAGTTGATTTATGACTTCCCAAACCTTTAAAGCGCTGGTAGTCTCCGAAGAAGACGATGGCTCCTTTAGCAGGACCGTAAAAGAACGGCCGTTGGGATCACTTCCCGATCACGATGTACTGATTAAGGTTCATTACTCCTCACTCAATTACAAAGATGCCCTTTCAGCCACCGGTAACAAGGGTGTTACCCAGCAGTTTCCCCATACCCCGGGAGTGGATGCAGCCGGGACCGTAATGGAAAGCAAAAGCGATAAATTCACGGAAGGCCAAAAGGTAATCGTAACCAGCTATGACCTCGGGCAAAATACCTCCGGCGGCTTCGGTCAGTATATACGGGTACCGGTCGATTGGGTCGTGCCGCTTCCCGATGGGCTGAGCCTGTTGGAGAGCATGATTTACGGTACTGCGGGATTCACCGCGGCTTACGGGGTAAACAAGCTGCAACATAACGATACCAAGCCGGAAGACGGCAGCATACTGGTGACAGGTGCTACGGGCGGAGTGGGGAGCATGGCCGTCGCCCTGCTGGCTCATGCGGGATATGAAGTGGTTGCCGCCACCGGCAAAATTAAACAGGAAGATTTTCTTAAAGAGCTCGGAGCCGCCGAAGTCATCCACCGGGACGAAGTTACCGACGTTCCCGACAAGCCGCTGCTTTCAGGCAAATGGGCCGGAGCCATCGACACGGTCGGAGGCGGGATGCTTGATGCCGTCATACGCCAAACAAAACACAACGGAACCGTCGCCTGTTGTGGTAACGTGCTCGGTGATAACCTGGAAACCAGCATCTACCCCTTCATACTGCGGGGCGTAAGCCTTATGGGCATCGATTCCGGCATCTGTCTGATGCCGATGCGGCTTAAAATATGGGACTTGCTGGCAGATGAATGGAAACTGGATATACTGCCAAAAATGTACAGAGAGTGTGCCCTCAATGAGCTGAACAAAGAAATTGACACTATACTGGAAGGTGGCCAGGTAGGTACTGTCGTCGTAAATCTATGGAGTTGATCAGGCGGTCTTGTTGAGGCCTACCTGTTCTTCCCGGGAAAACATGGAAGAGTCGGACAAGTCGGCTCCATCTTCGGCAAAGGCTTTCTGGAAAGGTGCTTTCAAATCTTCGCAGGTAATGGGCTTAACCAGGTAGTCGGTAAAACTGGTCTTCTTGGCCCGCTCGAAATTGAAACGGTCGGAATTGCCGGAAAGGTAAACGACGGGGACGTCAGACTTCTCGCGAATGGCTTCCATCGCCTGTATACCATCCATCTCACCTTTCAGTACGATATCCATGACAATCAGGTCAGGTTTTAGCTCCAGTGCTTTTTTAATGGCCTCTTCGCCGGTGCCAACCTTGCCTATTACTTTGTGTCCGAGTTTTTGAATGAGTCGCTCCTCAACAAGTGAGAGCAACATGTCGTCTTCTACGATCAGGATTTTCTTAGCAGTCATATAGGATA
>CAYWDK010000169.1:0-3768 GCA_964457025.1 uncultured Balneolaceae bacterium | reverse complement strand
GTCAACAAAGTGACGCCCGATCTTTTTGAGGCCTACCCAACGCCCGAACTGATGGCTGAGGCACCTATACAGGAACTGGAGGAGCTGGTCCGTTCCACCGGCTTCTATCGCAATAAGGCCAAAGCACTGAAGGAGTCGTCACAAATTATCGTAGAAAAACATAACGGAGACGTACCCCGGACTATGAAGGAGCTGCTTGAACTGTATGGGGTAGCCCGCAAAACGGCCAATGTGGTGTTGGGCAATGCCTATAATATCAATATGGGCGTTGTGGTGGATACCCATGTAAAAAGGCTGTCAAACCGCTTCGGGCTGACCAACGAGAAAAAGAATACCGACAAAATCGAAAAAGACCTGATGGCCCTCTTCCCCAGGGAGCACTGGACCAACCTGTCTCACCTGATGATCCATCATGGCAGGAATGCCTGCAAGGCACGTTTTTCGGAACCGCCCGATCACCCCATCTGTAAAAAGTACGGCAAGCATTGTGAATGCCGGAAGATGAGAAGTCAGGTATAAGGAAAAAAGAATCAGATAGAGATATATGAGCGAGGACAAGCTGTTTAATTCGAAGACGGAACCGGTGCCGGAGGTGCGGCGGGATATCGACATCATACCGGTGCAGAACAACGGGGATTCTTACCTCTACTTTCACGACATCCTGGGTTATGCCACTCCGAATTTTGCCCTTGACAGCCAGGTATCTGCTGTGCTCTCCTTGCTGGACGGGAACAGGAGCATTGAAGATCTGAAACCCTACCTTGGCGAAGGGGTTGATGCCGACCAACTGCTCGATTATGTGCGCTTTCTGGATGAAAACCGCCTCCTGCGTTCCGATTACCTGAAGAGATACTCGGAAGAAGTCGAGCAAAATTATGAAGCGGCGGATGTCCACCGCTCGGTAACTGCCGGCTTCTCTTACCCGGCTGACCCTGAAGAATTGACTTTTTTCCTGGACGAAGCCTTTGCCGATACAGAAGTACCGAAAAGCGGCACCAATGGTTCTCCCAGGGCGCTCTACGCCCCGCACATCGATCCCCGTGTCGGAATGGAGGCCTATGTGAAGGCATTTGCTCCAATCCGCGAGATTGAACCCAAGCGGGTCGTTATCCTGGCCACATCACACTACGGGGGATATTACTCGGCCGACTACGATAACGAGCCGTTTATCGTCAGCCGCAAGGATTTTGAGATGCCGTTGAGACGCATCCCTTCGGATAAGGAGACCATCGACCGGATGCTTGAAGACGCTTCGGAGGCCGGACTCACCGACAAAGACCGTGCTCATCGCATCGAACACAGTATCGAACTGCACCTGCTGTTTTTAAGCTACCTATGGGACCACGACTACACCATCGTCCCTATTTTGGTCGACGGTCTAGAAGACCTCTTTTATATGGAGGACGGTCACCGTGGCAGGCAGCTGGATAAAATGGGAAAACTCATTCAAAAGTACTTTGGTGATGATGAAGAGACCTTCTTTTTGATCAGCGGAGACCTGGCCCATTTTGGAAAGAAGTTCGGAGATTCCCGTCCCGCCAAAGAGATGATTGAGGAAGTAAAAAATTTCGACAAAAAGTTTCTTGAACATGCCCATAAAGCGGCAGACCAGGAACTCTTGCAACTGGTCAAGGAAGATTACGATCCCTACCGCATCTGCGGTTTCCCGCCTCTCTATACCTTTCTGAAAAGCATAGCCGGCCTGAAAGGAAAAGTACTGAGCTACGACCTCTGGGATGAGGAACAAAGAGAAAGCGCCGTCACCTTTGCCTCAATCCTTTACAGCTGACAGATAGGAAAAGTGGCTGAAGTTTTTAGGACATGCACCTGTTTACTGCTTACTGATACCTGTTAACGGTCATGGATTTCCATCTTGTCGGCAAAATAGGCGGTGAAATCGCGCATATCTTCGGCCATCTCATTTTCGCTGGTTGAGTTTTCGAAGGTATCGGCCATAGTCACCAGCGTCTGGTGGAAAAAGATCTTCATCTCGTCGATCGTCATCTCCTTGGTCCAGAGGTCCAGCCGCAAGGTATCCTTTTTCTGATGGTCCCACATCGACAGCAGCATGGCCCGGCACTGAGCGATCTCTTCTCCCTCCTTGTCGCTCGCATTCCAGTCAATGGCTGTGGGGATATTCTTTTCGTCAAGTTCGACGGTGATGTTGATCTCTTTTTTCTTGGCAGACATAAAATTCTGTTGGGTTCACTGTTAAGAAAAAAATATTCAAATCTTAGCTCATCTCTAAAGCAACTCCAGCACAAGGTTCACCCTTCCTCAGGGTATTCTTGTCATAAAAAACCCCGATCTCTAGAAGGATCGGGGTTTTACGTTCGGCCAATTTCAAAAAAGCTCTTAGTACCGGTAATGCTCCGGCTTGTAGGGTCCCTCTTTGGGGACACCGATATATTCGGCCTGCTCGTCGGTTAGCTCTTCGATCTCTACACCGATTTTCTCGAGGTGCAGGCGAGCCACCTTCTCGTCCAGATCCTTGGGCAGTACATGAACGCCCATTTCGAAATCTTCCGGACGGTTCCAGAGTGCGATCTGCGCCAGTGTCTGGTTGGTGAAGCTGTTGGACATCACAAAAGAAGGATGACCGGTAGCGTTACCGAGGTTCATCAGGCGGCCTTCAGCCAGCAGGATGATCTCATTGCCGTTCGGCAGGCGGAACAGGTCGACCTGCGGCTTGATGGTATCGCGCTCGGCGTTTTCCTTGAGCCAGGCTACATCAATCTCATTGTCGAAGTGGCCGATATTGCCGACAATAGTCTTGTCTTTCATCTTCATGAAGTGTCGTTCGGTCAGGATGTCCTTATTGCCCGTAGCCGTAATAACTATATCGGCCTCTTCAATGGCGTCATCCATCTTCTTCACTTCATAGCTTTCCATCGCAGCCTGAAGGGCGCAGATGGGATCGATTTCAGTAACAATAACGCGCGCGCCGGCACCGCGAAGAGAGGCAGCGGAACCTTTACCCACATCTCCGAAACCGGCTACAACAGCGACTTTCCCGGCCAGCATCACGTCGGTGGCACGACGAAGCGCGTCCACACACGATTCGCGGCAGCCGTACTTGTTGTCGAATTTCGATTTGGTCACCGAGTCGTTCACATTGATGGCGGGAGCACCCAGCGTGCCTTCTTTGGCCATACGGTAGAGGCGATTCACGCCGGTAGTCGTCTCTTCGGAAATCCCGCGGATCTCTTTCAGAAGCTCGGGATATTCGTCATGAACAAGGGCCGTCAGGTCACCGCCGTCGTCCAGGATCATATTCAGCGGCTTACCCTCTTCAAAAAAGAGGGTCTGCTCGATGCACCAGGTATACTCTTCTTCGGTCTCACCTTTCCAGGCGTAAACCGGGATACCGGCATCGGCTATAGCCGCAGCGGCGTGGTCCTGGGTAGAAAAGATATTACAGGAAGACCACTGCACTTCGGCGCCCAGTTCAACCAGTGTCTCGATCAGCACGGCGGTCTGTACAGTCATGTGCAGACAACCGGCGATGCGGGCACCTTCCAGCGGCTGTTCTTTGCCATATTCTTCGCGTAGGGCCATCAGTCCGGGCATCTCGGCTTCGGCAAGCCGGATCTCTTTGCGGCCGAATTCGGCAAGCCCGATGTCTTTTACTTTATAGGGTAGTTTTTCCTTCACTTGCTGTGACATGAAATCTATGCTTTTAAGTTGGTTTTGAAAGTCGTGTAAAATAAAGTTTTAATGGGTGTACCTCAACCGGCAAACACCCTTTTTCATTCCTTCTCAGGACTG
>CAYWDK010000168.1:1704-3777 GCA_964457025.1 uncultured Balneolaceae bacterium | reverse complement strand
ATTAAATTATCCACATTTATTCTGTTGATAAGACAATATTTTGTCCTTATTTTGCGGGACTTTGTCCCGGTGCGTAAAAGTGCCGGGAAAAACCGGAATAACGACAGTAAACACGATCTGAGATATGTTTCAGGATCTATCGTCAAAATTGGAAAAAGCCTTTCAGTCACTGAAGGGCGAAGCACAGATCAGTGATGTCAACATTGCTGAGACGGTGCGTGAAATCCGCCGCGCCCTGCTGGATGCCGACGTGAACTACGATGTTGCCAAAGAGTTCACCAACAGCGTCAAGGAACGGGCGATGGGCGAAGACGTGCTTACCGCCGTCAATCCGGGACAGCAGTTTACCAAGATTGTATATGACGAGCTGAAAGATATTCTCGGCCAGGAAAGGGTTGACCTCAATGTGGCTCACACCCCTCCCACCGTCATCCTGATTGCGGGACTGCAGGGTTCGGGTAAAACGACTTTTACCGCCAAGCTGGCAAAGTACCTGAAGGAGGAGAACAACCGGAACCCCATACTGGCGGCGGCCGACGTCTATCGTCCCGCAGCCATCGACCAGCTCAAGACGCTGGCCGGACAACTGGATGTACCGGTTTATTCCATTGACCAGAAAGATGCGGTACGTGCCGCCAAAGAAGCGGTTTCCATGGCCAAGAGCCTGGCGCTCGATACGGTCATCATCGATACCGCGGGCCGCATGCACGTGGACGAGAAGATGATGAACGAGGTTGCTGAAATTAAGGAAGCCGTTCAGCCCAATGAAACGCTTTTCGTTGTTGACTCCATGACGGGCCAGGATGCCGTCAACACTGCAAAAGAATTTAACGAACGAATTAACTACGACGGCGTCGTGCTCACCAAGCTCGACGGTGACACCCGCGGCGGTGCTGCGCTCTCCATCAAGAAGGTGGTACAGAAGCCCATCAAGTTTGTTAGCATGGGCGAGAAGCTGGACGCACTCTCTCCCTTCTATCCCGACCGGATGGCACAGCGTATTCTCGGCATGGGAGATGTGGTATCGCTGGTTGAAAAGGCGCAAAAGGAATTTGACGAGCAAGAAGCCGAGAAGCTGCAGCGCAAAATAAAATCCGACAAGTTCGATCTGGAGGATTTCCGCCAGCAGCTGCAACAGATAAAAAGTATGGGCAACATCTCGGACCTGGTAGGTATGATACCTGGCGCCGACAAGGCATTACAGGATAAAGAAATTGACGAAGACGCCTTCAAGCCCATTGAAGCCATCATCAACTCGATGACCCCGGAAGAGCGACACAATCCGGAGATACTGAACGGAACCAGGAGGCGGCGCATCGCCAAAGGCTCCGGCACCAAGGTTAGTGATATCAACGACCTGATGAAACAGTTTAACCAGATGAAGAAGATGATGAAGTCATTTTCCGGCATGGGCAAGATGGGCAAAATGATGAAAGGCATGAAGAATCTGCCGTTCGGATAAAAGAGCGGAACATATCAGAAATGAAATAACGAATGTGTTGAAGTGAAAAAGCAGGACGGTTTTTAGCCGGCCGGTCTGCTTCGAAGTTTGCGCAAGATTCCGACAACTTCCTCTATAATCAACGCAAATTTAAAGTAAACAGGAGAATTACATTGCTTAGAATTCGATTACAACGCAGAGGTCGCCGAAAACGGCCGATTCACCACATCGTAGTGGCCGACAGCCGGTCGCCTCGAGACGGACGGATCATCGAAGACCTCGGACGTTTTGATAATATAACCCTCAGGAATGAGCTCAAACTCAATGAAGAGCGTGCCATACATTGGCTCAAGAAGGGTGCCCAGCCCAGCGATACCGTACGCTCCATCTTTAAGGATGAAGGTATTATGTACAAGATGCACCTGATCCGCTGGGGCAAGTCGGAAGAGGAAATTGAAGCGGCACTCGCCGAATGGCGCGAAGCACGGGAGGCCAAGGAAGAGAAAGTGCCTACCCGCAAAGAACGCCAGAAAGCCATGCTCGAAGCGGAAGAAAAAGAGTACCAGAAGCAGCTTAAAAAGAAAGCTGAAGAAGCTGCCAAGGAAAAAGCCAAGCAGGAAGCCCTTGCTTCT
>CAYWDK010000168.1:0-1604 GCA_964457025.1 uncultured Balneolaceae bacterium | reverse complement strand
CCGATACCAAAGAAGCCGAGGCAGAGGAAACTCCGGCGGAAGAAGAGCAGGCAGAAGCTAAGACTGAAGAGGCCAAGGTAGAGGAGCCTGAAGAAGAGGCAGTCGAAGAGACCGAAGCCAAAGAAGAAGCAGAAGCTGAAGATGCTGCTGAAGAGGAAAAAGAAGAAGATGAAGCAGAAGCCAAAGCCGACGAAGAAGAAACTTCCGAAGCGGCAAGCGGACAGCTTTCTACCGATATGCTGGCCAAAGAAGCCATCGAGCATATCGAAAATACTCCTCTCAAAGACCTCAAAGGTTTTGTTCCTGATGACGAAGACCGGGTTACCGTGCAGCGTGCCTGGGAATCCAAGCAGGAAGAAGGATAATTAATTCGTAACCAAACCGGGCCCGGTGCTGTGCTGGAACCTATTGAAGACCAGTATCAACAGATCGGCTACATAGCCCGGTCACATGGAGTTAAAGGGGAAGTATTGATACTTTCCGAAATTTACGCTCCGCAGCTTTTTGATGATATTGACCTGGCTTACATACAAAATGCCAGGGGGGATTTAATCCCCGTCCGGATTGAGTCGGTCCGGATTCAGGAAAAAAACAACCGGCTTTCGTTCTTTGTAAAATTTGAGCACGTTTCGGATCGGACGCAGGCCGAAGAACTCAAAGGTTTTTCGGTATATGCCGCCAACGATAAAGTTGCCGGCCTAGATGACGATGAAAGAGAGGATTATACCTCTTTCGAGGTAACCGATGATAACGGCAACCGGATAGGTATTGTCGAAGACAGCATCGAAAACCCCGCACATCTCATCCTGCAGATCGCAACCGACGACGAACAGCAGCTGCTCGTCCCATTTGTGGATGAGTATGTGGTTTTAACCGACAAGGAAAAGAAGGTAATCCGATGTCAAAACCTAGATCAACTGGCCGGATTATAAGATGATGAGAATCGATATCATATCGGCCGTTCCCCAGCTGCTTGAAAGTCCGCTGAGCCACAGTATTGTCGGCAATGCACAGGACAACGACCTGGTTGAGATTCATATACACGACCTGCGCGACTACTCCGAAGACAAGCACAACAAAGTGGATGACTATCCCTACGGCGGTGGTGCCGGCATGGTACTGACGCCCCAGCCGATATTCTCCTGCATCAATCATCTGAAAGAGCAGCGCGAATATGACGAAATCATTTTCACGGCCCCGGACGGCATCCCCTTTGAACAACAGCACGCCAACGAGCTTTCGCTCAGCGGCAACCTGATGTTCTTGTGCGGTCACTACAAAGGAGTCGACCAACGCGTGCGAGATGCCCTGATCAGCAGGGAGTATACGATCGGCGATTATGTACTGTCAGGCGGCGAACTGCCGGCTATGGTGATGATCGATGCCATCGTCCGTTTATTGCCCGGCGCCCTCGGCGATGCCGAAAGCGCACTGGGGGATTCCTTCCAGGACGGTTTGCTGGAAGGGCCCGTTTACACACGGCCGGCTGAATTCGAAGGCATGGAAGTGCCCGAAGTACTCCGGTCAGGCGATCATCAAAAAGTTGAAAAATGGCGGCATCAAAAGTCGCTGGAGCGAACTAAAGAAGTACGACCAGACATTTA
>CAYWDK010000167.1:1808-3796 GCA_964457025.1 uncultured Balneolaceae bacterium | reverse complement strand
GTCTGTTTGCGGGTGAAACGAAGATGATAATTTCCGAGACAGATGTCAAAAAAATAATGGGCGGTTATCCAAAAGTTATCCACATTTCTCTAAACATTGTAACACTATGTAGCACAAAGAGTTAATACTTTTTTGATGTTTCTATCAAAAATGAGTTGATACCCCATAATATTGCCCTAACATTGATTTTACCTTGACCTAACAGGGCTCGAAGTGTTACAAAAAAGTTTTCAACAAGTTATCAACACCTAAAATTCGAAAGTAAATCTCCAAATTTTGGAAGGGATTTTTTTCGATTGTTAAGAAAATTTAATGTCGTCAGCTTAGGGGGCGGGCAATGATAAAACGGGCTTTATTCTCATAGTCGTTGCTGACCTCGCATTGCCACCTCTCGGGGTTGAAAAGGGCACGAATTTGCTCGCTGTACTTCTCGTGGATTTCAAGGTAGAGCGTCCCTTCCTCTGCCAGCTTTTCTTCGGCAAAACGGATGATGCTTCCGTACATGGCATCGGGATCGTTACAGAAAAGAGCGAGCTCCGGTTCGTGCGAAACCACCTGTGGTTCGAGCAGCTCTTTCTCATCGGGCAATACATAGGGCGGGTTGGAAACAATGACATCAAAAGGGCCTTCCGGGAAGGGTCCGTTATTGCTTAAAATGTCTCCTTTGGAGAAGGAAATATCGACGCCGTTTTCTTCGGCATTTTTGCGGGCAATTTCTAGTGCGGCATTGGAGATGTCAAATGCCTCGATTTCCCAGCCGGGACGCTCCATTTTCAGGGCAATGGGAATGCAGCCCGAGCCGGTGCCGATGTCGACTACAGAGCGGCCGGTTCCTTCCGGATGTTCGTCCAATATAATCTCGACCAGTTGCTCGGTTTCGATGCGTGGGATGAGCACATCCGGGGTGACAGAGATCCTCGCCTTCATGAAATCGGTGAAGCCGATGATGTATTGCAACGGCTCGTGGGCGGCACGGCGTTTCACCAGGGGACGCAACTCGTCGAGTTCCTGCTCCGAGAGCGGCCGGTCGAATTTGAGGTAGAGGTCCAGCCGCTTGATTTGTAAAATATCGGCCAGCAGCCATTCGATACTGTGGCGGGGATCGGGAATACCCTTCTGCTTGAAATAGTCAGTCCCCCATTCCAGCATGGAGAGAACCGTCCACTCTTTGAGCCTGGTGCTCATACGGTCAGCGTTACGGTGAAGGTGAAAGTAGAGTCAGCTGTCAGGATTCCTCTTCTTCGGCTTCCTGATCTTTGACTTCCTGAATAGTCAGGCCGAAACGTTTGGCGAAGTCCAGGATGAAGTCGGTAACTTCATCGTCGATGGTACGCTTCTCTTCATCCAGCGAGCTTCCGCGGAAGCCCATGCGTCCGCCGGTCTTCTTAAGTTCAAAGCGGCTCTGTTTGCCGGTGAACTCAATAATACAGGTAAGCGTTACACTGGCGTTGATTTGTTTCTCATACTCTTCGTAGACGGCAACGTGTACGGTGTCGCCGGTTTCGGAAGATTCGTATTGGTACAAGTATTTAGGTTCCTGGGTGGAGAAGAGTTGGGAGGGCATCCTCCGGAGAGTATCCGCCGGACCGTAAACAAGATACTTGCTAACAGATCTCATAATCCTTTTTGCTTCTTATTTCTTATTGAATAATATAGATGAAATGACGTGATGTGCCGGTATCCGGTACTGGTAGTAGAACAGCCTGAATAAACGTGATTATTGAACAATAGTCAAATTTGTCAGGAAAAACCGTTTCGATTATTCTGATTAAGAAAATAGTGGATAATTTTTAGCCGGAATATGAGTTTTAACTATGAACCGTTACCTTTAGTACTGATTCGCGAATCAAGGACGAGATTATGAATATGATTACAAAATATGTTTCCGCATTGATATTGAGCTTCGCTCTCCTGCTTACCCTCGCACTGCCGGGAGCAGAGGCCCAGCTGCGCGAGCCCGATGTGGAGATGGCACCTACGCCACTGAC
>CAYWDK010000167.1:0-1708 GCA_964457025.1 uncultured Balneolaceae bacterium | reverse complement strand
GACAATTTCCGTCTCTTTGTTTCGGCTGCAGGCGGACCCGCACTCGCCTTCGTCTACCCTTACCTCAATGACGTTGACGGTAACGGTTACCGCAGTTTCCAGATCCTCAACGGTTTTCGGATCCCCGATTCGCGAGAGAGCTACAACGACTTCTTTACAGGATGGAAAAACGGGGAGAGTGAGTGGGGAGCTACCGGAGAATTGAAGCTGGGAGTCAACCTTGGCGAAAACTTCAAGCGACAGACCACAATCGAGTTCGGCTATTTCTTCTACTACTTTCACCAGGGTATCCAGATTATGCAACCCCGTCGCCCGGTCTTTAACAATATGGGCCAGCATGTAGGAGATGAAGACTTCTTTGAAGCCGATACCTACTTTGGTACCCCGCAGATCACCGTCCGCTTCGGCGGAATGTGGTAAAAGCAGAATACGGAATACAGGAGTCAGAATTCAGAATAACCGTCCTCCTGAATTCTGATTTCTGACTCCTGAATTTCATACTCCTCTCTTTCCACTCTTTCCATATTTTTTTTACAGAATTACCTCCCAACTAATTACCCTTTATAGTGTTGTAAAAAACTTTGTACCTTTGAGCACAATTTCCAGCCGTCAACCAAACCACTCTGACAATGAGCTTTATTGATGCAATCCTGGGCCGCCAGATTATCGACTCGAGGGGCAACCCCACCGTGGAGGTGGATGTCATTTTAAGTAACGGGATTATGGGCCGTGCCGCGGTGCCTTCGGGCGCCTCTACCGGAGAGCATGAGGCGGTGGAGCTTCGCGACGGCGACCCTTCACGCTACCTTGGCAAGAGCGTCGGCAAGGCTGTAGAAAATGTGAATACCGTAATTGATGAGGAGCTGCGCGGGCTGGAGGTGTTCAACCAGGTGGAGATCGACAATACCCTGTTGAGCCTGGACGGCACCGAAAACAAGAGCAAGCTGGGAGCCAACGCCATCTTGGGCGTCTCCCTGGCTGTAGCCGATGCCGCGGCCAACGCTATGAACCTTCCGCTCTGGCGCTATATCGGCGGGGCCAACGCCAAGGTACTGCCGCTTCCGATGATGAATATTATCAACGGAGGCTCGCATGCCGACAACAATGTGGACCTGCAGGAATTTATGATCATGCCTTCCGGAGCCGGTTCTTTTTCGGAAGCGGTTCGGATGGGTGCGGAAGTATTTCACCGGTTGAAAGAGGTTTTGAAAGGAAAGAATTACAGTACCGCCGTGGGTGATGAAGGAGGCTTTGCACCCGACCTCAAATCCAACGAGGAAGCAGTGGAAGTGATACTGACAGCTATAGAGAAGGCGGGCTACACAGCCGGCGACGATGTGGTTATTGCGCTGGATCCGGCCTCATCCGAATTCTATGATGCGGAGAAGAAGCGCTATGTCTTCCGCTGGAGTGACGGCAGCGAGCGCGATGCCGGCGAGATGGCCGGCTTCTGGAGCGAGTGGGTGGACAAGTACCCGATTGTCTCCATCGAAGACGCCCTGGCCGAAGACGACTGGGAGGGCTGGAAGAAGCTTACCGATGCTATAGGCGACAGGGTGCAACTGGTGGGCGACGACCTTTTCGTGACCAACACCGATCGGCTGGCACGGGGGATCAAACAGGGTGTGGCCAACTCCATTCTTATCAAGGTGAACCAGATCGGCACGCTTACCGAGACGCTGGACGCCATTGAGATGGCACACAAAAA
>CAYWDK010000166.1:0-3814 GCA_964457025.1 uncultured Balneolaceae bacterium | reverse complement strand
TCAGTTTTTGCTCAGGTCGTCGTGGGGACGCTTGAGATTGTCAGGTAGGTCCTGCCCGTGTTCTTCGTAGACTTTCCTCAGGTACTCTTCCCTCCGGGAGGCGCCTTTCTTCTGGCCGTAGTAGCTGCCCAGAAATACCGCGAAGAGAATTGTTGCGATAAAAACAAAGAAACTGTTGCCGAGGCCTTCGTCTTTGGTAAAAATCCAGAACAGCGTGGGGGCCGCCATCAGAAAAGCCATCAGGTAGGAAAGGGCGGGGGGGCGTGCGGATTTCAGGGTGAACCGGCGGCTCACGCCGTAGCCAAGGTTAAGAAACACCAGTCCGTAAGCGAGCAGGCTCAGGTAGCCGGTACTGCCCTCGGCATTGACGTACTGCAAAAAGCTGTTGGTGAAAACGATCACCATCAGGCCGATGACGATGGTGCCGGTGATATATGCGAAAAGGCGTTGCCAGTGATCCATGAGTAATAAGGAGTAGGTGAAGTTGGTTCAAGGGAAAATAGGAAGTGCTGCCAACGAAAGAAAGCAGTTCCCGCCTATTTCCTGCTCAGGACTTATCCGACAGCCACTTCTCAGGGTCCTGGTTCTGGTTGTTTTCACGAACCATGAAGAATACGGAGAGGCCGCGGGCGGAGTTCTGGTCGCCTGAGAGGCCGATGACGTCGCCCGTCTTGAGCACGCTGTTTTTGTTCACCATCACCTGGCTGAGGTTGCCGTAGGCGGTAAAATATTTGCCGTGACGAACCACCACCACGTCGCCGTAGCCCGGAATGGGACGGATATCTACCACATAACCGTCGTGTACCACGCGCACGGGGTCCTGCGAGTTGGTGACAATCTCGATGCCCAGGTTTTCGGTAACCGTGCCGTAGACGGGATGGCGCTTGCGCCCGAAATGCTCCGATATGGTGCCGCTCGATACCGGCCAGGGCAGGCTGCCCCGGTTGGAGGCGAAAGAGGATTCAATGGCGTTCAGTTCCGAATCGTTGAGATAGTCTTCGCGGGTGATGGGCTCGGAGTATTTGGCCACCTCGCGTGCCCGTTCTTCGGGATCTTCGATATCACGGGCTTCGGCCAGGCGGCGGATACGTTCGGCTTCCAGCGCGCGAATGCGCTGTTCGTCCAGCTCTTTCATCTCCTCAAAAAGGTCGGCAAGCTGGTTGGAGAGCTCTTCCTGCTGCTGGCGCCTTTTTTCCACTTCGTTCTGTAATTGGTTCCGGTCACGCCGTAACAGCGCCACATTCTCTTCCTGCCGCTCGCGCTGTTTTTCCTGTTCGGCTTTCTCTTGCCGTATCTCGGCAAGCACGGCCGAATTTTTCTCCCGGGCATCTTCCAGCTGTGTCCTGTTGCGTTTCAGCTCTTCCTGCGCCTTCTCTATCTGCTCTACCTGTTTCTGGCGGTACTCTTCAAATTTGCCGAGGTAGTAGGAGCGCACCAGCATCTGGTTGATGGAAGCGGAGGAGAGGATCAGGGCGAGCTGCGAGGACCGTCCATGTTTATAAATGTAGCTGAGCGTCTTCTTGTAGTTATCGACCAGCCGCTCGAGGTTCTCCTCATTTTTAGCGATCTCTTTTTCGGTGATGTCGATCTCCGAGCGGATATGATCCAGCTCTTCCTGCAGCTTGCTGATTTTCTCTTCCTGAAGGGCGATCACTCTTTTGAGGTCTTCGTACTGGCTGAACAGCCGGTCAAACTTCTCCTCGGCCTGGCTCAGACGCTGCTGGTACTCGCCGATCTGATCGTTGAGCTCTTCGATCTTCTGCCGGGTATCCTGCTGCTTCTGCACCAGTTCGTTGCGCTGCCGCTGGTAATCCTGTGCCCGAAGGGGGATGGCAAGCAGCATTATCGCCGCGAAGACCGCTATGCCACAGAAAAACCGTCTCATCGCGTATACAAGGTTATGTTATCGGGTATGGTGATGTCGAGCGTGTCGAGCCGGGGGTTAACTTCCAGAGACTGGATGAGCAGCGATACTTTCGACCGCTCGTCCGAACTAAAAATAGTGATTCTTCGCGGAAGGGAGAACTCCTCAATGCCGGTGTAGCCGTCATAGACGATTTTGGAGTAGGGCAGCTGTGACGATCTGGGCTGAAGCACTTGCATAAGCCGGTACGAATCTTTCTGTACATACATGCGCGTACCCCTTTTCAGTACCAGCAGCCAGCTATCGGAGTCTTCCAGCACCCGGTCTACTTCTCCGACGGTAGTGGTAAAGTTGAGCATCTCCAGGATATTGAGCGAAGCCAGGTTGTCGATCCGGGAGAGGTTACCCTCTTCGATAGCCACCTTCCGGGCGTATTTGTCTACTTTGTTATAAATAAGCAGCGAGTCGCCGTCGGTAAGCAGCTGCCCGCCTTCGATGCCGATACTGTTTTTAACCGTTACCAGGCTGCGGTCGCGGTTACTGGAAAAGAGCACCGTAACCCGCTCGGAGTTTCCGGGCTCGCTGACCAGGGCTTTGCCTTTGCCACGCACGGTAGCAAGGGTACTGCTGTAATCGGACATTTTGGAGATAATGGCTTCGGGCTCCTCATCCGCGGGACGGTAATCGCCCTCTTCGAAGGCCAGTTCTTTCGGAGAGCTACATGCGGCTGCCATAGCCAGCGCCAGGGCAAAAAGGGTACCGCGGCGGATGGAAAGCGGGAATAAGTTAGTCAATGTTAAATGGATATCTTTTCTTTCAAATGAGTTCGCGAGCTGTCTTTTTCAAGGGCGCGCTGCCACCACCTTTTTGCTTCCTCGGGCTTATCAAGTTTATTCATCACGTCGCCCATATGTTCCAGCACTTCGGCGCTGGCCGCTCCCGTGTCGATGGAAGCCTGTATGTAGCGGCGGGCCTTTTCATACTCTTCTTTCTGGAAATAGACCCAGCCGAGGGTATCCAGGAAAGATGCGTTTTCCGGATCAAGCTCGATAGCTTTGAGGGCCATCTGTTCGGCTTTGTCGAGGTTCCTCTGTTGCAACGAGAGATAATAGGCATAATTGTTCAGCACAAAGGCATTATCGCCGTCCAGTTTCAGTGACTCTTCATAGTTACTGAATGCTTTTTCCCACTGCTTATCGCCGGCATAGGCGTCGCCGAGCGCACTCAGGATGCCGGACTTCAGCGGACGACGTGCGGGCAGCCGGGTAGCCCTGCTGAGGATATCAGCCGCCTGTGCATGCTGGCCTTCCGCCAGGTGGGCGCTGCCCCAGAAATAGAGCACATAGGGGTCCTGCGGTACCTGCTCGTCGGCTTTTGGGCCGGCTTCGATGGCTTCCTTATACAATCCTTCCGAAACCAGCAGCTGCAGGCGCTGGCGCCAGGCCGTGTCATTGGACGGCATCATCTCGGTTGTCTTGCGCAGGGCATCGAGCGCTTTACTTGTCTGGCCGGAACGGTTATAGAAGTCGGCAGCCAGGGCATGGGCTTCGGCAAAATCGCCTTCCGTGTCAATGAACTGTTGAATCAACCGGGAAGTGGCTTTCTTCAACTGTTCGTTTTCGGTTCGCTGCTGGTATTGGGAGACGAGATAGCGGGCAACCGTCAGTTTTTCCTCGGGCTTCACTACGGGATCGGTAATTACCGTGCCGAGCAGAGTTCCTACGCTGTCCCATCGCGCTTCATCGGCGTAGATGTCGGCCAGCATGATCAGGGTCTTCGGGTCGCGCTCATTCTTTGCCAGCGCTTCGTTCAGTATCTTTTTGGCTTCACCGGTACGGTCCATCTCCAGGTAGTAGCTGCTGAGTACCTGCATGGTGGATAGGTTGTCGGGATCGAGCTTGCGGATCTGCTGCAGCTCGGCGATCACGGAATCGCGCATATTCAGCTCGG
>CAYWDK010000165.1:0-3825 GCA_964457025.1 uncultured Balneolaceae bacterium | reverse complement strand
GGAACCCCCAGAGCGTGACGACCAGCCGGGGCTCGGTCACGTTGAGGTGCTTCATGGGTAGGTGGGTCAGGCTGTGGATCCGGCCCGTGTAGTGGAGCGTGCCGTCCTCGTCGACCTTCTCGGCGAAGCTCTCGGTGTCGAACGAGCCGGTCGCCTTCAGGAAGAACTCGATGACGTGGGGGAGGAAGAGCAGGGCCCCCCAGAACTCGAGCTTGCTGACGATGACCGCGCAGCCGAGGACCGCACCGGCGACCAGGGTCATCGTGTCGCCAGGGAAGATGCGTGACGGGTAGGCGTTGAACCAGAGGAACCCGCCCAGGGCGCCGATCAGCGGGAGCAGCAGTGCCAGGCCCGTGATGTCGCCGGACAGGAGGCACAGGACGGCCAGGGTCGTGGCCATGATGATGCCCAGGCCCGAGCCCAACCCGTTGAACCCCTCGAGCATGTTGAACCCGTTGCTGGCCGAGGCGATCCCCAGGGGCACGAGGACCAGCGGGTAGAGCAGATCGAAGCCGACCTGGCCGATCACCGGGAAGACGACGTAGGTCTCGGGCACGAACAGGGCCAGGGGCGCGGCGAAGGCGAAGGGGATGAACGCCTTGAACCGCTGGCGCAGGACGACCAGGTCGTCCAGCACGCCGGTGATCAAGGCGCCGGCGGCCACGACCAAGCTCGAGAGGATCAGGGCCTGGTCCGTGGGTGGGATGTCCCCGAAGCCGAGGACCGTGAACGCGCCCACGTTGAACGCCAGGAACACCGGCAGGCCGCCCATCTCGGGCACCACTGGCCGGCCGGGCTTGTGGATGTCGTTGCCGTGGATCCCGGCGCCCTTCAGCTTGCGCATGGTGCGCGGCGTGGCGATGAGGACCGCCACCAGGCTGACCAGCAGGCCCAAGGCTAGGGCCTCGCGGAAACGCAGGGCGACCCCCAGGATGTCGGCCAGCGTCATGGGCTCAACGTGGCGATGTGGGTGGTCGGCATAAGCTCACCGCTCCCATCCTGGTGACCATGACCAGGTACACCGGGTCGTCACCGGGCGCGCTCCATCGCCCGGATCCTGGCGATCTCCTGGGCCACGGCCTCGTCAAGGGCGTAGACGTTGGGCCCGATCTCGTCGAAGTGGTCCGGATCCGGGTTGTGCGGTCCCACCACCAGGGTGATGTCGTTCATGATGTACATCGCCAGGTCAGCTCGCCGGTCGAGGTAGGCTTGCCAGTCGGCGCCCTCCCGTGGGGGCGCGCCAGGGAGCAGGACGGCATGGGGATCCTTGCCGGTCATCTCGGCCAGGAAGGGTGCGGCCCACGGTTCGCTCAGGTACCGCTCGTAGGCCGGCCCCACGTTCTCGTCGACCCAGGTGAAGCTCGTCCACGTGCTCTCGCTCATCACGTGGTAGTACGGTTGGCGCATGTGCCGGTCCACGGGCCGCTGGGTCACCGCGCCGGCCGCCGGCAGGAGCAGGGCGACGACGAGGGCGGCGGCCACCACCGGAGGGACGTAGCGCTGGACGGTGCGCCACCGGGCTGTGACCCGGGTAAGGCCCTGCTTGGTCCAGCCGTAGGCCCGCCGGGTGAAGGTCCCGACGGCGTAGCCGATCGGCACGCTGGCGGCGATGTAGAACGGCGGATGCCACCGCGCGTAGGTCGCGTAGCTGTTCAGATCCAGGACCCGGCCTCCGATGATCAGCCCGAAGGCGAACACGCCCATGGCGGACATCGAGACCATCGGCCCACGGTTCTCGTCGGGGGGATCGATCGTCATCAACAGCAAGCCCAGGCCCCACACGAACAGGGCCAGGATGCCGAAGGTCTCGAACACGCTCAGGTCGGTGGGCAGGAACTGCTCCCGGGCGATCTCCGTCTGGACGGCATCCTGGAACGCGTTCCAGATCCACAGGACCGGGACAAGAGCGATCAGGAAGAACGTCAACAGCTCCCGCTTGGAACGACCCTGGCCCAGAAGCGCGCCCAAGCCGAGGATGGCGATGGCTGCGAACCCGCCGATCAGATGCACGAAGAACGCCCACACCACGACGGCCAAGAGCAGGACGGCCGCACCTGTCCGCTTCTTGGCCGGTTCCGAGAGGATCGCCGTCACCGGCAGCCAGGCCAGCACGAACGCGATGGGGACCAGGAAGGCCGGACCCAGGAAGCGCACGGTGGTCGGGGCCAGGCCCACGGCCGCAGCGGCGACCACGGCCCCGGGGTGCGGCCGCATCAGCGCGTAGACCGAGAACGCGATGAAGACCATCCACACCGCCGGGCCGTACACGTAGAGCGTTTGGGTCTCGATCCCCGTGAGCTCCTGGAACTGCGCCATGAGCAGGTGGTAGCCCTTCTCGTGCACCGAGCCCCGCAGCGACAGGATGCCCTCCTGCTCGGGTGGCGCATCGCCGTAGGCCTCCCCCACGTGGATCTGGTCCCAACGCTGGACCTTCTCGATGTACACGCTGTGGATGAACTCGTCGACGTGGACCGCCCACGGGAACCCGTCGCGCTCCCCCTGGAGGAACGACGCGGTCGCCACGCCCAGCTTGGTGACCGGGTGGGCCTCACCCTCCACCGGGTCGTTGAACGTGTCCAAGTGGGGGACCATCTGCATGGCGAAGACGAAGGAGAGGGCGAGGAGCAAGCCGAGCCCCTCGGCGATGTGCGTCGGCCACCGTCTACCGCTCATGGCTCCTCGGGGGTCAGGGGTTCAAGTTCATCGAGCAAGGCCGGGATGTCCCGGGTGACCGTGATCCAGACCTCGTCGAGATCCACGTTGTTGTAGTCGTGGATGACCCGGTCGCGCATCCCGGCCATAGGCTTCCACGGGATCCCCGGGTGAGCCTGGCGGAACTCGTCGGATAGGCGCTTGGTCGCTTCCCCGATGACGAGGAGCTGGTGCAGGATAGCGGACTGGATCGCCTCGTCCCCCATGAACGCCTCACGGTCCATGTCTCCCCGGAACCGGACGATCTGCCGGGCAGCCTGCTGGATATCGAGGAGAGAGGCCTCATCCCTCGCCATAAACGGTCTCCGCCGACCCAAGGATGGACGTCCGCCGGACCCAGTTCTGGCTCCGTTCGATCGAGCGCTTCGTGATCAGATCCACATCGCGTCCGAGGATGTCGGCGAGCTCCCGCTCCATGCGGTCGTGGTCCCACAAACTCCACTCGGCATCCTCGGCGAACTCGACGAGGAGGTCCAGGTCGCTCTCGGGGCCGAAATCTTCGCGGAGCATCGACCCGAAGACCGCCAGTTCCGTGATCTGCCACCGCTGGCAGAACTCCCGGACCTCTGGGGTGTCGAGCGTCGGCCTTCCGGACACGGGACAGGCATCACCGCAGGCTCCTATTACCCTGATGGTTCGCAACCCCTAAGGCCTGGCCACCGCTTGCCTGGCTCGTGCCCGACCCGGTCCAGCTCACCCTCGGCCTGCTCGTCATGGTCCTTCCCGGCCTGGCGTGGACCTGGGCCCTGGCCCCGGATCTGGACTGGGCCAAGTTCGTTGTGGTCAGCGTCGTCGTGGCCCTGACGATCCAACCCGGGATCTTCTACGTGCTCAACGTGTTCTTCGGCGTGCCGATCACGGCAGCCAACACGATCCTGTTGGCGCTGTCCCTGGCAGCCTTGGGCTTGGCCGTGGCCCTGGGCCCCCGGGTCGAGCGCCTGTGGGCCTGATGTGGTGGCAGATGCGAACGGTCGTTCGCCCTTGCTGGCAAGAGGTTCTGTAGCGAACGCGAGCCCACGCGCCCGTGACCGGCCAGGCCCTCTGGTTCCCCACGTACAAGAACATCGTGGACATCCACGATCTCCTCCTCGAGGACGGTGGGGGAGAACCTGG
>CAYWDK010000164.1:0-3839 GCA_964457025.1 uncultured Balneolaceae bacterium | reverse complement strand
CGACAATCTTTTCTTTGGCATCTTCAACGCCCAGTCCGTCAAGGAAACCGCTGTTAATGGCCGGGCCTTCGCCGGTGTAGGCTTTGCCTTCAAAATCCTCTGGGGGCTGAACGGTACGGACGATAGGCAGGTCGAACTTCTCGGCAAACTCCCAGTCACGTTCGTCCTGTCCGGGCACGGCCATAATGGCACCCGATCCGTAGGTTGCCAGCACATAGTCGGCCACCCATATCGGTATCTTCTCTTCGGTAGCGGGATTGACGGCATAGGCGCCGGTAAAGACGCCTGTTTTCTCCTTGCTGAGCTCAGTGCGTTCCAGCTCCGACTTGCGCGCCGCTTCTTCTTTGTAGGCTTTTACCTGCTCCATCTGTTCGTCGGTGGTGATCTTCTCCACCAGATGGTGCTCCGGCGCCAGCACCATGTAGGTAGCTCCAAAAATAGTGTCGGGACGTGTGGTGAAGACGCTAAGCTTCTCATCATAGTCCGCAACTTCAAATTCGATATCGGCACCGATAGACTTCCCGATCCAGTTTCGCTGCATCTCTTTGAGCGATTCGGGCCAGTCCAGGTCGTCGAGTCCCTCGAGCAGCCGGTCGGCATATTCGGTGATCTTGAGCACCCACTGGCGCATCGGCTTGCGCACCACCGGGAAGCCGCCCACCTCGCTCTTTCCGTCGATGACCTCCTCGTTGGCCAGCACCGTGCCCAGTTCGGGACACCAGTTCACCGGCACGTCGTCTTCGTAGGCCAGACCCTTCTCAAAAAGCTTCAGAAAGATCCACTGGGTCCACTTGTAGTAGTCGGGATCGGTGGTGTTGACCTCGCGGTCCCAGTCGTAACTGAAACCCAGCGACTGCAGCTGCTCGCGGAAACGGTTGATGTTTTTCTCGGTGGTCTCCCGCGGATGCGTGCCCGTCTTCACGGCATACTGCTCGGCAGGCAGTCCGAAAGCGTCCCATCCTATCGGATGCAGCACGTTAAAACCCTTCATCCGCTTGTAGCGGGCCACGATATCGGTGGCGGTATAGCCCTCCGGGTGACCCACATGCAGGCCGGAACCGCTGGGATAGGGAAACATATCCAGCACATAATATTTGGGCTTGTCATGGCCCTCCGGCGTCTTGAAGGTCTTCTGTTCCTGCCAGTACTCTTGCCATTTGGTCTCTATCTGCTGCGGGTCGTACGAGTGCATCTAATTACTTTCTTAAATCCTGGTTGTCATTAGAATGTATATTCGGATTAATGGAACACGTTGCGACAGATGAAACGGTTGTTCACGGAAAAAGAATTATCACTGAACAGCGAAAAACTGCCGTATCCGTTTTATCCGCGTGCCATTAACGAATGCCAAAGATACACAAAATATGGTGGGGTGTGAAGAGCCGATTGAGATGACAGAGAAATAGAAAAGCCGGCCAGAGCCAGGAAGCAATTTCATCAAAGATTTGTTGCGCACCTGCTTCCACCGGCCTTTCATTTCTCCAACCTGTTTTGGTTATCATCTTTAAAAGCTGAAGGAGTAATGCCGTTAACGGCTTGCTGTTTTTTCCATCAGGACAGCAACCTGAAACTCCAATCGCTTTATTTCCCGCAGTATGGAGTTTTTATCCATCTGCATCCAGTGCCACAGTTTTAGCATTTGGGTAAAAAGCATGGCTATCAGCAATCCCCCGCCATAGCGGATCATCAGTTCGGTCTCTTCGGCCGTGAAGAATAGGTATCCCAGGTAAAATGCCAGTGCGGTAAATATCAATTGCATAAAGGTTACAAGTATGGCCCACCAGCCGAGCTTACCCGTATACAGGCCAAACCACATCTTAAAAACCCCGGGCTCTTCGAGGCTGTTATAGAATTCAGCCTCACTTTCATTCAGGCTTTCTGCAATCAGTTTGTCAATTTCTTCTTTATTGATCTGTTTCATGGCTATTCTCCGATTTGTTGGTAATGATTTCTTTAAGTTTTTCACGGGCATAGAACAGACGCGACTTGACGGTCCCCTCCGATATGCCCAGTATTTCTGCAATTTCATGAAGGTTTAAACCTTCCCTGTAGAACATATTCAAGACAATGCGCTGGGTTGCCGGCAGTTTCAGGATGCCTGCCTGAATTTCGCGAAGCAGCTTTTCATCCCTTTCTTTTTCCATATCTGTACCCTGTACTTCCGTCGCTTCTTTCTGCATGGCCTGTCTGTGATTCCTGCTGCGCTGCTGCTCCCGTATCCAGTCTATAGCTCGTCGCCTTGCGATACAGAGCGCCCAGGCATCAAAACTGATGTGTATACTTACTTCCCCCAGCTGGCTGATAATGGAGTACCAGCACTCCTGAGCCAGGTCTTCAACCGGCTCCCGGCTTCGTGTATAGTGTCTGAGAGATTTAACCAGTTTGGGATGAAACCGCTTAATAAGCAGCTTCAAAGCATCCTTTTGGCCGTTTTGATATAGCCTTACCAGCTCTTCATCTTCAATATGTTGGTGTCGTACCTTCATCTTTGTCAGTGTAGTCGAAAAGAAAATGAAAAGGTTCAATAAAAATTCAGATAGTTTCAGAGATACCTATATTGGATTTTGAATTGAGTACCGTCTTTATTTATAAATTACGCGAAAGCAATACCACTCTCGACCCTCCCCAAGAAGATGCCTTATATAACCGCCTGATAGAACTAAGCAAGGATTTCCAGCCCGGCCAAGTGCCGGCTAACCAACGTTTTTTTACACGGAAAACAAACTATCAAAGCCGTGCCGTTTGAAGATGAGCGTGAAGCTGATTATATAGGGGCATCATGCTTACATCCATCGCACTTTTCATAGCCGGACTTGCCCTCCTCCTCTATTTCTCCGAGAAGCTGGTGGAGGGTACCGTCGCCACTTCCATCGCGATGGGCGTATCGGCCTTTATCATCAGCGTGGTTTTCATCGGCTTCGATCCCGAGAACCTCGCTTTGGGGAGCGTCGCATCTTTTGAGAGCGCCTTCGGCATTGCGCTCGGCACTATTTTCGGGGCGGCTATGGTGGCCATCGCTCTCGCTTTCGGCATCACCGCCATGATCGCTCCCATGGAGTTTAAGGAAGCGCCCAAAGAGGTGCTGGCCGTTCCGGTAATCTCCGTCATCCTGGTCTCCGCGCTAAGTGTGGACGGCGTGCTCTCCCGCCCCGACGGCTTCATCCTGCTGGCCGCCTTCGGTATGTCAATCTTCTGGCTGGTCGTCCAGAGTGCGCAGGGCATCGATATCAAGGCCGGCGGCGAAGTAGCCGAAGTGCTTGAGAAAGAAAAACCCATCCCAAAATGGAAAGCCATCGGGCTGCTGGCTGTCTCGCTCCTTGCCATCATCGCCGGCAGCGAGCTGGTGATACGCGGCTCGGAAAGCATCATTGGAGCTATGGGACTCAGCGAAACTGTCTTCGGCATGACCATTCTGGCGCTGCTGGTCAGCATTGAGGAGCTGGCACGCGAGCTGCCCGCCGCAATGAAGGGAAGACCCGATATCAGTTACGGAAATGTGGCCGGCTCCATACTCGCCTTCTTTTTGTTCAATGCCGGGATCATGGCGCTCATACAGCCACTGCCGGTCAGCCCCGAGGTGCTGCAATTCCATATCCCGATCACCTTGCTTACCGTCCTCTTCGTTACCTACCGGATGTACCGCAGAAAGGTCAGCCGCTCATCCGGCGCAGTGCTGGTTGCCATCTACGTCATCTTTTTTGCGGGGAGTTATCTGATATAGGATCAATTTTATCATTTGTCATGCTTAAGTTGTTTCAGCATCTTGGTACAAGGATTTCTAACAAAAACGGAGGATGCCATGAACCAGGGACATGTAGAATCGGGAGAACTCATCAATC
>CAYWDK010000163.1:0-3850 GCA_964457025.1 uncultured Balneolaceae bacterium | reverse complement strand
CCGCGCTCCACTTCGTTGACATACGACCCTGCGATGTCATAAAGCACCTTGTCCGTGACCGGTTTGATATCCAGCGTATCGCAGTCAACGATTATATACTCCAGTTCAATACCGAACACCTCAAAAAGGTGGTAAGGGCCGGGATTTTTCATTTCGACGTCGATTTGTTGCTCCTCTCTTTTTTTAATTCGATGCGTCTCAGGAATTCTTCCATCACCAGACGGTAAAGCCCGTCTTTCATCACATCGTCCTCCACTCCCGCTTCGATGCTTGGATTATCGTTAATCTCAATTACATAAACCTTGTTGCCGGCCTGCTTCAGATCCACCCCATACAGGCCGTCGCCGATCAGGTTGGCGGCTTTGAGTGCGGTTTCCAGCACATGTTTGGGAGCCTCCTCTACCGGCAGGGTCTCGCCTCTGCCCTCATAGGTTTTGCCCGAGGCCGAACGCTCGTAGATCTGCCAGTGCTTGCGCGCCATAAAGTATTTGCAGACGTAGATGGGCTTCCGGTTCAGGATACCCACCCGCCAGTCGAAGTCCGTGGGAAGAAATTCCTGGGCGATGAGCAGATCCGACGTATCGAAGAGAGTATCGAGGGCTTCTTTCAGTTCCTGCTCGTTGTCGGCTTTTACCACGCCCTGGGAGAAAGAGCTGTCGGGCTGTTTCAGGATGCAGGGCAGCCCCAATTCGGTTTTGACCAGGCCGCTAAGCTCCTCGCTGACAATAAGCGTCTTCGGGGCCGGGATGTTGTTCCGGTTCAGCAGTTCGGCCAGATACACCTTATTGGTACATTTCAGGATAGACTCGGGATCGTCGATCACTACCAGCCCTTCGGCGGCAGCCCGTCTGGAGAAACGGTAGGTGTGGTGATTCACACTGGTGGTCTCTCGTATGAAAAGCGCGTCGAATTCGGCCAGACGTCCGTAGTCGTCCTTGCCGATCAACTCCACATAAAAATCCAGGTTTTCAGCGGCTTTGATAAACTTCTGGATGGCGCGCTCGTCCGAGGGCGGATGCTTCTCTTCGGGATTCCGCAGGATGGCCAGGTCAAAACGGGTCTCCTCCTTTTTGATAATAGCAGGGCGGCGGCGCTCGAAATATTCCCGTGCCACCTGAATGACAAAATCGCGGTGTTCGGCGGGGATCTCGTTGGATGCCACTGGCCCGATGGACTGCAGATTCCAGTGTCCGCCGGCCCGCATGAATTGGGCACGCAGCATAGGCGCCTGGAATTGTGAGAATAGGTGGTGGCTCAGCCGATCGTATCTGCGCGCAAGATTCCGGCCGAAGTAGATACTCAGGGTAAATTTTTCACCCTGGATCGGCTTCAGACTTTTCTGGATGATTTCATCCAGATCCTCCGAGACAAAACGGACGATGGTCTGCGACTTGAAATCCTGGATGGTGAGCACGCTGGGCAGCGGACGGTGGCCGCGCGCCTCAGCCAGCAGCGATACATAATAGCCGATGCTCTGATAGCGGTATGAGCGGCAGAGGTTGAATACCTTGGCCCCGCGCAGTTTTACATAGGCGGAGTCGGTCAGGTAGGCATTAGCCGAAACGACATCCACCCCCGGGATATCCAGCGACCAGTTTTTGGGATTGTTAACGACAACCAGATTCTTCATGAGATCCTAAGAGCGGCCTTCCTCTTTTGAAGGCGTAATTACAATTAGATTCGCATCGTAGGTAACAATACCCAACAAAATGGAATTAATCACACGGGCAATACTGATGTCGTAGCTGTTACCGCTGCCCAACGGGTTATCACGGATGGGATCGGCCACCGAAACGCAACGTGTCTTGGGATCATAGCCGTGCAGCACCACGAAATGCCCCGCAGGCTCACCCCGAAGGTCGTCATAGGCTTCGTCTTCTCCATATTCACGCATACTGCCATAGAGATAGGTGGCGCTGAGTCCGGCGATGAGCGGGATGCTTTTTTTGAGGTACTTTCTGATCAGTGCCGTGTTCAGCTCTTCATACTTCAGCACTCCTCCCAAATCCAGAAATTCTGAATAGGCTTCGGTCACAGCCTTAAGTTTGCCCCCCTGCTTATACTCAAGCTGCTGCTTCAGCTTGTTTTTGATATAAAAGGATTCGTGCCCGAACCAGGTGGGGTCGAAAACCGTCAGGTTGTAGGTATAAATCGTGGCATCATAGCCTCTCCTCAAAGCGTGGTTGGCCAGCATGGCGCCGAGCGTCCCTCCCCCTTCCAGCCGGTTGACCTCTCCGATCAGCTGCTGCAGCGGCATGGTGTCTCCGTAATAGTCGTAGATCGTATGCAGACAGGTCGGCCCGCAGGTCGTTTCGTCCGGCTGTGGTTCAATATGAAGGGGAATGGCTGATTTCAATTGCAGGTTGATCAGAAAATTGTAGAGTTAAAAACGAATATTACGGAGAAATAGGATATCTGCAATGAAGTATTTTTAATAATATTTTGCCCTTCAACAAAAGCGGACCACTCACTATCAAAAAGAACCTATGTCGTTATTGCTGATTGCCCCCGACCGGGAGATGAAACCATGGAAGGAAGCCCTCTTGAAAGCCGATCCCAATCTGGATGTGGAGATCTGGCCGGAGGTAACCGACAAGCAGAAAGTGCAGTTCGCCGTAAGCTGGAACCATCCCAAACACAGCCTGGACTCCTTCCCCAACCTGAAAGCAGTCTCCTCGCTGGGTGCCGGCGTAGACCATATCCTGCGGGATGACACCCTTCCGGAGAGCGTGGAGATCTGCCGGGTGGTATGCCCCTCACTGGTCCGGCAGATGAAAGAGTACGTACTCAATGCCGTACTCAACTACCAGCGAAATACGCTCACTTATATGCAACAAAAACAGGAGGGCCTTTGGGAAATGCATCCCAACAGGGCTCCCGAAGATTTCACGATCGGTGTGATGGGGCTGGGCAAACTGGGCCGGCCTGTTGCCGAACAGCTGGCCGAATTGGGCTACCGTGTCCGGGGATGGTCCCGCTCGAAGAAGGATATTGAAGGCGTGGAGAGTTTTGCAGGCGAAGCAGAGCTGGAGGCCTTTCTTTCTCAAACTACCGTGCTTGCCTGTCTGCTGCCGCTCACCAACGAGACCGAAGGCATCCTTGACCTGGAACTTTTCAAAAAACTCGACCAACCGGCCTACTTGATCAACGTGGCCCGCGGCGAACACCTTGTCGAAGAAGATTTGATCTACGCACTGGATAAGGACTGGATGGAAGGTGCCATGCTCGATGTCTTTTCGGAAGAGCCTCTGCCCGACCGTCATCCCTTCTGGAATCGCGATAATATCATGCTCACCCCGCACGTCTCCAGCCTGACTCCGCCGGAGGAAGTGGCCGAACAGCTCATTGAGAACTATAAGCGTGTCTTATCGGGGATGAAGCCGCTTAATAAGATAGATAAGGGAAAGGGATATTGATTTGTTAACTGGAGACCGGCTTTTCAGTGAACAGTGATCAGTTAGCAGTAAACAGTGGGATGGTACTTTTACAAAGTGCGTGGGTACTCGAACCTCCAGCCTCTACCTTCCAGCTTCTAGCCCACTTTAACGGGATGCACCCAGCCGAAGGGGTCGTCGATGCGGCCGCGCTGAATGCCGTAGATGGTATCGTAGAGTTTTTGCCCCACGGGCCCTCGGTTTTGTTCGATAGGCGTGAGCAGTTCACCGTGATGACGGATCTCTTTTACCGGTGAGATAACAGCAGCCGTTCCCGCGCCAAATACTTCCTGCAGGGTGCCCTTGTGAGCCGCTTCCACCACTTCGGTCATGGCCAGTTTGCGCTCTTCCACCTCCATGCCCCAGCTGCGGGCCAGGGTGATCACCGAGTCGCGGGTCACGCCCGGGAGGATGGT
>CAYWDK010000162.1:0-3879 GCA_964457025.1 uncultured Balneolaceae bacterium | reverse complement strand
GAGACGGTCGAGTCACTGACCACCCTCCAGCAGCTGGCCCTTTCGCTGGGTGCCGGGCTGTATGAAGAGCTTTTCTTTCGGGTCATACTGGTTTCGGCATTACTGTTCCTGTTCAAATTCATCTTTAGCAAGCAATGGATCAGCTATACCGTGGCCATGATCCTGGCGGCGCTCATATTCAGTGCGGTTCACTATGTCGGTGCCCTCGGCGACCCCTTCAATTTCGGCTCTTTCCTCTTCCGTTTCCTCTTCGGGCTCGCACTCAATGCCGTCTATATCTGGCGGGGCTTCGGTATGGCGGCCTGGACCCACGCCATCTACGACCTGATGATAGTAGCCTATATGTAGATCTGAGGGTATTTTCTCTTCAACAAACCTTCATATGAACTTTTTTAATTGAGTTCGGTTAGAAATTTGTTACCAAAGGCATCAATACTATCTATTAAAGTTTTAATAACTGAATTACTATAATGTTATCGTTATACTTAAGTGTAACGGAGACAACTATTTTTTAAGAAATAACGTCTCGATAATTATTACTGATTTAGCAAACAGCTAGTCCACGGGATGGCCGAATTAACCAAAGATGAAATCCGGAAGCAGGAAGATTTTGAAGAGGAGATTATTCCTCATCTGGATGCTATGTACAATTTTGCGCTTCGCCTTACTTCCGATCCCAATGATGCCGAGGATCTGGTGCAGGACACCATTGTGAAAGCCTTTCGCTTTTTCAGCAGCTATGAGAAAGGTACCAATGCCAAGGCCTGGCTGTTCCGTATCCTTAAGAACTCCTACATCAACAACTACCGCAAGAAGTCGAAGCAGCCCAACCAGGTCGACTACGATGAGGTTTCATCCTTCTACGAAACCATCCGGGCCGACCGTACCGATACATCCGACCTGGAAGACCGCATGTTCCGCGAGCTGATCGACGACGACATCTCCAACGCACTTGAAGAGCTGCCGGAAGATTTCCGTACCGTCGTCTTGCTGTGTGATGTGGAAGGCTTTACCTACGAAGAGATTGCCAATATGCTGGATGTGCCCATCGGTACCATCCGTTCCCGACTGCACCGTGGCAGAAACCTCCTCAAGTCACAACTGATGGAGTACGCTGAAAAACGCGGCTACAAGCCAGACTAGTAATGTTAAATGCTCAATGTTGAATGTTAAATAGGTTTTTATACTTAACATTGAGCATTTAACACTCAGCATTGCCCTAGGCTTTCTCTTCCAGCTTTAGTACTACTCGCATCGTCGTGCCTTTGTCAGGTTCCGAACGCAGCACAAAGATGTCTCCCTTATGGTAATCTTCGATGATGCGCTTGGTCAGGCTTAAGCCGAGGCCCCATCCCCTCTTCTTGGAACTGTAGCCCGGCTTGAACACTTCGGTATGGAATTTCTTTTCAATACCGATGCCGGAATCTTCGATGTCGATCATCAACTCGTTTTCGATGCGATGTACATGAATAGAAACATAAGCACCTTTCTTGGTAGAATTGATCGCATCCATGGCATTCTTGATCAGGTTCTCGATCGCCCACTGGAACAGCTCGGGGTTTACCTTGGCTTTCAAGTGAGTATCGATCTGCCGCCGCACCTCAACATTTTTTCCCAGCTGCGGAAGCCTGCGCTCCATATAGTCGATCACCTGGTCGAGCAGCGGCTCGATGCGCTGCTGTTTCAATTCGGGCTCGGAACCGATCTTATTAAACCGCTCGGCCACGCCCCTCAGCCGGCTTATGTCGTTTTCGAGCTCCCGGCATATTTTCTGTGTGAAGTCGTCATCCTTCTTTTCTTCCCTGAGCAGTTCTATCCATCCGTAAAGGCTTGAGAGCGGCGTGCCCAGCTGGTGAGCCGCCTCACGGGTCATACCCACCCAGAGATTGGACTGCTCCGACTTGGTGATGGTGCGGTAACTCACATAGGCAATGCCCAGCAACAGCGCCAGCAGGCTCAGCTGGATGTAGGGAAAATACCTCAACAGCTGTACCGTGGGACTTTCCCCATAATAGACATACTGCATCTGATAGTAGCGGTCGTTGCCCAACCTGATCTCGATGGGCGGGTGCATGGCCGCGAATTTGCTGATCAGTTCGTCGTTCAGCTCTTCTTCCACGTGATTGGAGAGAATAATCTCTCCGCGCTCATCCACAATAATGGTAGGCACCTGGGCCCGTTCTTCGTTAAGCAGGATCTCGCTGGCTACGAAATTCTGGGAAGTGCGGTCCGATTCCGCATCCTCGATCATCTGTATGGTGCTGTCGGAAACCGTGGGGTTGTTCTTGAGGCGGGAGGCCGCGATGAGCAGCTTGCGGCTGATCTCCTCCTGAACCGGATTGCTGGTATATTCGATGGCTTTGGCCCACAGTTCCACGCTGTTACGCTCCTGCTTCAGCATCTGGTTGATCAGGTACTGGTTATAGGCAAACGAACCGATCCCCAGAAGTATCAAAAAGCAAATCAGGACAATGTTGATTCTATTTGACGTCAGGTAATATTTCATGGGCTTTCATGAACGCTTGGCGGTCGCGAAACTTATAATCTATAAAATTCCCCAAATAATCATGGTTTCCAATAAAAAAAGGCATCACCGTATGATGGATGATGCCTTTTGCAAAAGCCCTGGAACCTAAGCCGAAGCTTTCCGCTTCTCGTAAACCGGCGGTGCGTTATCTTCTATAGTCTCTTTGGTAATCACGCACCGCTCAATATTTTTCATGGAGGGAAGCGTAAACATGATGTCGAGCATAGCCGACTCCATAATGGATCGCAGTCCGCGGGCACCGGTCTTTCGTTTCAGCGCCTTATCTACTATGATATCCATCGCATCTTCTTCGAAAACAAGCTCAACACCCTCCATCTTGAACAGTTTCTTATACTGCTTGACGAGAGAATTCTTGGGCTTAACAAGGATATCGATCATGGCACTCTTGGAAAGCTGGTGCAGGCCGGAAATTACGGGAAGGCGGCCGATAAGTTCGGGAATCAAACCGTAACGCTGCAGGTCTTCCGGCTCCACATTGGTAAAAATATCGGGATCGTCTTTGTCGAATTTGACCTGCTCCGAGGTATGGAAACCCATAGAACTGACCGAAAGGCGTTTGGCGATAATCTCTTCCAGTCCGCTGAAAGCCCCGCCGCAAATAAAAAGGATATTGGAAGTATCTACCTGTATGAAACTCTGTTCGGGATGTTTACGCCCCCCTTTGGGCGGTATATTGGCCACTGTGCCTTCCAGAATCTTTAGCAGCGCCTGTTGAACGCCTTCGCCGGACACATCCCTTGTGATAGAGGGGTTGTCGCTTTTGCGGGCAACCTTGTCCACTTCGTCCACATAGACTATACCGCGCTTGGCCCGTTCTACATCGTAATCAGCGGCCTGAAGCAGGCTGGAGAGGATGCTCTCCACGTCTTCGCCCACATAACCGGCTTCGGTGAGTACGGTAGCGTCGGCAATTGTAAACGGTACGTCAATGATATTGGCAAGTGTACGTGCAAGCAATGTCTTACCGCAACCGGTGGGGCCGAGCAGGATGATGTTACTCTTTTCCACTTCGGTATCGTCGTTGGAGTCGTCCAGATCCGAGCTGATACGCTTGTAATGGTTATATACAGCCACGGACAACGTCTTCTTTGCCCCTTCTTGCCCGATCACGTATTCGTCGAGGCGGGATTTTATTTCGGCCGGCTTGAGAAGGGGCTTGTACTTCTCCTCCCGCTTCTTGGCCATGGATGCCAGATCACTCTTAACGATACCCGAAGCATCGGATACACAGCGGTCGCAGATATATACATCGTTGGGGCCGGCAACCATACTGTTCACTTCATGGCTGTTGCGCCCGCAGAACGAACAGTGTATGGTGTTGTCTTTCTCTT
>CAYWDK010000161.1:0-3908 GCA_964457025.1 uncultured Balneolaceae bacterium | reverse complement strand
GTAGAACAACCGTCGGCCAGGGTCTGACCTTCAACCACCTTATCGCCCACATCGACGATCGGTTTCTGATTGATGGTGGTATCCTGGTTGGTGCGTTCGAATTTGGTCAGCTTGTAGGTCTTGATTCCTTCGTCGAAGTAGGTAAGCTGCTCTTCTTCGGTCCGCTTGTACTTCACGCGGATTTCGGTAGAGCTTACGTAAACCACTTCACCTTCTCCTTCCGCGGTAATGATGGCGCGGGAGTCTTTGGCGGCACGGTGCTCCAGTCCGGTACCCACAACAGGGGCTTCGGGACGAAGCAGCGGCACGGCCTGACGCTGCATGTTCGAGCCCATCAGGGCACGGTTGGCGTCGTTGTGCTCGATAAAGGGAATCAGCGCGGCAGCCAGGGATGTAATCTGGTTGGTGGAAACATCCATATAACCGATCTCATCGGGGCTGGCCAGCTGGTAGTTGCCGTCACGGAATCGCGAGAAAATACTGTCGTTCTTGAACTGCCCTTTCTTGTCGATGGGCGCGTTGGCCTGTGCAATGACCGTCTCGTCTTCCTGCTCGGCGCTAAGGTATTCGATATCCTTGGTCACCTTGCCGTCCTTCACCTTGCGATAGGGCGTCTCGATGAATCCAAAGTCGTTGACCTTGGCGTGGATACAAAGCGAGGAGATAAGGCCGATATTCGGACCTTCCGGTGTCTCAATCGGGCAGAGGCGTCCATAGTGCGTGTAATGAACGTCACGTACCTCGAAACCGGCACGTTCACGGGTAAGACCTCCCGGACCCAGAGCCGACATACGTCGCTTGTGGGTCAGTTCTGCCAGCGGGTTGGTCTGGTCCATAAACTGCGAAAGCTGGTTGGTACCGAAGAAAGTGTTGATGACGCT
This sequence comes from uncultured Balneolaceae bacterium, assembly GCA_964457025.1. Classification (GTDB taxonomy): domain Bacteria; phylum Bacteroidota; class Rhodothermia; order Balneolales; family Balneolaceae; genus CAYWDK01. Next base: position 3,027 of record CAYWDK010000161.1, on the reverse strand, counting down.
TGAGATGGTTCGCGCGTTCACCAGGTCCTGCGGCGTCAGCTGCTCGGCATCCCGCGAATTCATTCGCTCCTTGATGGTGCGCGACATGCGGGCAAGGCCGATGCTAAACTGCTGTCCCAGCTGTTCGCCGATGGTTCGGATCCGGCGGTTGCTCAGGTGGTCGATGTCATCGACCTGTGATTTCATATTCTTGAGGCGGATTACCTCCTTGACAATCGCCACAATATCTTCTTTCACCAGATAGCGGATATCCATATCCACTTCCTGCTTCAGGCGTTTGTTCAGGCGGTAACGGCCCACTTCGCCGAGGTCGTACTTCTTGTCGCTGAAGAACAGACGCTCAAGCACCTGTCGGGCAGTCTCCGGATCAGGCATCTCGCCGGTACGGATCTGCTTGTAGATTTCGCCCAGCGCCGTCTCGGTACTGTGAGTATTGTCTTTGCGGAGAGTGTTCATCATCACGGAGCGCTCGGATTCTTCAGGCTCCATGGTCTGTACATGAACCTTCTCCACATCCGCTTCCTTGATCAGACCGTAATCGTCTTCGGTCAATTCATGGTCGCGTTCCAGCAGCAGTTCACGGTTCAGTGCTTCAGTCACCTCGCCGGTTTCATCATCCACTACCTCTTCCATCTTCTCAACTACGATGTCGGTAGCCAGACGTTTGCCGACCAGTTTTTTCTTGAATTCTTTCTTGGTACTGAATTCCACCTCTTCGGAAAGCTCAAAGAGACTGAAAATCTCTTCGTCGGTAGAATATCCGAGTGCACGCAGCAGCGTGGAAGCAGGGACCTTCTTCTTGCGGTCGATATAAGCCCACAGTACGTCGCGGATATCCGTGGAAAATTCAATCCAGGAACCTTTGAACGGAATCACGCGGGCATTATACAGCTGCGTGCCGTTGGGGTGTACATTCTGGCCGAAAAAGACGCCCGGAGAACGGTGTAGCTGGCTCACGATCACACGCTCGGCACCATTAATGATGAAAGTACCGCGGTCGGTCATCCAGGGCAGGTCGCCCAGAAACACTTCCTGTTCGATGGTTTCTGTTGCTTCGTCGTCGTCATCAACTGCGGAGAGACGCAGTTTCGCCTTCAGAGGAACGGCATAGGAAAGTCCGCGTTCCTGGCACTCTTTCATGCTGTACTTGGGAGTATCCACGCTGTAGTGGATGAACTCCAGAATATGGGTTTCCCTGGAATCTTGAATAGGGAAGTTCTCATTGAAGATTTTCTGAAGACCCTGGTTCATGCGGTCTTCGGGAGCGATATCCAGCTGGGTAAATTCTCCGAATGATTTCAACTGAATGTCGAGAAAATCGGGATAATCGAGAACATGTTCAGTGCTGGCAAATGTTAAACGATCGGTAAAGGGGATTTTCTCCATTTTACTTTTTTTACTCAAAGGAACTCTCCTTAAAAGTTAATTGGTGGTGATGAGCCTGAATACCGTTACAGCCGCCTGAGGCGGGTAAAATTCGGTATACAAATAGACGCCAATAGCCAATACCGGTTTTACGGCATTGGCTAGTGACAAATTGATTGCTGAAAAGAACCGGTTACTTCAGTTCTACTTCCGCACCAGCTTCTTCAAGCTTAGACTTGAGCTCTTCAGCTTCGGCTTTGGCAACACCTTCTTTGATCGGGTTGGGTGCACCGTCAACCAGTTCTTTGGCTTCTTTCAGGCCAAGACCGGTAATGCCGCGAACTTCCTTAATAACGGCGATTTTCTTCTCGCCGGCAGATTTGAGAACAACATCAAATTCAGTTTGTTCTTCACCGCCGCCTTCGCCGCCACCGGCAGCACCGCCGGCAACAACTGCAGTAGCAGCTGCGGGTTTGATGTCGTATTCTTCTTCAAGAACCTTTGCAAGTTCGTTAGCTTCTTTGACAGTCAAGTTGACTAGTTGTTCAGCTATTTCTTTAACGTCAGCCATTTTTATTTCTCCGATTGATCTTTATGTATTGAAAATTCTGTTAGTGTGGTGTGATTTATGCTTCGCCTTTTTCGGCGATGGTTTCAACAGCGCCGGCAATATTGCGGCCGGGAGCCTGCAGCGCACTGACAACATTGGAAACGGGAGCAAGCAAGAGACCCATAATGTCTCCGATAACTTCGCTCTTCGATTTCATGGAAGCCAGGGTTTCCAGCTCGTCCTCACCGTAATAATCTCCGTCGATAAGGGCGGCCTTGAACTTCGGCTTGTTGTTGTCTTCAATAAACTTCTTCAGCACTTTGGCCGGTGCGGCATGCTCTTCTCCTACAAAGGCGAAACCATTTTGCTCGACAAGGTGAGGATAGAGATCTTCAAAACCTCCCACTTCGTCCATGGCTCGTTTCATCAGGGTATTCTTGTACACCCCGTATTTGATGTTGCCTTTGAAGAATTCGCCACGGAGGTTGTTCATCTCAGAAACCGACATACCCGAAAAGTTGGTGACGTAAACGGCACCGGCATTTTGCAGGTTTTCGGTAATCTCCTTGACAACCTCTTTCTTCTGTTCTAATGTTGGCATTGTCTAATTTCCTCTTTTTGGGTTCCTAAACGGAAATTATAGATGAACGACTCAGTTGAATGCTCGGTCCCATTGTCGAACTCATATACGCGCTTTTGATATACAATCCTTTGGCGGATGCAGGTCGCAGGCGCATTACGGTTCTCAGGAATTCCATCGCATTCTCACGAAGTTCGCTGGCATCAAAGCTTACCTTGCCTACCGATGCGTGAAGGATCCCGTATTTGTCAACACGGAAATCGATCTTACCGGCTTTGGCTTCTTTGATAGCGTCGCCAACTTCGTTGGTAACCGTGCCACTCTTGGGGTTCGGCATCAAGCCGCGCGGGCCAAGAACCCGTCCCAGCTTACCGATCTTACCCATTACATCGGGAGTAGCGACAATCACGTCGATGTCGGTCCATCCTTCTTCAATTTTTTTGATATAATCGTCGAGGCCAACATGATCTGCGCCGGCTTCTTTCGCCTCTTCCTGCTTGGCTTCGTTCACCAAAGCAAGAACGCGAACCTC
>CAYWDK010000160.1:0-3909 GCA_964457025.1 uncultured Balneolaceae bacterium | reverse complement strand
TACTCGCTGACCAACGACCTTACACTCGACCTCACCGTCAACACCGACTTTGCCCAAGTAGAGGCCGATAACGAGCAGGTCAACCTGGGCCGTTTCCCACTTTTCTTTCCCGAGAAGCGACAGTTCTTCCAGGAACGGTCCGGCATCTTCGAATTCGATACCGGAGGCCGAACCTCGCTCTTCTTCAGCCGGAGGATCGGGTTGGACAGCCAAGGGAATCCGGTTCCCATATGGGGAGGCGGGCGAATCACCGGACGCGCCGGGGCCTGGGACATCGGCCTCCTCAATATGCAAACGGCCCACAGCCCCAACCTCCCTTCCGAGAATTTCGGGGTATTCCGCTTCAGGAGAGGCTTTCTCAACCAGAACTCCTTCATCGGAGGCATCTATACCCACAGGCTGGGAGCCGACGGGAGCGCAAATATCGGCTACGGCACCGATGCGGGCATCCAGCTCACGCCTGACGACTATCTTATCCTGCGCTGGGCGCAAACCTACGACGATGAGAGCGGATGGGGGCTCGGCACCGGACGTTTTCGTGCCCGCCTCGAGCGTTCCAGGCTGGAAGGGATCGGTTACTATATCGACGGAATCTGGTCGGGAAAAAACTATACGCCGGATCTCGGCTTTATTACCGCACGCAACTTCAGCTCTGTAACCGCTGAAATCTCGCACGGCTGGCTGCCCGGCGAAGGGTCGCCCTTGCGCAGCTACCGGTTCTTGGTATGGAACAGCACACGTTTTCGGAATGAGGATAAAATCGCCGAGTCCATTAGTACCAGTACGGTCTTCCTGTACGAATTCAAGAGTGGAAACGGAGGTGTTATCTGGCAAAACCTCAGTTTCGAAGACCTCCCGGTTCCGATTACGCTTTCCGAAAATACCGGGGTGCCGGTCGGGAGATACAGCTGGTACACTTTCGGACTGGACTTCTACACCACCCCCGGTTACCTGCTGAGGGGCAACGCCAACCTGGAAATCGGCTCTTTCTTTGACGGAAATAAAATCACCTTCAACATCGGCCCTACCTGGAACGCCTCCGGACATCTGGAGCTGGGGGCAACCTATACCCTGAATAAAATTGCCTTCCCCGACCGCGACCAGGAATTCACATCGCATGTTGTCCGGCTGCGTTCACTTTATTCGCTCAACACACACTTTTCGGCTCAAAGTTTTATCCAGTTCAACAACATCCGGGATATCGTATTGGCGAACATCCGGCTCCGGTACAACTTTGCCGAAGGAAACGACCTCTGGCTGGTCTACAACGAAGGCTTCAACACCGGTCGCGGACAATTTGACCCGCGCTTGCCGGTCTCCGATAACAGGACTCTCTTGTTGAAATATACCTATACATTCCAGTTTTGAGGTTGGAGGTTGGAAAATAGGCTTTAGGCTTATAAATCAACTGACTAATTCAAAAGTTTTTACCCCTTATGCAACGTTTTTTCACTACGTTTTTGTTTGGCGGTCGTTATCAATCCGAACTGGAAGCTTTCGGCAAACTGGCCGTAAGGCTCCTTTTCGGCTTGTCATTAGCCATTAATCACGGCTGGCCCACCTTCAGGGGTGCGCTGGTAGGTGCATCCGGCTTTCCTGATCCCCTGGGTATCGGAGCCGGCACTTCCATGATGCTAGCCGGCACCGCCGAATTTATTTTCGGGCTGACAGTAGCTGCCGGACTATTGACGCGCCTGTCGCTTATCCCCGTCCTTTGCAACTTTATCGTGGCTCTCTTCGTCTTTCATGCCGGGGATCCTTTCGGCCAAAAAGAGATGGCTTATCTTTACCTTTCGGCTATGGTAAGCATCATGATGCTGGGCCCGGGCAAGTACTCTCTGGATACGCTTCTGTTTGACGACTCCGTACCTTCAACCAAATAAATAAAGCCATGAGATCCCGAATGCTATTTTTGATTGCTTTCTCAACCCTCTTTTTCACTCAGGCTTCATATGCCCAGGGTTGCATGGAAAACCCTGCTTTTGAAACGCTCGATTTTTGGGTGGGAGAATGGGATGTTTTTGCAGGCGACACCCAAGTAGGCACCAATCGCATAGAAAAGATCCTGGACGGATGCGCCATTATGGAACACTGGCAGGATGCACGCGGAGGGCAAGGCAAAAGCCTGTTCTACTATCATCCCACCGAAGAACGATGGAAGCAGGTATGGGTTACGCCCAACCCTTTCCGGCCGGGCGGGGTAAAGGAAAAAACTCACATCGAAACTCTTGACAACGGGACCATACGCTTCCAGGGCACGGTCGTCACTCCCCAGGGGCAACCCTATCTGGATCGTACAACCTTGGTCCCGATGGGAAACGGTGATGTCCGGCAAATCATAGAAATTTCTATGGACGAGGGGGAAAGCTGGAGAGAAATGTTCAATGCCGTCTATAAAAAGAAGGGATAAGGACTACCGTCACTCCTTGTTCATGGAGATAAGAAACTCCTCGTTATCTTTGGTGCCTTTCATCTTGTCGAGCAGAAATTCCATCGCCTCGAAAGCGTTCATACGGTTGAGATAACGGCGCAACAGTACCACTTTTTCGCGCTCGGCATCCGGTACGATAAGCTCTTCACGCCGGGTCCCGCTCTTGAAGATGTCGATAGCCGGGAAGATGCGGCGGTCGGAAAGGTTTCGGTCGAGCACCACTTCCATATTACCCGTACCCTTGAATTCCTCAAAAATAAGATCGTCCATGCGGGAGCCGGTCTGTACCAGTGCCGTGGCAAGTATCGAAAGGCTTCCGCCGTTCTCGATATTACGCGCCGAACTGAACAGCTGGCGCGGCGCCTTCAGCGCTTCCGAATCCACACCGCCCGACATGGTCCGGCCTGAACTGGGGGCACAGATGTTGTAGGCCCGTGCCAGGCGGGTGATGGAGTCCATCAGCAAGAGCACATCATGGCCGCTCTCGACAAGGCGCTTGGCTTTTTCAAATACAATCTCGGAAAGGCCGATATGGTTCTCCGGCTTCTCGTCAAAAGTGGAAGCAACCACTTCTGCATTCTCAACAGTACGCTCCATCTCCGTCACCTCTTCAGGCCGCTCGTCGATAAGCAGGATGATGACCTTGGTCTCGGGGTTGTTGTCGTTGACGGCATTGGCGATATTGCGCAAAATGGTGGTCTTACCCGTCTTGGGCTGTGCCACGATAAGTCCGCGCTGTCCCTTGCCGAGCGGTGCAAAAAGGTCGATAACCCGGGTAGTGTACTCATTGGACTTATGCTCCAGCTGGAACCGCTGGTTGGGATAGATGGGCAAGAGGTCTTCAAAATCGCCCCGGTTGTCCATATCATGAGGGATCTTGCCGTTCACGCCGTCAACACGTAACAGGGCAAAATACCGCTCTCCTACTTTGGGAGGACGGATAATACCGATCACGCAGTCGCCCTGTCTCAGACGGAACCGTTTAATCTGGGAAGGTGACACATAGATGTCGTCCGGGCTGGCCTTGTAGTTATAGTTGACCGATCGCAAAAATCCGTAACCGTCCGGCAAGATCTCAAGAGTCCCTTCATTAATCAGGTAGGGGCCCAGTTCGGGCTCAATCTCTTTCAGGCGCTCTTCCAGCGTCGGCGCATCCGACTCCGGGAGTACATCGTGTACACTCTTCTTTTTGCCTTTTCGGTTGTTGGACTTTGACTGGCCTGAATTTCCTCGTGGATTCCGTTCTTCCTTATCATCAGGACGTGCATAAGGCTGAGTATGCTGGGTCCCGTCCTGCTGTACGCCCGAATCATCACTGCCACCGTTATCACTGTCGGGCTTCGACTGCTCACGGGCACTGATTCGCTGCTCCATAGCTTCACGCACGCGGCGTACCAGTTCCTGCTTCCGCAGTCCCGAAGGCTTGATACCGTGCTCCCGGGCTAATTCCTGAAGTTCCTTCACACTTTTTCCGGGCA
>CAYWDK010000159.1:0-3989 GCA_964457025.1 uncultured Balneolaceae bacterium | reverse complement strand
AAGGAGTCATGGGTTTAAACAACTACTATTACTACGATCAGGAAAACTGTGAATTTGTCCAGGTCGAATATAATGCGCTTGAACGGGTCATATTCACAGCCTGTGTTTGGATTCTTTGCGGCGTGGTTTTGTCCGGTGTTGGGATCTCCCTCCTCTCCTCCTCAGTAGGTACGCCTGCTGAAATAGCCCTTCAGGCTGAAAACCAGGAATTGATTAACCAACTGCAAAAGACCAAGGATGTAATTCAGGGTCTCGACCAGGAAGTAAACAAACTGGCCCAAGCCGATAACGAATTGTACCGCTCGATGCTGGGCATGCAACCCATCCCTTATGACGAACGCAAGGCCGGTACCGGTGGTGCCGACGTCTATTCCGATTTTGATGTCTACAGCCAGGAGACAGCCGATATCCTGAAATGGACGGCCCAAAACCTGGAAAGCCTGGAACGCAGTATCAACATCCAGAAAATGAGTTTTGAAGATATCAAGAGCTACTACAACGACAACAAGGAGAAAATGCAGCATATTCCGGCCATCAAGCCCGTAAAGGGTATTTTGCTGAGCGGCTACGGAATGCGCTTCCACCCTATTCTGGGATATCGAAGGATGCACGAAGGGCTTGATTTCCGCGCCAATGTGGGCGACGAAGTCTATGCCACGGGCGACGGTACTATAAGGTTTGCCGGACGAAAAGGAACCTACGGCCAGCTGATCATCATCGATCACGGATACGGTTTCGAAACCCGCTATGCACACCTTTCCGCCTTTGCCAAAGGAATCCGTGCCGGAGCCAAGGTCAAGCGCGGAGCAGTCATAGGGCTTTCCGGAAGCAGCGGCCGTGTTGAAGGGCCTCACCTGCACTACGAAATTTATAAGAACAGGCAAGACGTTGATCCGATCAACTACCTGTTTGCCGACACCACTCCCGACGAGTACCTGATGTATAAGGAGATTGCCGCCACCAACCAGAAATCGATGGACTAGACGGTTGAACGGATTTTTCGAAGGCTGCTGAGAGGCAGCCTTTTTTATTTTCGGGGAGCTTTGTTACAATTAGGGGATTTTTACAACGATTTTTTTTATTTAATGCCTTCCGTTTAACTCAAAGACAGTACAACGCCATGATTCAATACAGCCGATATATTCTCAGCATACTTTTTCTTCTTATAACAAGCCCTGCAGCTGCTCAAAATGCGGGATCCGATATCGCCTCTTATAGCGACGAGGCCCAACAGATTATCGATGCCGCCATGAACGATGAAGATTCTTTCGACTACCTCGCCTACTTTGCCGACCGCTTCGGCCATCGCTTCAGCGGTTCGGAAAGCCTGGAACGGTCAATCGACTGGATCGTGGAGGAGATGAAAAAAGACGGCTTTGACGTGTCTACCCAGGAAGTGATGGTCCCTCACTGGGTGCGCGGCGAAGAGTCGGCTGTCATGACAGCGCCCCGCAGGCAGGAGCTGCCCATGCTGGGACTGGGCGGAAGCATCGCCACGCCCGAGGAAGGCATCGAAGCAGAAGTACTGGTCGTTAACAGCTTTGAAGAGCTTCAGGAAAAAGCAGACCAGGCCGAAGGAAAGATCGTACTCTACAACGTGCACTTCACTACCTATGGACAGACGGTACGCTATCGGGTAAACGGTGCCGTAGAAGCTGCCAAAGTGGGAGCCGTAGCCAGCCTGATACGCTCGGTAGGTCCTTACTCTATGAAAACGCCCCATACCGGCAACTCACGCTATGAAGAAGGTGTGAAAAAAATTCCCCATGCCGCCATCACCCTGGAAGACGCCAACCTGATTCAACGTCTGAGTGACCGCGGCGAGACCGTGAAGGTTTTGCTGAAGATGGATGCCCGAACCCTGCCCGATGCCAAATCACGAAACGTGATCGCCGAAATAAAAGGATCTGAAAATCCGGAAGAGATTGTGGTCTTTGGCGGACACATCGACTCCTGGGATGTAGGCCAGGGCGTAATGGACGATGCGGGTGGATGCCTAGCCGCATGGGAAGCGCTGCGCATCATCAAGGAACTCGGGCTTCAGCCCAAACGAACCCTCCGCGTGGTACTGTGGACCAACGAGGAGAACGGGCTGCGCGGCGCCAACGCCTACCGCGACATGGTGAAAGAGAACGGCACGCTCGAAAACCATATCCTGGCCATGGAATCGGATGCCGGCGTTTTTGAACCACTGGGTTACGGCTTTACGGGATCGGACGAAGCCTTTAAACTGATCTCGGAAATAGGAAAACTGCTGGAGCCGATCGGCTCGAACAGCGTTACCCGTGGCGGTGGCGGTGCCGACATCGGCCCTATCATGCGCGAAGGTGTGCCGGGAATGGGTCTGCGTGTTGACGGCTCGCGTTACTTCTGGTACCATCACACAGCCGCCGATACCATGGACAAGCTTGACGAAGAGGAGTATAAGAAATGTATCGCCACGCTGGCGGTGATGGCCTACGTAGCCGGCGACATGGAGACGACCATTCCCAGATAGTCCTGAGGATTACCACTAAGACACTAAGTGCACTAAGTGTCTTAGTGGTAGTTACGTACCTTTTACCCGTTTCTCATTTGACGTTTCACCTTTCACGTCTCACCCTCGAAAAACTTCTGCTTGAGCTGATCGCTGGCGCGAATCGATTTCTCCAGCCACTCCAGCCGGAGTTCGGCTTTCTCTTCCTCGCTTAATGCCCAGGCTATATCGCTGCTTTCCCTCATCCTCAGCGAGCACTCATAGAGACAGAGCGCCGCACTCACCGATATGTTGTAACTCTCGCTGAAACCGAACATCGGGATCTGCACATGGGCGTCGGCATGCTCCATGGCGTAGTCTGAAATGCCGTCCAGTTCGGCGCCGAAGACGAGGGCCGTCTTTTGGTCGAGCGGCAGTTTGTCGATACTCACATCATCAGTATGAGGCGTCGTCGCAACAATCCGGTATCCCTCCTCCCGCAGCCTTTTAAAGCACACTTCGGTATTGTTGACGCCTTCCTCTTTATAGTTCTTCATCGTCAGCCACTGATCGGCACCTATGGTGACCCCGCTGCTGGGGTCGAAGTCATGCCGGTTCTCAATAATATGCACATCCTGTATGCCGAAACAGTCGCAGCTGCGAAGCACCGCACTGGCGTTGTGGGGCTGGTAAATATCTTCAAGCACTACCGTCAGGAAGCGGCTTCGCCGGTCAAGCACCCGGCTGATCGTTTCCAAACGCTCTTCCGTCACAAAGTCGCTGAGATATTCGGTAAGTCGTTGTAAAGTATCGGGATCCATTATGCTTTTAAATCAGTATAAAGCTGTACTATAACGCTCGGTTATATTATAATAGCTTTAGAGCACCTTTCCACTTAAAAAAGGAGGACCTATGCTGATCAGAGATATATTAAATGACAAGGGGCGCAAAGTATTCAGTATTGAGCCGGAGAGCACGGTGTATGAAGCCATCGAAAGCATGGCCGATAAGGACATCGGCGCCCTGCTGGTTATGGAGGGAGACAAGCTGGTTGGGATCATCAGCGAAAGGGACTACCGCAACAAGGTGATCCTGAAAGGGAGGACATCAAAGACAACACCCGTCCGGGACATAATGAGCACCCAGGTATTTTGCGTGACGCCGAACGAAAGCGTGGATACCTGTATGGCAATAATGACCGACCGCAAATTCCGGCACCTTCCGGTTGTGGATGAGAATCAAAATGTGGAAGGCGTCATTTCCATAGGCGACCTGGTAAAAGCGGTCATTGCCAAACAAAAAGTGGAGATACACGACTTGCGAGGCTACATCACCGGGAAATACCCCGCCTAAAATCAAATCAGTTATTCATCTTCGCAGCGCAGCACGAAGCCTTTTTTACGTACCGTCTCGATGTAATCGTTTTCGGTATGATCGCGGATCTTCTTGCGCAGGTAGCTGATATAGACATTAATGTAATTGGTCTGCGTATCGAAGTGGATGTCCCACACCTTCTCGGCGATCTCTTCCTGGT
>CAYWDK010000158.1:0-4015 GCA_964457025.1 uncultured Balneolaceae bacterium | reverse complement strand
GCTTTGGCTTCATCCGAAGAGACGCCCAGCTGGGTCCACACCACCGGCTTTTGGCCGGTCTTGTTCATACGGGTGATGACATCATCCACCATATCTGCGGTATAATCCGAATTGCGGAAAATGTCTACGATATCGACCTCCACATCCTCGGGAATATCGTAGACCGTCGGGTACACCTCCTCGCCGAGTACTTCGTCGTAGTCAGGGTGCACCGGGATGATGTTGTAGCCCTTCTCTTTGAGAAAGAGTGCAATCTGATAGCTGGTCCGCATTTGGTTCTTTGAACAGCCGACCACCGCTATCACTTTTGCGTCGTTGATGATATCTGCAATGCTTTTAGCCATAAAAGTGCCGCTCTAAAATGGTTCGGGTTAACCGATTAAGAATTTCACTTCTTTTGATGTATCATTGGGTTCGTCTGAATATACAAATATCGAAGCGCTTTTGTTCATGATAGCATCGGTCAAGGGTTTTTTAACTCAGCATAAAAAATACGCTCCGGTTGCCTTCTTTGTGGGAGGGTTTATCTGGGACAGCCTCACACTCGGCCGGGTGGACAGCCTTTACAGCAACTTCATTCTCTTTACCTACCTGGGCTGCCTTACGCTTTGCATCTACATTTTCAACATGGCTGACGACGGCAAGTGGGAAGGCACCTTTCTGGAACCTTACCAGGAATACGCCCCGCTGGCTATACAGTTCTTCCTGGGAGGGCTTTCCAGTGCCTACGTCATCTTCTTTTTCCAGAGTGTCACCCTGACCAAGACCATGGTCTTTTTTGTGATCCTGGTGGTTCTGCTCTTCTCCAACGAACTGCTCAAACACCGCATCTCCAACAAATACCTGCAGTTCGGAGCCTACTACTTTGTCACTTTCACCTTCTTCATTTTTATCCTGCCCATCATCTTCGGGGCTATGAATACCTTTCTGTTCATTCTTTCCGGCTTCGCCAGCCTGGGATCTACGCTCTACCTGATCAAATACATCTACGCCAACAGTCCCTCCACCCGTAAAGAGGTCAGTCTCTGGAAGCTGTGGGTACTGATCGTCGGGATCTATGCGTTCGTCAACACCTGCTACTACTTCAACCTGATCCCGCCCGTGCCGCTCTCCCTGGAGAACGGCCTGGTAGCCTACGACGTCCAAAAAGAAGACAACACCTTTGAGGTAAGCTATGAACGGGTGCCCCTGCTCAACGTCTTCAAATCTTTTGACGACACCTTTAACTATACCGATGGTGACACGGTCTACGTCTTTACCTCCATCTTCGCTCCTTCCGACTTGAAGAAGTCGGTGCTGCACAACTGGCAGTGGTATAACGCCCAAAGCGACAGCTGGAGCATAACCGACCGGATCGGTTTCGAAGTGACGGGCGGAAGGGAAGGCGGCTTTCGCGGCTACACCTACAAAGCCAACGTCTGGCCGGGCAAATGGCGGGTCAATGTGATCACAGACGAAGGCCTGGTACTTGGCCGGATTGACTTCCAGATCATCGAAGATTCTCTCTCTGCCGTCGACTTGAACACGAGGAACTTTTAATAGCCCTTAGATTCTCGATTCTCCCTAAAAAACCTTATATTTATCCGCATTCTAGGAAAATGAAAAAATGAAAGGAACATTTTGTCAAAAGTAAAAGACGGTGATACTGTCAAAGTACATTACACCGGTAAATTGGATGACGGGTCTGTTTTTGACTCTTCCCATCAACGTGAAGAACCACTGGAGTTTACGCTGGGTCAGGGACAACTGATTCCCGGTTTTGAGAAAGCCGTAGTGGGCATGAGCGTCGGCGACTCTACCACCGTAGAGATTCCGAGCGGCGAAGCGTACGGAGAACGCCGTGACGACCTCGAACTTGAAGTGCCCAGAGCGGAACTGCCCGACCACATCGAACCTGAAGTGGGAATGCAGCTTCAGATGCAACAGCAGCAGAACGGCCAGGCGATTCCGGTCCAGATTGTAGAAGTGACCGAAGAAAACGTCAAGCTCGACGCCAACCATCCGCTGGCCGGCAAAGATCTCACCTTCGATATCGAACTGGTTGAGATTGGCAACTGACTGCCAAACAGTATTATTTAAAAAGGGTCCGCTACGGACCCTTTTTTTATTCACCATATCCCTATAAACCTTCTTGAAACAAGCTGATGGCCGATTTTTCCAAAGCCAGCTCCATCTCTCTAACCTGTCCCGCACGCCTTACGCCCTTCCTCAAGCAGGAAGTCGAGGCCCTCGGTTTCCCGGTCATTAAGACACGCAAGGCCGGACTGGAAACCAAAGGCTCGCTGCGCGACTGCATGCAGCTGGTGCTGAGTCTGCGCACTGCCCACCGGGTACACTATCTGCTGGATGAGTTCACCGCCAGGGATTCCGACCGGATGTACGCGCAAGTGCGCGACATCCCCTGGGAAGAGTATATAGCGACTGACGGCTACGTGAGCGTCACCTCCTTTATAGACAATCCGACCATCTCCAATACTCAGTTCGCCAACCTCAGCTGCAAAGATGCCATCGTAGACCGCATGCGGGAGATGACCGGCACGCGGCCCAATTCCGGTTCTGATCTCGACAAGACCGTCGTCTTCCTTTACTGGCGGAAGAACAGATGCCGTGTCTTCCTGGACGCTTCCGGGGAGTCGCTCTCCCGGCGGGGCTATCGCACCAAATCGCACTTTGCACCGCTGCAGGAGTCGCTGGCCGCAGCCATCGTCAAGCAGACCGGATGGGACGGCAGCGGGCACTTTACCAATCCCATGTGCGGAAGCGGTACCCTGGCTATCGAAGCGGCGCTGATCGGTCTGAACCGCCCGCCCTGCGCCCTGCGGCCCAATTTCGGCATCAAGCATATCAAGGGTTTTGATCAGGAATACTGGGACCAGCTGCGCGGCGAGATGAAGCTGGCATCCAAAAAAGAGATCGAGGGAAAGATTATCGCCACCGACCGCGACCCCAATGCGGTGAAGGCCGCCCGCAAGAACGCCCAGACGGCGGGCGTGGACCATCTTATCCAATTCGAGACCTGCGACTTCCGCAAGACGCCGCTGCCCGAAGGCAAGGGGGTTGTCGTGATGAACCCGCCCTATGGCGAAAGGCTGGGTGAAGCCGGCAAGCTCAAAGGGCTGTACAGCGATATCGGAGACTTCTTTAAGCAGGAGTGCACCGACTATACCGGCTACGTCTTTACCGGAAACCTGGAGCTCGCCAAACATATCGGCCTGCGCACCAGCAGCCGCACCAAATTTTTCAACAGCACCATCGACTGCCGGCTGCTGGAATACGAACTCTATGAGGGCAGTAAAAGCTAGCGCTTGCGAAGCAGCGTAATGCCGTCGCGCACGGTCAACATAACCTCTTCTACCCTCTCATCGACAACAAGCATCCGGTTCAGCCGGTCGATAGCCGCCGACTTCTCGTCGTCGGGGTCCAGCACTGCGCCGGACCAGAGCACATTGTCGATGATCATCAGCCCGCCCCGCTTCATTTTGGGAAGGATAGCTTCGTAGTAGTTGGGATAGTTGATCTTGTCGGCGTCCAGGAACACCAGGTCCAAAGTCTCGTCCAGTTCCGCAATAGTCTCCAGTGCCGGACCCATTCTCAAATCGATCTTGTGCCCGTCTTTGCTCTTCTCAAAGAAGCTGCGGGCCAGTTTTTCATAACGCTCGTTGTACTCGCAAGTGATGAGCTTTCCGTCTTTCGGGAGAGCTTCGGCCATCGAAAGCGCCGAGAAACCGGAAAAAGTGCCGACCTCCAGTACCCTTTTGGCGCCCGAAATGCGCACCATCATCGCCAGGAGACGTCCCACTACCCTGCCGCTGAGCATGTCGATGTGTTCGAGATCCTGCCTGGAAGCCTCGATCAGTTCAGCAACCAGCTCCGACTCGGGCGTGGTGTGGGCATGGGCATAATTTTCAATGTCCGGATCAACAAAATCCATAGTCCTCTTTCTGTTTTGAATTGGCAACTTAGCGAAAGGCTAAAGATATTCAGTGCGACAACCCTCAACAAATGAATATCCGAA
>CAYWDK010000157.1:2315-4024 GCA_964457025.1 uncultured Balneolaceae bacterium | reverse complement strand
TTGATCCGCTCCATCGAGCCGAATGAGACCTGGCGTTATTGTTATGAGGACGGCCTTTACTTAAATTCGCAGAACAAGGTTGTACGAAAGGGCTGATTGTCAAATAAACAGGAAGCATATGAGCGATACCAACATCAGCGACAAAGCCGTCCAAAAGGCAACCGGCAAAGCCTGGGAGGAGTGGTATTCCATTTTGGATGAGGAAGACTCCACTTCGAAATCACATAAAGAGATTGCCGCCTGGATCGGCGACAACTTCGACATTTCCGGCTGGTGGTGCCAGATGGTGACGGTGCAGTACGAGCGCGAGCGCGGCTTGCGCAAGGTGCACGAGAAAGCCGACGGCTTTGAGGCCGGCAAGAGCAAGACCTTTTATGTGGGGGTTGATAAACTGTATGGGGCGTGGATCGATGGGAAGCAACGGGCGGAATGGCTGGATGCTCCCGATTTCGAAATCCGGACTGCCACCGAGAACAAGTCTATCCGCATCACCTGGCCGGACGACACCAATGTGGAACTCTATTTTACCGACAAGGGCGAGGAGAAGTCAGCGGTCTCCATCCAGCACAACAAACTGGAGCGGCAGCGAGATGTGGATGAAAAGAAAACATACTGGCAGACCCAGCTAAAGAATCTGAATACCTACCTGGAGCAACATTAAACCGGCAAGCGTTTACTTGCACATACAACTATTGCTCCTTTTCCAACTGCTCCGACGCCTTAACCGTCATTTCCGCGAGCACTTCCGTATAGCGGTCGCCCAATATTTCCGTATAACGCTGCTGCAGCTGTTGCCAGGCCGACCGGATCTTGCCCTCCTTTGCCCGGCAGGAGTCCGTAGGATGCACATGGGTGGCCCTTCCCTCCGAAATACGCTTCAGATAGCCCTGATGCTCCATTTTCTCGATCAATCGCGTAATAGTGGATGGCGTCAGGCCCAGAATTTCGCTGAGTTCGGAAGGCTGTATGCCCGGTCGGTCGTTTACCGCCATCAGCAGAAAAGCGTAGCTGGGCGCCAAGCCCACTTCTCTGAAGGCTTCGTCCGCCATTTTCGAAAGCAGCCGGGAGAGGTTGTTGGAGGAGTAATACAGACAAGATTCGAAATCAGGGGCCATAACAAAATATTAATTTGTATATACAATAATGTATTACATAGGACGATTTGATACAAGTGCAATCATCCCAAATAAATAATTATCTGTTTTGTCGATTATTTACCGTACCTTGTCAGCCGTACAACAAGTACAAGTGTTTTTTGGCTGCCCGATATAGCTGCCGCAGTGCCCAAGCTTACCACTATCCTTCCCAACGCGAGTTGATTACCGATATGTCCGCCTTGCACAGCCGCTACAGAGTCATTCAAAGAGCGCATATCGTTTAATCGACATACCCTATTTACAATGAATACTTTTCAAGAACTGGGCCTTAGTGCGCCCATTATAGAAGCCGTGCGCCAGCTCGGCTTTACCGAACCCATGCCCGTACAGAAAGCCGTCATCCCGACCCTGCTGTCCGCGCAAACCGACATCGTAACCCTGGCACAGACCGGCACCGGCAAAACCGCCGCTTTCGGCCTTCCACTGGTTCAAAAAACCGATACGTCCATAAACAAACCACAGGCACTTATACTGTCGCCTACGCGGGAACTCTGCATCCAGATTACCAAGGACCTGCAGGACTTCTCACGCAACCAGCACAAAATAAGCACC
>CAYWDK010000157.1:0-2215 GCA_964457025.1 uncultured Balneolaceae bacterium | reverse complement strand
CGACATCCGCAAGATTGAAAAGACCATCAAGCAGAAGTTTGAAGCGATGGATGTGCCCAGCGACCGCGATATGCGAAGCCGCCAGTTGCAGGAGTGGGTCGATGATGTAAAGACTACCGAAGTACCCGACGGCTATATGGACACCATCGTCCCGGATGTAATGGAAAAACTGGACGGGCTGAACAAACGCCAAATTGTCGGCCGTATGCTGGCATCCGAATTCAACGGTTCCCTGACGAAAAACGGCCGATCAAACGGTAAAAGCACCAACGGTAGCAGCAAAAAATACGAAAACAGTCCGGAAAACGGCTATGAACGGTTCTTTGTGAACCTGGGCAAGAAGCACAATCTGAAGCCCGGCGACCTGATCGGCATGATCAACCAGGAAACCCGTTCGGGAAGCATAGACATCGGAAAAATCGACCTGATGGGTTCTTTCTCCTTCTTCGAAGCCGACATGCAACATACCGACCTCATCCTGTCCTCTTTCAGGAACAACGTTTCCTACCGGGGGAATTCGGTGAACGTCGAGGTTGCCAAGCCCGACGCCTGACCTTAGACATTTTATGATGGCATCCTCCACGGGATGCCATCACTTTAACTACACCGGTTTCACATCCCAAATCTTGCTTGCATAGTCGCGGATGGACCGGTCGGATGAGAAGTGCCCCATATTGGCTACATTGATGATGGCGCGCCGGTACCACTCTTCAGGGCGACGGAATATCTCTTCGACCTCCTCCTGCTTACTGACATAGGAGGCATAGTCGGCCAATACCATGAAATAGTCCCCTTGGTTAAGCAACGCATTGACAATGGGCTGGAACAGCTCCGGATCTCGGGGACTGAAGAAGCCGTCGCTGAGCTGGGCAATAATCTGCTGCAGCTCTTCATTGCCATCCACGTAATCCGTCGGATTGTATCCGGATGAGCGAAGCCTGTCTATTTCATCCACCGTCAGTCCAAAAATAAAGATGTTATCCTTACCCACCTGCTCGCGGATTTCGATATTGGCCCCGTCGAGCGTACCGATAGTGAGCGCCCCGTTGAGGGCGAACTTCATGTTTCCGGTTCCCGAGGCCTCCATCCCCGCCGTCGAGATCTGCTCGGAAAGGTCGGTAGCCGGAATGATCCGTTCGGCCAGCGACACGCTGTAATCGGGAAGAAATACGCACTTCAGCCGGTTGCCGATATCGGGATCGTTGTTGATGGTTTCGGCTACACTGTTGATCAGTTTGATATGCAGCTTGGCCATGGTATAGCCGGGAGCCGCCTTGCCGGCAAAGATAATCGTCCTGGGCATATGGTCGCCGGAGGGATCGGCTTTGATCCGGTTGTACAGCCTGATGGCGTGAAAAGCGGCCAGCAGCTGGCGCTTGTATTCGTGGATGCGCTTGATCTGTACGTCAAAAATAGACTCCGTATTGATCTCCGTACCAAGCGTTCGGCTGATGTAGCCGGCCAGTTGCTGTTTGTTTTCCTTTTTGATGGCAGAAAACTTTTCCCGGAAAGCCGGATCTTCTGCCAGGGGCTCGATCTCTTGCAATCGGTCCAGTTCGGTTATCCATTCATCTCCGATTTCAGAGGAGATCAAATCCGCCAGGGAACGGTTGCACTGCCGCAGCCAGCGGCGCGGAGTGATGCCGTTGGTTACGTTCGTAAACTTCTCCGGGTATTGCTCATGAAAATCCTTGAAGATCGTCTTCTTCATGAGGTCGCTGTGGATCTCCGATACCCCGTTCACCTTGTTGGCGCCCACAATGCCCAGGTTGGCCATGCGGATGTGGCTGTCCATCTCGTTGCTTATAATACGCATCCGTTCTTTTTGCCGGGAGTTGTCGTCCTTCACTTTGATCGTATTCAGGAATCGTCGGTCGATTTCACGGATAATCTGCACGTGCCGCGGCAGCAGCTCAGACATCAGCGTAAGCGGCCACTGTTCCAGCGCCTCAGGCATCAAGGTATGGTTGGTATAGTTGACCGTGCCGGTGACAATCCCCCACGCCTGCTCCCACTCCAGCCCTTCCCGGTCCATTAACAGCCGCATCAGCTCGGGTATGGCCAGGTTGGGGTGCGTATCGTTACACTGCACAGCCATCTTCTCCGGTATCTTCCTGAGATCGTCGTACTGCTTCTTGAAGCGGCGGAGCGCATCCTGCAGGGAGGAAGAGACCAGGAAATACTCCTGCTTCAGCCTCAGCTCCTGTCCCTTGAA
>CAYWDK010000156.1:0-4033 GCA_964457025.1 uncultured Balneolaceae bacterium | reverse complement strand
TATTTTGTACCCCTACCAGGACTCGAACCTGGATTTAAGGTTTAGGAAACCTTCGTTCTGTCCGGTTGAACTATAGGGGCATTTCTAAACGGGCAGGCTTAAGATAAGCAGAGGGGAAATAAGATTTCAGCTTAAATTTTTTAGTTGGGAAAGGGCTCCGATCTGCTTTGGAGCGGGAAATGGCATCGTCAAACACTATCATTTTGGCGATAAACAATTGTTTCTTGGTAAAATACCGGCAAATTAGCTAACATATTAATACGTCATCGGGATGTAGGTGTTAATGTCGGTTTGTGCCTTTCGAATAAAACTGGCTGTGTAAGAAAAGTCGACTGTTCCATCTCTTGACGTCCGTTTGGACAGTAAAAAAATCGAGGAGAGGGGGTTGTCATGAGTAGGATCGGAAGCATATTTCTTTTTTTCGTCTTTATCATTTCGATATCAGAGGTGTATGCCTCAACAGAGAAACGAACTGCGGGAGGGCAGTTTTTGGCCGACACCGTTACGGTCGACTCCAGTCTGATCAACCGGGGCAATACAAACCTGCCTCTGGCCCAAAACCCGGGCAAATTGTTGCCTCCCAGGTTTCGGACAATCCATCTGGTATTAGGTTTTGGAGTGATGACACGCAACATGTCGGAACTTGACGGGCTTGGGATTAATGTTGCAGATTTTTCTGTGCCTATATCTTTTTATATGCACATCCCGATCGTCCAGGAAGGTTCGGAAATCTGGTTACTGCCGGGGTGGGAGGTTTCTTTCGGAGCGAATGGGGGAAGCAACACCTTTCGGGCGATGATTTTTATGGAAACCTTGCCATCTTTGAGTATCGGGATAGGGGGCGCCCGAACTACCTATCAATATAACGATGACAATATAATCGTTGACCTTTCCCAATCCTACGGTCAGCTGGCTGTCGGTTATCAGCCCGGCCCAAAGTGGCCTGACTTTATGGTGTACGTCCCCTTTGCAGGATCTCAGGAAGAAACCTACAATGGATCCGAGTATACCGTGAAGCCGGCGGGAATTCAGTTCAATCTGTTATTCCCGATTCACTGATTGAATCGTTAGACGATGTATTCATTTTATCTTAGACAGGGAGGTTTTCTATGGATGTTTCCAGATTACAATATTTTGCCTTAGTAGCGATTGCGCTGGCGGTTATGTGTAATGGTTGCAAGAGCTCGGAGAGCGTAACCAAGTACGATGAACTGGTTGATGCATATCAAAACCAGGATCCCATTCGGGCGCTTACCGTAGATTCAACTTTATACACCTTTGAGAACTATTCAATAACCGACTCTACTCTTGAAGGGGATGGCCGTCGTAAAAGAAATGGATCTTATGAACCGTTCAGCGGCACACTCAATTTTGGGGAGATTGTGTTTCTTGAAAGGCTCCATGAAAGCAGTACCAATGCCTTGTGGATTCTCCCCATGGCCATTTCTACCGGCTTTGGAATAGCGGATTTAACAAAACCTTCTAATTTTAATATTACTACTGCGGGTTCTTCATGTCCGTACATTTATGCCTATAATGGCAGGGACTATGTATTGGAAGCGGAATCTTTTTCAACTTCCATTTCACAGGCTTTAGAAAGCAGGACCTTCCACCTGTTGCCCTCTCTTAAAGCTGTTGGAGATGAACTGAAGGTGCGCATCAGCAACGAACGTCCGGAAACCCAACTGTTCAACAGCATCCATCTGTATGCAGCTGATATGAAAGAAGCGGCTTCGGTTGTTTTGGATACCCAAAACAGGCTTTGGGCGACAAACCATGGCAGCCAGCCGGTTTTCGCCAAAGATCATTCGGGCCGTGATGTTGTTCAACAGCTGTCTGCTAAAGATGGCCGTTACTGGGAGTCTGATTTACAGAATATTTCGGTTGGCAGTGATTTCAGGGACAAGCTGGAACTGGAGTTTGAGATTCCATCCGGAACCACCGACTTTTTGCTGATTGTTGACGCCATTAATACGGATCTAATAACCGAAGTTTATCGGTCGGTAGGGGGTATACTCGGAGATGAAGCATTGCTTTTTTACCAAGCACTTGAGAATGATCCGGAACTGCGGCGGCAGTTGGAAGAGTGGGTGCAGGAAAGCAGTCTTTTGGTGGAGGTCTTTGCTGAGAACAGGTGGAATGAAGTGGGCAGTTTGCTCCCTGAAGCAAATGTTGCTCCATTTCGCCGTGCGTTAAGATTGAAGGGGCTGGATACTTCAAGTGGTTCTCTCAAAGTCCGACTTTCGTCAATGACAGATGTTTGGCGCCTGGATGCCGTTACGGCAGATTATTCTGAAGGAGAACCGCTTGAAATGCATCCCCTGCCAATGGCCCGTGTGTTTGCCTCTAATGGGGAAGGCGAAGATGAGCTGAAATCAAAATTACTGAATAGCGATCGGCAGTATGCGCTTATGTATCCACCCGAATATATGGATATTACTTTTGATGGAAGTGTCACTTCCGGTATGCAGAGGCCGGCTTATGTAATAGCTGCAGGGGGATTTATGTACGAGTGGTTCCCTAATACCGGAAACTTTTCTCACACCGATAAGCCGGCCTGGATGGGAAGGATGAGCCGGGTTGAACTGCTGAAGAATCTGATCGCTGAGAAGGAAATATTCCTGCCACCTGTTTACAAAAGCTGGAGTAAGACGGATAGATAGCCAAAGGCAGACATACCTTCTGGAAAAGGTTTCCCGTACCTTTGCCTTGGTAATACCGCAACTGCCTGATAAGGTCGGTGAGGCAGTAGCCAACGCTTACCTTCTATGCCGAATATTGGATACCATTGAGGATGAACCCGGCTTGAAAACCGAAACTAAGAAGCAGTATGCCAAGAACCTGCTGCAACTTTTGGAAGGAGGAGGGAATCCGGAAGTATTTGCAATGAGGCTGGCTCGCACGCTCTCAACGGGAGCCACCGAGTACGAGCGCGAACTGGTACGAGCTTTGCCGGATGTGCTGGAACGTCATAGGTCACTGGAGTTTTCGCAAAGAAGGGCCATATTGCGGTGCCTTAACATTATGGCAAAAGGGATGATGCGTTTTCAGCATAAGGCATCACGCAAGGGGCTGGCCGATATGGCTGAATTGGAAGGCTACTGTTATTGTGTGGCCGGTGTGGTCGGAGAGATGTTGACGGAACTGTTTTGCCTGTATTCGCCTGCGATTGCTCATCATAAATCCAGGCTGATGGAAAGGGCGGTTGCCTTTGGGCAGGGGCTTCAGATAACCAACATTTTGAAGGACTTTTGGGAAGATTATGAGGCCGGCTATTGCTGGCTGCCCAGGTCTGAATTTGCGGAGTCGGGCTTGCATCCGGAGATGTTGAAGAGCAAAAAAACGTCGACCGAACTGCAGCAAGGAGTACGGAAATTGGTGGGTGTTGCCCTGGCCAATCTTTCTGAAGCCAAAGACTACGTCTTGCTGATTCCACCTGACGAATCCGGCATTAGGCGCTTTCTTCTATGGATGATCGGGATGGCAGTTCATACGCTTCGCAAGATTACCGATAATCTTCATTATACAGACGGAGAGACGGTGAAAATTAGCAGAAAAGGTGTCAAGGCAACTATGATTTCAGCCAACATTGTCTTGCCCGTGAATTTTATGATATCTGCCTGGTATTCAATAAGCTGCTACGGCCTTCCTGCTCCTCCCGGAGATTATCGGCAGCCTGCCTCGGCAGTTATAATACCTTATGGCAAAGGACGGCATGAAGCTGCCGTTACGAGCTGGGAATGAGTGCGAAAGGTAGGATCAAAATGAATTACCGTTCTGCCGTAACTTCAAGGTGCAATACTAGTAAAACCCTCCTTTCGTTAGGGACTAAATTCCGTTATTGCCATGCCCATGTCGTATTTGTTACGCTTTTTCTCAATCGCTTTGCTGGTGTCATGCTTATTGCCTGTTGCGGCGCAGGCGCAAAAGACCATCCGGGGGACCGTCACCGATGCAGAGAGCGGGGAGACGCTGCCCTCGGCCAACATCTCCATCGAGGGTACCTACCGGGGCACCATCAGCAATAACAACG
>CAYWDK010000155.1:0-4082 GCA_964457025.1 uncultured Balneolaceae bacterium | reverse complement strand
CGCGGCCACCTCGTCCGCCGCGTCGGCTTCTGCCTTCGTCCTGCTGGTTGCTGTGAGCAGCGCCCGGGGTCAGTTCAACATCACCCAGCACCTCACCTTTAAAGATCCATACCTTCACGCCGATAGAACCATAAATGGTGTTGGCAGTCGTGCTGTAGTAATCGATATCGGCACGAAGAGTGTGCAACGGAACGCGTCCCTCGCGGTAGTGCTCGGTACGGGCCATTTCGGCACCGCCAAGGCGACCGGCACAACGGATCCGGATACCTTCGGCACCCATTCGCATGGCCGAAGAGATCGCGGTCTTCATGGCGCGGCGGAAGGAGATACGAGCCTGCAGCTGCTGTGAAATATTCTGGGCAACCAGGCTGGCGTCGGTTTCCGGACGCTTGATCTCGCTTACGTTGATCTGTACTTCCTTGCTGGTAATCTTTTTCAGCTCTTCACGCAGCAGTTCAATCTGCTCCCCACCCTTACCGATGATAACACCGGGGCGGCTGGTCTTCAGCGTTAAAAGAATACGCTTCGGTGTTCTCTCTATAATTACGCGAGAGAGGCCACCGTTCTGCAGACGCGTATGCAAATATTCGCGCAGCTTGGTGTCTTCGTGAAGTATTTCCGGCTCATTCTCTTCAGAATACCAGTTGGAATCCCAACCGCGAATGATACCGAGTCTTAAACCTACTGGATGTGTTTTTTGTCCCAAGGTATTACCGTTTTATTATTAAACTAATTCCTCTTCTTTTTTCGCAACCACAACAGTGATGTGGCTGGTGCGCTTGCGAATCTGGTGCGCACGTCCCATAGGAGCCGGCTGAATACGCTTCAGTGTGGTTCCCTCGTTTACATAAATCTCTTTGATAACAAGCTCTTCATTGTCCAGTCGCTCTTCCTGGAACTTGTCACGGATGTTGGCTGCAGCCGACTTGATCACTTTAGCTACATCAGGAGCGGTAGCCTTGTTAACGAATTCAAGCTTTTTAATAGCCTTATCTACCCTTTCACCGCGCACCATATCCACTACAAGGCGTACCTTGCGGGGAGATTTGCGCAAATGCTTCTGTATAGCTCTAGCTTCCAATTTTTCTTCTGCCATAATTCAGCTTATCGTTTTACAGGTTTTTCAGCTTTCTTAAGCGGGTGGCCACGGAATGTTCTCGTAGGTGCGAATTCACCCAGCTTGTGTCCTACCATATTTTCAGTGATGTAGACGGGTATAAACTGCTTCCCGTTGTGTACAGCCAGCGTCAATCCAACAAAATCCGGCGTAATCATCGAACTTCGTGACCATGTCTTGATCACATTCTTCTTGCCGCTTTTGTTCATTGCATCGATCTTGCGCTGCAACTTGTAGTAAACAAAAGGTCCTTTTTTCAGCGATCTTGGCATATCTAAACCTATTTAGACTTTTTTCTGCTTCGAACGATGTAGCGATCCGAAAGCTTTTTGCGTTTGCGAGTCTTCTTACCTTTGGAAGATTGTCCCCAGGGCGAACGCGGGTGTCCACCAGAGGCTTTACCTTCACCGCCACCCATCGGGTGATCAACCGGGTTCATGGCAACCCCGCGGGTATGCGGACGCTTGCCTTTCCAACGGTTGCGGCCGGCCTTGCCCAAAGAAGTGTTAAAGTGGTCGGGGTTGCTGGTAGTGCCTACTGTGGCAAAACAGTTGCCCAAAATCATCCTTACTTCTCCGGAAGGCAGCTTGACCGTAACATAGCGGTCGGTCTTCGCTACCAATTGTGCGACTGTTCCTGCACTTCTGCACAGCTGAGCACCTTTGCCGGGAGTCATCTCGATGTTGTGGATGAAGGTTCCCGGAGGCATGCTCTGCATAGGCAGCGCATTACCCAGATCGGGCTCAATGTTATAACCGCTCATGATAGTGTCGCCTACCTTCAGCTTGTCCGGTGCAATGATATAGCGTTTCTCGCCATCGGCATAGGCAACAAGTGCGATACGGGCCGAACGGTTCGGATCGTATTCAATCGTTTGAACCTTGGCCGGGATATCATGCTTGTCTCGCTTGAAATCAATGTAGCGATACCGGCGCTTGTGTCCGCCGCCACGATGGCGCGAAGTCATGCGTCCACGGTTGTTGCGTCCGCCTGACTGGCCTTTGCCTTTGAGCAGCTTCTTTACCTTGGGCTTGCTCTCGGTAACATCGTCAAAGACCGGCGCAATGCGGTGCCTGGTACCTGGCGTTGTCGGTTTTAATTTCTTAGTAGGCATCGATCTGTGGTTTTAAGTATGAATCTAAATTTCGCTAAAGAAGTCTATTTCGCCTTCTTTGAGAGTTACAATTGCTTTCTTCCAAACTTTGGAACGGCCTTCCACATAACCGCTGCGGGTAAAACGCCCCTTTGGCTTGGAAGGCATTACCATAGTATTCACTTTTGCCACTTTTACGGCCGGGTACCGCTCTTCTACGGCTTTTTTGATCTCCGGCTTGGTGGCATGCTTATACACTTTAAAAGCGTACTTACCCTCCTGCTGAAGGCGAGAAAGTTTTTCTGTAATCAGTGGTTTTCCTAGAATCTCTTTCATTATGCAGCCTCCTCAGCAGTAGGTTCTACAGATTCCTGAAGTGCATCAAGCGCACCCTTTTGGATGAGCAGTACTTCCGCATCCAGAATCTGGTAGGTTGTCAATTTGTTTCCTTCCAGGACCTGAACTCCCGGGATGTTGCGGGCCGATTTAAAGACGTTCATATCGCTCTCGGCCGTAAGAATCATAACCTTCTTGTTTTCCCAACCAAAGGCACTCATCATGTCGGCAACCTTGCTAGTTTTGGGAGCGTCGAAAGTAAAGTCTTCAATAATGGTGATGGCCTCGTCGGCGGCTTTCAAAGAAAGAGCCGATTTGCGTGCCAGTTGACGCATCTTCTTGGTCATCTTCACATTGTGTACTCGGGGACGAGGTCCGAATACGGTACCGCCGCCTTTGAGCAGCGGAGAACGGATGGAACCGCGTCGTGCCATACCGGTACCTTTCTGGCGGTAGGCTTTGCGGCCGCCGCCTCGTACTTCGCCTCGTTCCTTGGTCTTGGCAGTACCCTGGCGCTGATTGGCCATATAGCGGCGTACATCTTCATAGATAACCGTTTCGTTGGGCTCAATGTCAAAAATACTGTCCCGCAGATCGGCTTTCTTGCCGCTTTCTTTTGCTTCGGTTGTAAAAATCGGGAGTTTCATCTGTTATTCGCTATCGATTGTAAATTTCTACAATTCTTCCGTTAGGACCCGGCACAGAACCTGTAACCATCATCAGGTTCGACTCGGGAAATATCTTGGCTACCGTCAGGTTCTTGATCTTGGTCCGCTCGTTACCCGAACGTCCGGCCATCTTCATTCCTTTAAATACTCTTGAAGGATCGGATGCCTGACCGATAGAACCCGGGTGGCGTTGTCGGTTGTGCTGCCCGTGAGTTGCCTCACCCACACCACTGAAGTTGTGGCGCTTGACAACACCGGTAAATCCTTTACCCTTGGAGAGACCTACCACGTCGACATTATCGCCGATGTTAAATACATCTTCCACTTTAATCTCATCGCCTACATTCAATCCCTCGGGCAAAAAGTCACGAAACTCTTTCATATACCGTTTGGGGTTGGTGCCGGCCTTGTCAAAGTGGCCTTGTTGAGGCTTGGTCGTACTTTTTGACTTCTTGTCAAAAGCCGCAAGCTGAACGGCGTTATAACCGTCGGTCTCTTCCGTCTTCAACTGGGTGATTACGCAAGGCTCAACTTCGATGACGGTTACGGCATAGTTCCTGCCGCGATCGTCAAACATGTTGGTCATTCCTATCTTTTTTCCAATTAAACCGCTACTCATTGTTCAGTGCCTGTAATTGTTACACTTTAATTTCAACATCTACGCCGGAGGGCAGCTCCAGCTTCATCAGCGCATCAACCGTCTGTGAGCCGGTTGACAGAATATCGATCAAACGCTTGTGAGAACGATATTCGAACTGTTCGCGCGACTTCTTGTTCACGTGCACGGAACGGTTCACTGTGATAATGTTCTTTTTGGTCGGAAGCGGTATCGGTCCCGATACCACGGCTCCGGTAGACTTTACTGTCT
>CAYWDK010000154.1:0-4142 GCA_964457025.1 uncultured Balneolaceae bacterium | reverse complement strand
ATGGAACCAATCTCATCTTTCTGAATAGCCTGTTTTTCGGCCCAACATTATAAATTTAACTTTACCCGTATTATGATGACAATCCCAAGATATCTCAGCGCTGTAATAATACTGATACTCTACTCGCTGGTACTACCCTTCGATGCGGTTTCGCAGGATGATTCTTTCAGCGGCTACGAGTTCCGGTATCACACCTACCAGGAGACCGTATCCATGCTAAATGATTTGGCCGAGCGCTATCCGAACTTAACCGAGCTCTACTCCATCGGTACCACTGCCACCGGCAAACGCGAGATGTGGCTGATGGAAATCACCAATAAAGAGACCGGTCAGGCTTCTGAAAAACCGGCGGCCTATTTCGACGGTAACCAGCACGATAACGAGGTAATGGGCGGTGAAGTAACCACCTTTCTGCCCTACTATTTTCTCACGCAATATGGCAGTGACCCCGAAATAACCGAGCTTCTGGATACACGTACTCTCTACATTTTGCCCTTGGGTAACCCTGACGGGGCCGAGGCCTATATCACCGGCAAGGTAGATTGGGATCCCGCAGAAATCGATAATGCCGACCGCCTGTACGACCGCGGTAAAAGTGGTGCTGACGGGCCGCAGGATATCGACGGCGATGGAGAGATTCTCCGGATGCGCGTGGAAGATCCTGACGGAGATTGGAAACCATACGAGGAAGATCCGCGCATTATGGTGCGGCGGGAAGAGGACGATACCGAGGACGACGGCCCCTTTTACAATCTTTATGAAGAGGGTATTGACAACGACGGGAATGGCAAGGTAAATGATGATCCGCCCCACACCCGTTTTATAACCAACCGAAACTATCCGGGACACTGGTCGTCGGATGACGGCAGGTTTCGCGGTGCCGGCGACTACCCGCTCGACGAGGTTAACTCTCGCAACATTGTTGAGTTCATCGTACATCACCCCAATATCGCCATGATTGAGTCGTACCACACCACCAGCGGTGTGCACCTGCGTCCTTTTTCGGCGCGTCCCACTGAAGATCTGCCGCGCAAAGACCTGCAGGATTACACCACCATTCTGGGCATGGGAACTGAAATCACCACCTACCCGCAGGCTTCTATATATCACGAGTTTACCACCATTGATCCCGACCTGCCGGCAGAAGAGCAGCCCGGCACCCGACACGGTGTCTTTGTGGATTGGGGATACCTGCATCACGGAATTTTCTCAACTACTACCGAGCTGTGGACCATGGAAGATTTTGTGAACGAGGTGGGTTGGGGCGAGATACCAAGAGACCTGCCGCTCTTTGCCATCCCCGGCCGTTACCGCCGGCCCGACGTGCAGGCGCGCGTGTTGAAATGGCTCGACGCGCATGAAGGAGATCCCGAGCTGGCCGGACAAAAATATGTGGACTGGAAGCCATACGATCACCCCTCGCTTGGCGAGGTGGAGCTGGGCGGCTTTACCAAGTACTGGCTGCGCAACCCGCCCCCGGGGCCCTATTTCAAGAAAGTTGCCGTTGACCAGGCGGAGTTTGCCAAGCTGCGCGGACTGCTTACCCCCCTGGTGAGAATCCGGGATGTTGAAATAAGCAACACCGGTGGCAACCGGTGGAAGGTGCGAGCCAAAATTGTCAATGAGGGCTTCCTGGATACCTCCATGGAGCAGGCCCGGATTATCAACCGGTCCAAGCCGGTGGAGCTTTCCCTGAGCGGCGATTCCGACAGCGACTACAAAACCCATACCTTCCCTTTCCTGAGGGGCACTCGCGGCTCGGGATTCGAAAGCTTTTACTACGGAGAGTGGGAGATTGAGGCTCCGCAAGGGAGCGAGATGACTGTGGAGGTCTGGTCGGAGAAGGGCGGCCAAGATACGCACACGATCATACTTGAGTAAGGGCTATTGCACAAAGTAACGCGAAGAAAACACAAAGTTTCACAAAGTCTTAGCGCCCCTTTGTGGATCCTTCGTGCCACTTAGTGGTACAACCTTTAGTGGTATGGCTCTTCGGAAAGGGCTTTCTTAATGCGGGAGAAAATCTCCTCTATAGATCCCACGCCATATATCTCCTTAACAACCTTCTGCCCCTTGTAGTGATCGAGCACGGGCTGGGTCTCCTCCCAGTACACGCTCAGTCTTTTCTTGACGCCCTCTTTGGTATCATCGCTGCGCCCCTCGCCTCGGCTCAGGATACGATTAATCAGTTCCTCTTCCGGAACCTTCAACATCAAAAACGCATCCAGCTGCACTCCCTTCTGTTTCAGGATGTTATCATAAGCCTCGGCCTGGGCCACCGTTCTCGGAAAGCCGTCGAGGATGTACCCGTCATCATACTTCGATTTTTTAAGTTCCTCCTCAACAAGGGCCACCACCGTTTCATCCGGTACCAATTCTCCCGCATCAAGGATGGCGGTAACCTTCTTGCCCAGTTCGGTCTCGTTCTTGATAGCCGTGCGGAAGATCTCGCCGGTAGAGAGGTGGGGAATATCATATTTCTCTTTGATGAGTTTCGCCTGGGTACCCTTGCCCGCACCGGGCGGTCCGAAAATAATAATCCGCATGAGTTACATTTATTAAATTAATTAACCTAATTATGGGAGCCTGAAAATAGCTCAATTGGCAGGTAGATTCAACGATTAAATATAGTCAAGAAAGGAACACGGAAGACACTGACATGGCGTAAAAAATGTCTTCATCAACTACAAAGAGACTGTATCAAACATCATCGCTTGATACACTGCTGTGCATTATGTGTCAGAAAAAAGTACTACTTCTATTTTTATTGTAGGCGCTGCAATTTTTCAGTATCGTAGTATTAACTACCGAAACCGAAATCAACCACTTCCATACATGACCTGGGACGAGTTTCAGAACTTTCTTCACCAGCTGCTAAACTATACTCTCTTTCAGATTAAAGAGACTCCGGTCACAGTTGTATCCATCCTCATTTTTTTCCTGTTTATCACAGGATTTATCATTCTAGGTGTGTTCGCGAGAAAAGCACTGAACAGGAAAATCCTCCGCCGCTTCCATATCGATGAGGGTACCAGCTATACCCTCTCGCGGATCACCCAGTATGTGATTATTACCATTGGTGCGCTGGTCTCCTTTCAGTTTGTAGGTGTTGATCTGAGCGGGCTGGCTGTAATCTTCGGGTTGCTCTCGGTCGGCATCGGCTTTGGCCTGCAGAACATCACTTCCAATTTTATATCCGGGCTAATTATTCTTTTTGAGCGTCCTATCAGCGTGGGCGACCGCGTGACGGTAGCCAACATCGAGGGTGATGTTATTGAAATTAACATCCGCGCTACCAAGGTCAGGACCGTAAATAACATTTCGATAATTGTGCCTAATTCGGAATTTGTATCCCAGAATGTTATCAACTACTCGCATGGAGATCCCACCTACCGGCTGGATATCAATGTGGGGGTTTCCTACGGCTCACACCTGGAAACCGTACTGAAAGCCATGCGCGAGGTTGCTGATGAAAATCCCATGGTTATGCAGCGGCCGGAACCGGAGGTACATCTTATTGAGTTTGGTGAATCTTCCTGGAACATGCAGCTACGCACCTGGATCGGTGATGTGAAGAATTACCCGAGAATCAGGAATGAACTGAACCAGGCGGTTGTGCACAAGTTCAGAGAGTATGGGGTGGAGATTCCCTTTCCGCAGCGCGACCTGCACGTACGCAGCTCTGTAACTTTACCTGTGGCCAAGGAGAACACGGATGACACAGACCAAGCTGATTAGCGCCGAATAACAATAATATCTTAAAGTGTCATCGAGAGGCTCCATTTCATGGTGCCGTGGCGACCTCCAGGAAACAAGCACGCCCTACCGGGAAGATTGCCGCGCTACGCTCACTTCGTTCACTCCGCTCGCAATGACAATTTAAGGCTAAATCAAGCGTCTTTGCTGATACAATATGATCGGAATATGTGTAAAGCAAGAACGCGTAACACAGCAGGGATATAAAAAAGGCGGATAACCACTCTCCCAAAAGGGATCCGTGATTATCCGCCAAATCAAAAAGATCAGCGTCCTATTAAAACGCTTAGTTTTCTATAGGAATAGTTTCCACATCGATCTCCTGAACCAAGTTCGGCAGCTCGCCCTTCATAATAGGCTCGATGCGTTCAAACTGCGCATCAACC
>CAYWDK010000153.1:0-4157 GCA_964457025.1 uncultured Balneolaceae bacterium | reverse complement strand
CTGTTTCAGCAACTGATTCAAGCCCTGAATAATTTCTTTAATGTGTTGAGCTCAACAGCCCATCTTTTCAGGCATAGAGTGGAGCAAGTACCATACCAAGTTGGCGTGATCGGGAAAATAATTCTTAAAATGCCCGAAAAGTGCGGGATAAGCGGTTTCTCGGCTGAGAAATTCGGCCTGCAGATCGGGCAAGGCCGAATTTTCAGGTCAAAATGCCATCATCTACAAGGCGTGCTGTCAACTTTTCATAAAGTTCGGGCGGCCAGGCTTCTGCCCGCTTGTCAAAGTCAAAACCCTCGGGCAGCTGATCTTTGGGTAAAATTGGTTTCAGCGCATTGCTCAGTTTCTTTCTGCGCTGATTGAAAGCGGTACGCACCACGGTCTTGAGATGCTCGTCACTGCAGGCCAGCTTACCCTTGTCAAACACGAGCTTCACCACAGCGCTTTCTACATTCGGCGGCGGACTAAAACAGTGGCGTGAAACAGGAAATAAAATTTCGGGCGTACTCATCAGCCGGGTCTGCACGCTCAGTATGCCGTAGTCTTTAGTCCGGATATCGGCCACAAGCCGCTCGGCCACCTCTTTCTGCATCATCAATATCGCATCAGCCAGCAGCTCTCGCGATTCAAGCAGGGAGAAGAGGATCTGGCTGGTAATATAATAAGGCAGGTTACCGACTACGTGCGTCTTCTCCTTTCCAATGGAAAAGTCGCTCCAGTCCGCTTCCAGAATATTCTGGTGATGTACCGGAAGCTCCGGAAACTTCTCTCCAAGCACTTCGATTGCCCGCTGGTCAAGCTCTACGGCATGGACGTTGTCGAATTCCTCCAGCAATGCTTCCGTCAATGCGCCGGTCCCCGGACCGATCTCCACAATCCGGTCCCCCGCTCCGGCATCAATAGAGGCGACAATCTTCCCGATGATGTTGCCATCAGTCAAAAAATGCTGCCCTAAACTCTTCTTCGGCCTCAAACTCATTTCACTTGAAAACTTAAAATTTTAGATTCTGCAGAATTTCTGCCTTCTGCCGTCCCGCCTTTTGCTTGATAAGCTTGCATAAATTAACTTGTCCAAAATACGGCCTCAAACCTGGTTAAACTCACTCTATGGACATCAATCCGCTGGAAACAGAACATCTTGGCATTCAGACACTGGAAAAACGGCTGATGAAGTCAAAATCCAAAGTGTCACTTAAAATAGGATTGCCCAAGGAAGTCTCCAATGACGAACGCCGTATTTCTCTCACTCCCGGCGGGGTTTCGGTGCTGAAGGCCAACGGGCACGAAATTTTTATAGAAAAGGGCGCCGGCGTTGAAGCAAAATTCGAAGATCAGGAATACGCCGATGCCGGAGCTGAAATCGCCTACAGTGCCGACCAGCTGTATAAAAAGTCGGAAATGATTGTCAAAGTGGCCCCGCCAACTCCCGAAGAGTGGGAAATGCTTCAAAAAGACCATGTACTGCTTTCCGCACTTCACCTTGGCAATACTACCGAAGAGTTCATGGATATCCTCATCAAGAAAGGCATCACGGCTATCGGCTATGAATTCATCCAGGGAGAAGACCGTGAATTCCCTCTTGTGCGGATGATGCATGAAATTACCGGCTCGATGGCCGTTCAGATTGCCGCACACTATCTGGAGAAGAGCGAAGGCGGACAGGGCATCATGCTTGGCGGTATCTCAGGTATCCCTCCGGCTACCGTAGTGATACTGGGTGCGGGTATCACGGCCGAATATGCCGCACGCACGGCCCTCGGTTACGGCGCCCAGGTTTTCGTGATGGATAACGACCTTGCGCGGCTCCGCCACCTGGAAAATGCCCTCGACCGCCGCATCATTACCGCTACGGCCAACTACCAGTATCTCTCCTCCGCCCTGCAATATGCCGACGTGGTGATCGGCGCCGCTATGTTCGAAGGCGAGCGGGCCCCGGTGTGGGTCACCGAAACCATGGTCGCCAATATGAAAGCCGGAAGCGTCATTGTGGATACCGTCATCGACCAGGGAGGCTGTATCGCCACCAGCAAAGCTACCACCCACTCCAATCCGGTCTACACCCACGACGATGTAATTCACTACTGTGTCCCCAATATCCCCGCCAATGTAGCCCGGACGGCCACCTATGCACTGAATAATGTAATCGTACCTTACCTGCTGGCCATCGGTGATGCAGGCGGTATCAAGGAGTGCCTGTGGACCAACACCGCTCTGCGCAACGGCACCTACGTCTATAAAAAGCACCTCACCAAAAAAGCGCTCTCCAAGCAGTTCGATATGCCCTACCGCGAGATAGAAATGTTGATTGCCAGCCAGATATAATTCTGAACACCGAAGTCAATCTCATGACTACATCAGAATTGAACGAACGAAACTACAAACGCATCTCCCTCATCAACTGGCTGCTCTGCGTGCCGTTGACAATTCTGTTTGCCTGGCCCTACCTCTTCCTGGCCAAAGTGATGGACATCGAAACCTATACGGCCTATGCCGGCGCACTGCTTTTTTCTATCCCGTTTATGATTACCATCCTCCACGGACATGTGACCATGGCCCTGGGATCGGCACACCGGCACCACTACTACGAATGGCTGGAGGAGAATTCGCTCACCTACGGGCTCTTCTTCCATCCTACCTTCACCCGTACCCGATTCCGGCTCATACTGGTGGTATTAAGCGGGATGGTGCTGGCCGGAGGTTGGATCTACAGTCTCTCCTAACAGCTCTTTAATCTAATACGCCTTTCCGTTCTTGATCTCCTCAACCACGCTGGGATCCAGAAGCGTTGAGACGTCGCCCAGATCGTCGGTCTCTCCTGAAGCCACTTTCCGCAGAATGCGGCGCATAATCTTGCCTGAACGGGTCTTGGGCAGGCCCGACACAACCTGGACCTTATCGGGCTTCGCTATGGGACTGATAATCTTGGTTACCAGATCGTGGATTTCTTTCTTGAAGGCTTCAGGGTCATCCACCTTCTCCTCGCAGATGGCAAAGGCGAATACACCCTCGCCCTTCACATCATGCGGATAACCTACGACGGCCGACTCTACAACTTTGGGATGCTCGTCAATGGCGTTCTCGATCTCGGCGGTTCCCAGCCTGTGACCGGAGACATTCAACACGTCGTCCACCCGGCCGGTAATACGGTAGTAGCCGTCTTCGTCGCGCCGGCAGCCGTCGCCGGTAAAGTAGTAACCTTCATATTTACTGAAATAGGTTTCCATGTAGCGTTCCTGATCGCCCCAGATGCCGCGGGTCATTCCGGGCCAGGGATGTTTAATCACCAGGTCGCCCTGCCCCTCCTTCGAGTCGATTTCATTACCTTCATCATCCATCAGGGCCGGTTGAATGCCGGGAAGCGGCAGCGTAGCATAACCGGCTTTGGTCGGTGTAATACCTGCAAGCGGCGAGATCATGATACCGCCCGTCTCGGTCTGCCACCAGGTATCCACAATAGGGCATTTCCCGTTACCGATCTCCTCGTCGTACCAGTGCCAGGCTTCCTCATTGATGGGCTCGCCTACGGTACCCAGCACCTTGAGCGAACTCAGATCATATTTATTGACGTAGTCGATGTCCTCTTTCATCAGGGCCCGGATTGCGGTAGGCGCCGTATAGAAATGAGTCACCTCATACTTTTCGCATACCTCCCAGAAGCGCCCCGGATCGGGATAGGTAGGTGTACCTTCGAAAATGATGCCGGTCACGCCGTTGAGCAGCGGACCGTAGATGATGTAAGAGTGCCCCGTAATCCACCCCGCATCGGCCGTGCACCAGTAGACATCCTCTTCCTCGATCTGGAACACATTCCTAAGACTGTAACTGGTATACACCATATAGCCGCCGCAGGTGTGTACCTGCCCTTTCGGCTTGCCGGTAGAACCCGATGTGTATAGGATGAAGAGCGGATCCTCGGCATCCATCTCAACCGCCTCATGTTTTTTGGATGCGTTGCGGATAAGCATGTGCCACCACTCGTCGCGCCCTTCCACCCAGTCGATCTCGCGGTTGGTGCGCTGGCAGACAATGACGTTCTCTACAGTCGGGCAGCTCTCCAATGCTTCATCCGAAATGTCTTTAAGCGGTACGTGCTTGTCACCCCGGCGTAGCCCGTCGTTGGTAATCAGCATCTTGGCATCGCAGTCCTGAATACGGTC
>CAYWDK010000152.1:0-4179 GCA_964457025.1 uncultured Balneolaceae bacterium | reverse complement strand
GCCAGGTTGCTCCAGTTATTGGTAGTTTCTACAGGCTGAAATTCGAAAGTGGTGGTACCGGCCCGGCGGAAGAGGCGTTGGGCTTCCAGATTGGTATAGTCTCCCCCGTAATAGGCACTCACGATAAAACGGTTGCCCGCATTTCCTTCGAAATAGAGTTTTCCGTGCAGGTCAAAGAAGTGAGCATCGTGGTCACCCGGACGGATGAGGAACGATTCCAGATTGATCCCGCTCTCGGTTACCTCCTTGGGGCGGTCTACATCCAGTCCCCATTTGATAAGATCCGAATTGTTCATCCAGTTCACGGCATCGATAAAGGAGTTGCGCCCCGATATGAGCCAGCTGCTCTTGCCTTTTTTAAGAGGGCCTTCCAGTGATAGCCGCACCGAAGAGTTGCTGAGGCCGAAGATACCCTGCACCCGGTTGAGCGACCCCGTTTTTGTTAGCAGCGAAAGCGTACCTCCCGGAGGGGCCTGGTATTGGGCCGGGGTGATATCGTAAAAGAAACCGCTTGTTTGAAGTACGTCGGAGTTGAAGCTGTCCAGAAGCCCGAACAGGTGGCTCTGGTTGAATATGGTGATGCCATCCAGCAGTACACGAAAGCCGTCGCTCGAGCTGCCTCGTACGTGCATTTTGCCATCCATGGCGGTACTGAGCCCGACCGAGGGGAGTACCTGCAGGGCACGGAGCGAGTTGGATTCTCCAAGCGGACTGAAAGTCCCCATATTGACATAGTTTTTCAGGCTGCTGTCTGATGAGGTATAATAATTCGAACCCGTAATAATGAGTTCGTTTCCTCCCAGGAATGCGGGTTCGAGCCGGAAAGAGATATCCCTGAGGCCGGAATCTTTGCTCAGGTCAAAAGTGATCGACTTCGATGTGTATCCTACATAGGAAGCGGTAAGGGTAAGTATATCTTCCGAAAACTCTTTTTCG
The DNA here is from genome assembly GCA_964457025.1 of uncultured Balneolaceae bacterium. Lineage (GTDB taxonomy): Bacteria > Bacteroidota > Rhodothermia > Balneolales > Balneolaceae > CAYWDK01. The sequence goes on along the minus strand of CAYWDK010000152.1, from coordinate 3,243 downwards.
ATACGGAAGGTACCTGCATTGTTGCTGCTTACGCCGTGAATCTCATCTTCTATTTTCCAGCTGACGGTAGCAAAGGGCAGGCGTTCTCCGGAGTTACCGTCCAACACCTGCCCGGTAATTCTGACGTTCCTGCCTACCCGGTTACTTCCCGAAGGTTTGAACAGAACGGCCTGTTGCCGCAGGCTATCCACTTTCAGCCTGAGCCGGTGTGTTTCCAGCTGCCGGCTGAGAATAGGGAAGAGGTCACCGTTATTCGCATTAAAGGAGAGGCGGATACCGGATATCATCGATTCGCGGTACAGAAAGTTGAAGTCGGTCTTGTTCTGTACATCTTCAATAATGGAGAGCAGGGGGGTATCGGTATAGGAATACTGGGCCCGTGCCGATATGGTACAGGATAAAAACAATACCCCCATAAGTAGTAGTACCCGCATTTTGCAACACATATCTGTCTAATTTTCAGCTACGAAACGATAGCTGTTTTGGCCGGTCGGCCTGAAAGTCCCCCCAAGTACCAGTCCGAGGTTCTCCAGGGTGACGTCGCGGTCTTCCAGTGATAGTCCGCCGCTGCTTATTTGAGTTTTCATGACGTTTGTTGGGGCGGTAATACTGATATTGAACTGTTGTTCGATTTCGTTAAATACATAGCTGGCCGGCCGGTTGGTGAATACCAGTTGCCGGTCGATCCAGTCGGTAAATTCTTCGGCCGGTGCGCTCCTAACCACAGGCGCATCCAGAGAGTCGGACAGGATGGAAGACTGGCCGGGGCTCAATAGTACAGATGTTTGGTTTTGGATATTGGAAAACTGGATGGATCCTTCTTCGAGATATACCTGGGTGGAACCGCCCCAGCTGCTCAGGTCGAAGCGGGTTCCCAGTACGGAGACCCTGGCATTTCCGGCTTCCACGCTGAAGGTACGGTCGGGATTGGAGACTACATCAAAAAAGGCTTCGCCAGTCAGGCTAAAGCTGGCGGCCTCGGCCTTTTGTTCAATTTCATAAAGTTTGGAATGGGGCCTCAGGATGACGGTGCTTCCGTCGCTTAGTTGTACGGTTTCAATGGCACTGCCCGATTCGGCGAGCAGTGCAGGCTCTTGCAGGGATATAAAGTAGAAGAGGCCGGCAAAAGCTGCGATCAGCACGCTGGCAGCAACCGCCCATATATACTTTTGCGATGGCCCCGTAACTTTCTTGACGGAGGCTTTGACAGTCGTTTTACTGCTGATCTTATCCCAGATGTCGGCGCTGGGAACGTTTGCTTCTGATGAAAGGGTATCGGAATATCTTTTGTATTGCAACAGTCGTTCCAAAAGGGGATCATCGGTCCCCGAAAGAGAAGATTCCCCTTCCAGGTAGCTGCCTATACGACGGGCCAGCTTCAGGTCGGGATCGTTATTGGGAAGAAGTTGCGTAATCATGATTGCCGGTGTTTATGCGGGACACCTGACTGTGTCCCGCATAATTTAGATTAATTATTCGGTTAATTAGCATTTACAAATTTGACGCTGACAGCGATGATGTCGACGCCCTCTTTGTCGGTTTCAACGGCTTCTCCGAAGGCAACAACGTGCTGTTGCTGTTCCAGGGCTTGCTGTACGCCTTCCAGGCTGGTGTAGTCGCCGCTTTTAATTTCGGTCTGGTCGTTGATCCAGACAACGCGCCCGTCTTCCAGGGAAAAGATACTGTCCTGGATATTGACGGATATTACGTGGTCTTCATACTCAAAGGTATCTTGCACGCCCTGATCGAAGCGGAGTATGTCGGCGATATAGGTAATTTCCGCATTGTCGGATTCAATACCCTTTCCATCAACGATCACAGTCTTCCCGAGTTCCAGGGCTTCCTGTACGCCTGCCAGCGAAAAGTAGTCGCCGCTTTCGTCGATCTCTACCGTATCGGGTACCTGAATCACCCGCTCATCACGAAGCAGAATGGTACCGGTTTCCAGATTTACACTGGATATGTAGGCTTCGAAATGAACTGTATTGTCAGCCAGATCACTTTCGCGCACTTCGAATTCGACTACGGAAGCCACAAATACATCCCCGTCAACGCGGCCTTCGCCTTCGGCTTTCACCTCATGGCCGGCTTCGAGGTGCTCGGCGACCTGTGTCAGGCTGGTAAGGTCGGTTTCGCCGCCGAAGTCGGTGGCGTCGGTAATACGGACAGTGCGTCCGCTTTTCAGCGTGAACGAACTGCGGTCCAGGTTGACCGATTTTACCAGGCCTTCAAATTCGTTGTCATGGTCGCGTACGTGACCGTCATCGAGGTTGATCTGGAAAAGCTTGTTAAAACGCTCAAAGCGTAGCAAGGCCGTTCCGTCGCCATTCATCTCGATGGTACCTTCCACGGTCTTGGTTGTGGATGAGCCGCCCGAAGTGCGGTTGAACTCCATGCTCCAGCTCAGGGTACCGGTTACGCCCTGCTCGAGGCTCTGATTGGTACGGACCACTTCCTTGTCAATATTGATGTTGAGGAAGTTGATGACGATCGAGTACGTCTTCTCAAAGGTTCCGCCATCATCGGTAGTCTTCTGGAGATCTCCGTTTCCATGGTGCACACCGTCAATATTCAGAACGGCCGAAGCTTCGGACAGGCCGTCGATCAGGAAGGTGTCGTTACGGGTGAAGAATGAGTTCTTCTCGAGCGACTGAATATCTCCCTGTCGGAAGCCCTTGAAGTCGATGGTTTCGATACGGTCTTCCTGTTCGCGCGGATATGCGATAAACTGATTGTTGTTGTCCGTAAAGATATACTTCAGAGTATCGGTCACTTCCTTGGAGAAGGAGCCGTCATACACCTTTCGTTTAAAGGCGATGGTATGGATTCCCGTCGCGGGATCATAGCTGTAGCTGAAGTTGGTTTCTGTGCCGCGACCGCTTTTGTCGTCATCGTCGACCTCGCCGTTCAGGGTAGTAGCCTGCTTGGCACGGATAAATCCGCTTTCGGAGACGGTGGTCAGGGCGTCGTTCAGGCTTGACATCACGCCGTCGTTTTCGTCAGACAGGGATTCCCCCAATATCTGGCTTGCTGCCTGCAGATCCGCTTCGGTAATTTCCTGGTTGCTGTCCTTGTCGATACCGCTCAGGGTACATCCTGAGAGCAAGGCCAGCGTAAAAACGGAAAGGAAGAGCAGGATCTTTGCAGAAGTTCTGTCGAGTGTAATAGCAGTTTTCATGATCATTCCATCCTTGATTATGATTTAATATATGAAGGTTTCACTTGCTATACACCTAAAGATGA
>CAYWDK010000151.1:0-4196 GCA_964457025.1 uncultured Balneolaceae bacterium | reverse complement strand
ATTATTTCCAGTCGAAAAGTTTGACAATTAAATATATTTCGATTTTCTAAACGCTTTTTTCAAGCCAACATGCAACCAACAGAAGTTCTAAAAAAATGGGTGAAACTTTTTAACAAAGCAGACGCAGTGGCGCTCGCCGAATTATATACAGAGGATGCCGTCAACCACCAGGTCAACACAGACCCGGTAGAGGGAAGGGATTCCATCCGCGAAATGTTTGAAAATGAGTTTAGACAAGCGGAGATGACCTGCATCGTAGAAAACATTTTTGAAGATGGCGAATGGGCCATCCTGGAGTGGAAAGACCCATTAGGGTTGCAAGGCTGCGGTTTCTTTCACATTCCAAATGGTAAGATCCGGTTTCAGCGAGGCTACTGGGACCGTCTCTCTTTCCTGCGTCAGCACAACCTGCCCATTCCAAAAGAATAAATTATCGAAACAAATCCATGGCAGAATTACTACTTGGCATATCGGTCGGCTTTTTTATGTACGCTTTTGTGAATTACAGGTGGAATACTACCAAATGGCTAGACAGCAAGTATTTTCTCTATACGGGTGGAGTTATTCTTGGAATTAGCCTCTATCTTTTTTGGGCATGAACATGATTTAGCTGTTTAAGGCAAACCCTTTTAAACATATGTCATCCTGAACTTTATGCTACGAAGCCTCGGCATAGTAGTACTTGTTTCAGGATCTAATAGATCCCGGACCGGTGTCCGGGATGACACGAGCTTTAATCCTGAAAATAAGATGGAGGCCACTTTGGAAGTGGACTCCATCTCAACGGCTACAATTTATATTTATTCAATTTCCCTCTTTTAAGCCTTCCGCAGTGCGGTCTTCTTTGGGCGGAGCCGGGGTCATTTTTGGCATATCGGGATTTGCTTCCAGAATTTGCATCACCTCTTCTACTACGCGTTCGATCTGCGGATCCCGCCCCTGCATCAGGATGTTGGGATCATCCCAGACCTGGTGATCGGGCCTGACTCCTTCCCCTTCCCAGAACCAGTGTCCGTCGTTATCATAGAGTCGCGCGCCGGGTACGGTAATTCCACCGCCGTCAATCAGCATATGTCCGGTTGCAGGACCTACCAGGATTCCAAGGGTCCGTTCGCCAACAATCGGTCCGGCTTCCAGCTCCTGGAAAGCCCACGGCAAGCCGTCGCCGCCGGAACCGGCCCATCCGTTGATCAGCATGCCCATGGGTCCGGTGTTGGTCTTGATCGGCCAGGTGTGATCCCTGCCGTGACGCCAGTGCAGGTTGTAGACCACCGGCCGCTGCAGAAGCTCCAGAAAGCGATCGGCCAACTGCCCGCCGCCGTTAAAACGCTCATCGATGATAAAGCCTTCTTTGTCGAGCTGTCCGTAGAACATGCGTACCAGTTCGCGCTGTCCCTGCGAAGCCGTATTCGACATATAGACATAGCCCAGCTTCCCATCCGACAGCTCATCCACCATCTTGCGGTTGTTCTCGATCCACTCCAGGTAGCGCAGCTCCTGCTCCTCCTGCTGCGTCAGCGTTTCGATAATCACCTGGCGGCTCTCTTCGGCATCCCCGCTTCGGCTCACCTGCAGAGAGACTGTTGTTCCATCCAGGCCTTCAAAGGCGGCATAGGGATCTTTGTCGGTATCCAGTGGTGTTCCGTTCACCGCAAGGATGTAGTCTCCAACCTGTACATCCACGCCGGGACGGTCAAAGGGTGATCGTACCTGTGTATCCCATTTGGCAGGCTTTACAATACGTTTGACACGATAGCTGCCGTCATTCAGCTCCCAATCGATACCCAGATAGCCTGTGGACTCTTGTTCAACATCTTCGGTATCACCGCCGAAGGTGTAGGTGTGTCCTGCGCTTAGCTCGGCCGCCATATTAGACTGTATGTTGCTCACATCCCAGCGGGTACGGGCATCATCAATCATGGCTCCATAGCGTTGGCGCAGCTCTTCCCAGTCCACCTGGTGCATCTCAGGATCATAGAAAAAGTCGCGATGGCGTCGCCAGGTATCCAGGAAAATCTGACGCCACTCCTCTTTAGGTACCAGGTTCATCTCAAGCCCGTCAGTCGGTATGGGTTCTTCAATGGATTGATCGGGTGCGGGTTGAACAATTCCGTATTGCCCCTTGCTGCTTACCAGCAGGGCTTTGCCGTCGGCGGTTACCTCTACACCACTCACATCGGAAATGATAGTCTCCTCTTTACGCTCCTCTAGGTCGAAATACATCAGCGTCGGGGATCCTCCCTCAGCTCCGGTGTTGGGATATCTCAGAAATACAACCTTGCCTTCAAAAGCAGCCAATCGGCCTATATTCCCGGCAGATGGAGGCAGCATGGTAATACGCGTTTCCAGGTCCTGAAAATCAATGGTTACAGAGCTGTCGGCCGACTCCTCCTCCGACTCTCCATCTTCACTTCCATTATCATCGCCATTTCCATTTTCACCCTCCTCTTCCGAGACTTCAACTTCATCGTTTTTAGGGTGCAGTAATGAGGGTGTATCCGAAGTCAGGCTGACAGATGCTATCTCCGTAGCATTGGGGTAAACCCAGGTGGCGTCCATATCTGAATAGGAGGCATCAAAATTTCTATTGGTGAGGTAGAACAGGTACTTGCCGTCTTTACTGAATACCGGATGGGAGTCTTGGTAAAAACCGCTGGTTGCCTGGTGCAATTCCTCTTGCTGTGTGTCATAAATAAATATCGCATTGTTGGCATTTTCCAAACCCTGGTTAAAGGCCAGCCAGCGCGAGTCGGGCGACCATGCGATGGGATATCCGGATCGAGCTCCATGCCCAACGTTCCAGTTGGTATTGCCGGCCACAGTAGTTTCGCCACTCTCAATATTTACAACGGAAATGTCATTGGTTTCATCAATAAAGGCCAGCTTTTTGCTATCCGGCGACCAATACAACTTGTAACCATACCCTTTGCCGCGGTTGGTCACTTGTCGCGGTTCGGTGTCATTTTTAGTATCCTGCAGATATATTTCATATTCCCCGGACCGATCACTCCAGTACGCCACATAACTGCCATCCGGTGACCATGCAGGTTCACGGTCAAAGGCGCCGCTGGATCGAGTCATATTCTTTACATACCCCTTCGAGACCGGCACGTTGAACAGCTCGCCCCGGGCCTCAAAAACCACGCGCTTGCCACCGGGTGCACCCGTCATGTTGGCAATGCGTTTGCTCACGTCCACCGACCGCGGCATCTCTGTAGACAGGTCGCTGACCACGTTCACCTCAATCACCTCATATTCATGGGTGTTGGCATCCATCAGGTACAAATCGCCACCCACCTCAAAGACCAGGTCGCCGGGGCCACCCGAGAGAAAAGAGATATCAAAATCCGTGAAGTTCGTCAGCTGGGTTGATTCTCCGGTAGAGGTATCGTACATCCATACATTCAAGCGGAAATTGGGGCCCTGATCGGACAGAAAGTACACCTTGTCACCAACCCATGCAGGCTTGCCGTCGTTAAAATCGTTATCAGTGATTTTGTCGACGCTGTTCGAGTTTACATCATAGATCAAAATATCTGATTCCAGCCCACCCTTGTACCGTTTGAAGGGATAGTTCTCGGTAATTTTTGTGATGTAGGCCAGCCGGCTGCCATCGGGTGAGTAGGAAGCCAGCTCTCCATAAGGCACCGGCAGCTTTTCCGGCAGGCCTCCCTCCTTATCCACCAGGAAAAACTCTCTGGATCCGCGCTGCCCCATGTGCCTTCGGGAAGCAAAGAGCAGCCGTTCCCCGTCGGGATGCCACTCCACCATGCGGTCGGTATGCGACTGGTAGGTAACCCTTGTCGGCACTCCACCCGTCACAGGCATCACGTACACATCTTGGTTCCCATCATAGCTCGCGGTATAGGCAATTTCGGAACCATCCGGTGAAAATTTCGGCCAAGATTCTTCTCCCGGAGAAGAGGTTAATTTGACCGCTGTGCCTCCCTCTTTATCCACCACCCAGATATCTCCGCCATAAACAAACGCAATCTTTGTGTCGGAGACATCCATATGCTGCATCAGCTTTGCACTGATTTGTGCCTGGGCCTGTATCCACAAAAAACAAAGACCGAATAGTAAAAGTATTCTCTTCATAGTACTAAATCCTTTATAAGTTGTATGTGTGGTGAATGACAAAAGGGTAGCTACGTATCTTCGATGATATCGCAAATGAATCTGCTTATTGTACCGAT
>CAYWDK010000150.1:0-4210 GCA_964457025.1 uncultured Balneolaceae bacterium | reverse complement strand
TCATGGCCGGCGCCAACTCCATCTTTACCGGCGAGAAGCTGCTCACCACCCAGAACAACGCCCTCGAAGACGATATGGAGATGTTCGACATCCTGGGACTCAAGCCGCGCAAGGCTTTTAAAAACGCCAAGGAAGAGCACGTGCCCGAAGGCGTCGAAGCGGCGGAGTAACATCCGTCAGACCGCTCGTTTCACCCGTCTGACCGCTCCAAGCGGTCTGACGGGTATGTCGCGTTCTCGTACCCTTGCAGCTTTTATTAAATTGCAGTAAGCTGGAACTATCCACTAAGACGAGACCGATGCCGATAAATCGATTCCTGCTCTTTCCTATTCTCCTTTTCATGCTGTCCTGCAGCAGCGCTCTCGATGGCGGGACAACCGATGAATTGAAGTTCGAGAAGGACTTCTACTTTGCCTACGACGATTCCGTGGAGGTTTTCAGAAGCTTGGACTATATCTCAATCAGGCCGACTGCCGATACAAATACAGAACAGCTCAAAGAACTTATAGCCCGTTACGATCTTCGGCCGGTCAGCCGGTTCGATCATATTCCCTTTAAGAACATCTCCGAACATCAGCTTAACAGTACTCTGCCGATCGTTTTAAGGATACCCTCCGGTTACGATATCGAAACGTTTTACAGCTCAGGCGACTGCAAACAAGCTGACTGCTTCGCTGTAAACACGGCAATTCAGTATTCCGTGCCAGTCTATCGCTTTAAGGACGAGAACAACTGGCACTGGTTCTATCTTAATGACCGAATTGCAATAGGTCCGCATCCAAATGAACCAATTCCGGAAGAACTGATTGATAAGTTTGATCTCGAATTTGTGTCCAAGAATTCAATTGCCGAGATCTACTCTTACAAATTGAGCAGCTTCGAATTCGGAAATACGCTTACCGTTTCGCGAGAACTGTTTCAGCAAAGCGCCTTTCGGTACGTGGTGCCTGATAAGTATATGCAACTGGTTCATTGATGATCTCTACCTCCGATAAAATATCGAACCGTACCCGTCTGACCGCTTGGAGCGGTCAGACGGGTAATTCACCTTTTTTTCTGCTCTTTGTTTTGACGGTGACAATCGTAATCGCCGGTTGCAATAATGAGCCATCCCTTCCATTGGAGGAAGGAGCATATACCGGAACCTATACCGTAACCTATAACGCAAGAACACCCGATGCCTACGCCCGCAGCGGGCCTACCACCCTTACCCTTTCGGAAGGTGAATACACGATCACCGAAAACACCTACATCACTCCCCCGCAAAGCGGTGGTACCTACGTAACGGACAACTATTCCATCTCCTTCAGAGACCGGATTATACATACCGCGGATTTTGACTGGACGCTTATTCCAGACAGTACTTACCGCTATACCTATGACGGAGCAACGCTGTCACTGAAGCAATACGATGAGAAACACAACCGCATTTACAGCTATAGCCTGACCAAACAGTAATCATAATCCCTCACCCATGCCCTCTCCCATTGTATTCTTCGACATCGCCGGCCCCGACGACGCGGCCCTCAAAGATTTCTACTCCGAAATTTTCGACTGGAATGTTGACGAGGTCGGGCAGTTTACCGTGCCGACTGTCTCTCCCATTGAGGGCGCCATCCGCAAAGACCCTGTTGAAAAACGTATCTATATCGGCGTCGAAGATGTGAGCGAAACCTTGGACAGGATCACAACCAAAGGCGGCTCGGTGGACGCACCCCGCTTCGAAGTGCCGGGTGTTGTGGTACTCGGCCTGTTCCGCGACCCTGCCGGCAACGAGATGGGCCTGGTGGAAATGGACGGGGATACGCATAAGGTTCCTTAGCTGAGTGAGAGGTTAGACATGAAAGGTAAATCGGCAAAAGCATGAAGCAAGAAAGTTGCTCATTGTAAACCCATGGAACGTCAGGCCGGGATTGATTTTTTTATAAATCTATGTCACAAGAAGGCAAATTATCGCTTACCGACGCTTGCGGTATGGCCATCGGCGGTATGGTCGGCGGTGGCATCTTTGCCGTCCTCGGCGAAGCCGTAATGACCTCCGGCAACGCAGCCTTCATCAGCCTGGGGATGGGCGGCGTTCTGGCGCTCATCACCGGAGTTGTATATGCCAGGCTCACCGTCCGTTTCGACGAGGCCGGCGGCTCCTTCACCTTTATGGAGCATATCACCAGCGTGCGTTTTGCCGGTACTGTCAGCTGGTTCCTGATCCTGGGCTACATCTTCACCATCAGCCTCTACGCCTATACCTTCGGGGCCTATGCCGGACGCCTCTTCGGTTTCGGCTCGGGACCCAATTTCTGGATGGGAAGCGCGGTGGTAGTCCTCATTACCATACTCAACCTGTCGGGCGTACGGGAATCGGGCATCTCCGAAGATATTTTGGTCTACACCAAAGTGATCATCCTGGCCGGGCTGGTCGGCCTCGGCTTCGCTACGGTGAGGCCTGAAATGGCTTTCCCTATTGTGAATGAGGGGATCGGCAGCACCATCCAGGCCGGTGCCCTGGTCTTTGTCGCTTACGAGGGTTTCCAGCTGCTTACCTACGACTATGACGACATCGAGAATCACAAGAAGAACCTTCCGAAGGCGATAGTCATTTCTATCACAGCGGTGCTCTGTATCTATATGCTCATCGCCTTTGTGCTGACCGGCTCGCTCAGTGCGGAAACCATCGCCCGCCATAAGGAGACCGTGCTGGCCATGCTCGCCGAACCGGTTTTGGGGCAATACGGCATTGTCATCGTGCTGGTCGCCGCCGTCTTCTCCACGGCTTCGGCCATCCTGGCTACCATTTTCGCCCTGGCGCGGCTGGCCGGGCGTATCGCCCGCGACGGACAGCTGCCCCATCAGCTGACCGATAAACAGAACGCAGGCGTCCCCGTCTATTTCACCCTGCTGATAGCCGCCATGGCCATCGTCGTACAATTTTTCGGCAACCTGAAGCAAATCACTACCTTTTCGAGTATGGTGTTCCTCTTTGTCTTTTCCATTGTCAATTTTATGGGCTTTAAGTATGAAGTGTTCAATGGCTGGAAAAAACTGTTGCCCGTAGCGGGCGCCCTGGGATGCACCGCCGCTTTCGGGGTGCTCTGCTATGAGATCTATACCACCGAACCGGTCACCCTCTATATCGTGATCGGCATCTCGGCCCTCCTTCTGGGATGCCGGGAAGCGTATATCTGGTTACATGGAGGTTATAAAGGTTCTGCAATGAACAATGAACAATGAACACTTTACTTCTCTCTCTTCTAACTTCTAACATCCAGCTTCCAGCATCGAATGTTAAAACATGTATTACCGTTTTGGTTTACAGCCGCTATCGGCTACTATTCGCCAAAGGCAACCGCACTACTTTCGATGCTGAAGCGCTTCATAAGCATACTTACGCTGGCCGTATTCGCCTACAGTTTCCTTGGGGCGGGTTTTGTGTACAACGTCTGGCTCTACTCGGTTAAAAAGCAGGTAAAACAGAAGCTGAAGGCCGATCTTGGAGAACAGGAAGAAGAACGGGCCCTCATCAAAGTGCCCGTCAGCTGGGAGGAAGCCCCTCCGCCGGAATTCCAGTGGCATGAGGAACATGAATTCCGCTATCGCGGGCAGATGTACGATATCATCCGCAAAGAGTATCACGGGGATCAGGTCTGGTATTACGCCTACAAGGATGAGGCCGAGACCAAACTGCTGAACAACCTTTCCGAATACGTCTCCAACTATCTGCGGCAGGAGCCTGACCACGAGAATGAGAACGAGCATCTGAGACTGTTTATCACCCGCACCTTCCTGCCTGCCGGACCGGCTGAACTTCCCGCCCCGGCACCAGATTTTGAAATTGTGCCATTCCAAGTCATCTCACTGACAACCGCTTTCCTGGAGATCGACCTCCCCCCTCCCAAAACCGCACTGGGCATTTGATTTCCTGAGAACCAACTGAAATTAAATTCATACCTTGCATTATGAAAAAGTTATTCATTCTAATGCTCGTGGCATTGCTGTATGTCCCGGCCGGTTTTGCACAAACCGTCACCGTAATTGACAGCGATACCGGAGAGCCGCTGGAAGGGGTCAATATCTTTACCCCGGACCGCTCCAGTGCGGAGGTCACCGACTCCAGGGGCCGGGCATCGATAGACGATTTCCAAAACGCAGAAACCATCATCTTCAGCTATGTGGGCTACGAGAGCCGAAGGCTGAGCTACGAGCAGCTTACCGC
>CAYWDK010000149.1:0-4239 GCA_964457025.1 uncultured Balneolaceae bacterium | reverse complement strand
CTGGGCAAGAAATAGGGGGCGATCATCAAAACCTTGTTAGATTCCTTCAAAGAAGTCATCCCCAATTAATTGGAAAGCCCCAGCCGCTGCTTTTCGGACAATTTCGATGCTGACAGGTCTTTTGACTTGAGGCTGTTCCAGGTTCTCTCCGCAAACTCGAAGAACGGTTGTTTTTGATGATACCAGCCGAAATGCAGACAGTACGGCGTGGTTTTGAGGTAATCGCCTTTGCCGGGTATAAGAGAAAGCAGGCCGGTCAACAGCTTGCGCAGCCACTTGTATTTAAGTCCCCTGAGGCTGTACACCAAACGGTCGCAGTAGTAGGTACATACCACATACTCAAAATCAGGGTCATGCGAAGTGTATGACTGGATATAGTCCAGTTGCGGACTCATATGGCCCTGAAGCCAGGGAAAAACGGGAAGGTTAAGCTTTGACATGGCCATAGCCATACTCCACTCACAGGACTCCTCACTCCTTCCCTGCTCGAGCGTGCGGCTTCGGAAATGGGTCTCCGACTTGCGGTCCAGCATCTTGGATGCCAGCTCGCATACTTTTTTAGCGGTGGAAAAATCTTCCGCGTAAATCATACCGGTCTGTACCCTGCTCAGATAGGTAAGCCCAAAATGTTTCAGCGTACGCTGGCGCCTTCTGAAGAGGATATCCACAATGATACCGAGGTGTTTGGGCCCTCCGAAAAAATTGTCGGATACCTGATTGCCCGTGATGGTAAATCCGTAGGGTTCAAAAGAGGTCCAGAGCGGATCCGGATCCTTGCACCAAACGATATCGCTGTCAAGGAACATGGTTTTTTCAAAAAAGAGGTACTCGTGGATGTTGTGCTTGAAACCGACAATAGAAGCACACTCCGAAGGCAATTCATGAATGATATCAAACAGGCTGTCCAGGCCGTAATCCTCAAGAATTTTTTTATGCTTGGGCTCACATACCAGGGCCACCGGGCGCTCGTCATCATACCGCCTGAGGGTTATAACGGAGGCTACGGCGTGCTTAAGGTACTTGGGATGTCCGTAAGTCGCATATACGTATCCCTCCTCGGCCAGCTTGTTTTGTTGAATGGATCGGATCATGTGGAAAAATTTTTCCCAAATATACGTCGAATATTCCTTCTTTTAAACTAGCGGCTGGCCCTTTTCCTAAGCGTATCAAGGAGATAATCGTATCCTCTCTTATTGATAATATTCTGAAATTGGCGGCGATATGAGCCCGCAGTGGATACATCGTCAATGGTCATATCGGTAACTACCCAACCGCTGTTGCCGTTGCGGTATTCCATATCGTAAATGACGGGCGTACGCACATTGTCGAGCGTCACAGTGGTGTTGACAACCGCCTCATCCCCTTCCACACTGATCCGGTTGTAGCGAACGTCGGCACGGTAGATATCCAGCTTGTTGAGCGACTGGTCTCTTACGATAGTGGCAAAGAGATCCACGAATTCGGTGCGTTGGTCCGCCGTGAGCGTGTCGTAAGTCTGCTGCAGGGCATAGCTTGCCATCGCTTCATAGTCGATGATGCCGTTGATGATATCTTTCAGCTTTTCACGCTGTTCCTGGGTGTATTCGGTGCCCTTGGGCCCGAGAAGCTCCTTGATTTCGGCATCCCGATCTTCAAGAAGATCACGCACCGCTGCGCTGTCCTTTTGTGCCGCAGCCTGCACGCTGAGGCCGGAAAGGCCGGTCAAAAAAATCATAAAAAACAAGGAGATAAAAAGTCGTCTGGTATTCATAATCAAAGAAAAATTACTTAATACTGATTACTGGTTACTCATTTGCAAGCTTTTGATATCGAAACCCGAAGCCTTGAAAAGCTCCGCCATATTCTTGTTGAATTCGAAGATCTCCTGCTTAAGCTGAACCCTCAGCTCCAATTCTTTCTTCATGGCGTCGAGCAGGTCTTTGGTTTCTCCTATACCGAAGTCGTAGTCCAGTTGTTCCTGCCGCAGCCACTGCTTGCTGGTAACAAGCGCCTCATCGGTCTTCTCTACCTTGATCTTTGAGAGGCTGGCGTCCCTATACTTCTGGTTTACCTCCAGTACGATTCCGTCAACGGCGGCTTCCTGCAAATATTTTGCCTGGTTCAGCTGCAGCTTCCGCCGGTCGATATCCGACTTGATGCTCAGAAAATCCAGGTTCTGCCGGAATCCGAAACCCACCGCTCCCGAAGCGTAATTCGAATTGTTAATAATAAAGGGGTTGCTCTGGCGGGGACGGTTCGGGGTGGTGGCGTAGCTACCGGTCAATCCCAGGAAAAGGGTCGGCAGGCTTTGTGCCTTGGTCGCTTTCAGCCCGAAGCGGGAAGCAGCGATGCCGGCCTCGGTCGCCTTCATCTCGGGACGGGCCTCTACGGCGTTCATCCGGTAATAGTCCAGCCCCTGGATAGCATTTGAGACCGGATCCAAGAAACTCTCTTCGGGCATATAGACCGTATTCCCGTCGGCCTGCAGCACATAGTCCCATATCGAGCGGATGTAATCGGCGTTCTCCTGAACCTCGGCCGCACGGATGCCGAACTCGGATTTAAAGACTTTAAACTTAAATACATCCGAATCGTCGATTTCAGCATCCCCCTCCTCCTGCCGTTCTTCAATCTGCCGGGTGATTTTATCGATCTGCCCCTGGGCTTCATCCAGCAGGCGCTGTACCTCCAGGGTAAGCAGATAGCTCTGATAGAGTTCGAAAAGTCGAATCTCGATACCTGCTTTTTGCGATTCGAACTGCTCCTTGGCAGCCGTAGCTGCCGCCTCGGCCGCATTTACCAGGTTGTTGAGGCCGCCCCAGGCAAAGATCGGCTGCACCGCACTCACTTCCACACGGGTAAACAGGCCGATATCCTCCCAGTCGTTTTCCAGCTCCGGGTCCAGGTAATATTCGTTAGGATCTAGGTCGCCGCGATTGCTCTTGACCCCCGGTATGACCCCGTGCTGAGAGTTGAGCTCGAAAGTAGGAAGGTATTTTTTGGCACGTGCCTGGCTGATCCGGTTCTCGGCCAGGTTCACTTTCTGCCGTTCGAAATCGATCTGTCCAGAGTTCTCTATGCCCCTCTGTATGAATTCGTCCAGGGAAACCCGTACCGTATCCTGGGCAAAAGCGGACAGGTTGGCCGAAATCAGCAGTATGCTCAGAAGAAATAAGATCCGTTTCATAAAAAAAATTGTTGAGCCTGTGTTGAATTATGCCCTCTAACGTCCCATCTCGGGAAATATTTAAAGTGAAAAGCCCCATCCTGAAAGGGACGGGGCTTTAAAAAGGTGCGGAGGGAGAGGGATTCGAACCCCCGGAGACCGCGAGGCCTCAACGGTTTTCAAGACCGCCGCATTCGACCACTCTGCCATCCCTCCAAACGGTTGCCATCGGGCAAACGGTACTACTATGCTTCTTCGAGCGCCTGTGCACCCGAGATAATTTCGGAAATTTCAGTAGTAATTGCACTCTGCCGCGCTCGGTTGTATTCTAGGCGCAGATCCTGCTCGAGCTCCTTGGCATTTTCGGTAGCGTTGTCCATAGCGGTCATTCGCGCGCCCTGCTCGGCGGCATTCGACTCCAGGATCGCCTTCCAGAGCTGCATATTCAGGTGCAGCGGCAACAGCTCTTCCAAGATGGCCTCCACTCCCGGTTCGTAAATATAATCGGTATTCTCGGGAGTTTCTTCGTCATCGACCAATGTTTTGGGATCGATGGGAAGAACGGGCTCGATCATACGGTTCTGGGCAATAACAGACTTGAATTCGTTGAACGCCAGATATACCGCATCGTAGTCGCCGTCCTTGTAATGAGCGATAACCGATTGCATAATCTCGGCTACTTTGCTGAATACCAGCTCGTCAAAAAAGCCGGGATAGGACTTCTCGACTTGATATTTGCGCTTGCCGAAGTAGCCTTCCGCCTTGCGGCCGATGCAGAGCATCGAAAGGTTGCCCGATTTGTGGTAATCGGCAAAATCAGCGGCAATACGCTTCTCAACGGCCTTGAAGAGGTTATTGTTGAAACCGCCGCAGAGCCCCCGGTCGGAACCGATGACTATGAAAAGGATTTTTTCGGTCTTTTCGGGCTTCTGAAGCAGCTCGTTACTCTCACCGGCATCCTTGGCCAGCCGTGCCACAACCTCCTTCATCTTGAAAGAATAGGGCCGCGTTTCGATAATACGGTTCTGCGCCTTCCTAAGCTTGGCAGCAGCTACCATCTTCATAGCTTTGGTAATCTGCTGGGTATTCTTAAT
>CAYWDK010000148.1:3091-4276 GCA_964457025.1 uncultured Balneolaceae bacterium | reverse complement strand
TCATCAGCAGGGAGCGGCCCAGCTTGTCGCCCGACGCCAGGCAGTCGATCCACGCTACGGAATAGGGACGCTCTTTGCGCTCTTCAAAAAGGGCGAAAATCTCTTCCAGGTTGCGGGCTTTTTCTATTTCAACATCAAAGAAGGCGCTTTCAATGCGCTGCAGTTTAAAGGTGGCTTCCAGTATGATGCCGGTGAGCCCCATACCGCCGCAGGTGGCGCGGAAGAGGTCGGGATGTTCCTGCCGCGAGCAGTGCCAAACTTCGCCAGCCGGCCCCATCAGCCTAAGCGAACTCACATGTTCCGAAAAGCAGCCGGCGCGATGGTGGTTCTTGCCGTGGATATCGCTGGCGATGGCGCCGCCAACAGTGATATGCTTGGTGCCGGGGGTGACGGGCAAGAACCAGCCGCGGTTGACGAATACATCCAGAATCTCTGCAAGCTTTAACCCCGCCTCACAACGCAGTTCGCCGGTAGCCATGTTGAAATCAAGCATGCGTCCGGCGGGACGTACATCCACTACCGTCTCTGCCAGGGAGCTGTCGCCGTAGCTGCGTCCCTCACCCCGGGCGACGCCCTGCTCGAGTTCCAGCCGGGCAGCGGAGGCTTCCGATGCCGAAGCGAGCGTCTTTACTTCCGCTTCGGTAACGGGATATTTGCCCCAGCCGTGGATCTTTTTCTTCATGGTTGCGGTGGCTATAGGGTCCGGATTATGAAATTCATCGCTTAAATAATAAAGTCGTTGACGGCCAGCAGGATCAGCAATGACAAAGCTCCCCAGAGTATAATCGACAGCAGGATTTGGGGGCTCCTCAGCATCACCACTTCCGGCGTTTCAGCTATCTCGGTCTCGGAGAGCTGCTGGTATTTGAAGATGACAAAGACAACGATGGGGATGGTGAGCAAGAACCACTTGGACTGATCGGACTCGATAGTCCACAGCGAATAGGTGATGATAGCCGCCGAGGTCGCCAGGCTCTCCATCTTCTGAAGCCAGGTGATGGTGTATTCGCCAAGCACTTTCCGGGTGGATGCATCTCCTTTATTGGTCAACTCCGCTTTTCGTTTCTCGACGCCCAGAAAGAAGGCGAGGAAACCTACGCAGAGCAGGAACCAGCCCGAGGCGGGTACCTCGACGATCACCGCACCGCTGAGCGCCCTCAGCACGAAACCGATGGCGATGACCAT
>CAYWDK010000148.1:0-2991 GCA_964457025.1 uncultured Balneolaceae bacterium | reverse complement strand
GATGACAGCCGTTGTTTAGGTCCTTCACTGCTCACTGATAACTGTATACTGTTAACTGAAAAGGCCGGTCGTCGGTCTTCGGTCGTCCGTCAATTAATGACTAAATGCGTAAAGTCGCGGGAAATATGCAGGCGGTATACTCCCTCATCGCTTTCCCAAGCCGTCTCCTCGCCATCCACAGTCACAGCCGAGACCTCAAAGGGCAGTCCGATGAGTTTGAGCCGGAAGGTGCCGTATCCTGGATCGAAGCTGCCTTCGCGGGTGACGGAGAGGCGGATACCGCTCTCTTTATCATAGTTATATTCAAAACGGCTGAGGAGATAACCGCCATCCTTGTGTGCCCACCCCTCACCGGCATCTTCGTAGAGGGTGCTTTCTACCGGCCCGGTACCGAAATAGAGACGGAGTTCCTTTTGCTGGAACTCCCGCTCACCGGTGTGCTGCATGGCTTCGCGCAGGGGCAGCAGGCTGCCGCCGCGGACGAAGAAGGGTATCCGCTCCAGCGGGGCTTCGACAGTATGTTTTTTGCTGCCCTTACATTTGTTGTTATCCCAGTAGTGATACCACTCGCCCTCGGGCAGACGGATTTTTACCTTTCGCTTCTTCTTTTTGAAGACGGGGGCGACGAGAATGTGCGCGCCGAAAAGGAAAGAGTCTTCTGCCGCGACGGTTTTGGAATTGCCTTGATTTTCAAAGGCCAATGGACTAAGCACCGGCCTGCCACGGCTTACATAGTCGTGAAAGGCGGTATAGAGATAATCAAGCAACCGGTAGCGCAGCCGGATGGATTCCCGGTTGATGGCGGTAAACTCTTCGCCGAATGACCACGGCTCCCGACGGTTGGCATTATTATGCTTCTCCAGTTCTTCCGGCTTCATATCGACCAGGGCGGCGCCGTCGGTATGGTAGCCCATACTGTGGCTGCGGAAAAGTGGATGGAAGACGCCCAGCTGCAACCATCTGGCGTAGAGTTCGGCGTCGGGTTCTTTGGTAAAGCCGCCTATGTCGCTTCCCACTAAGGAGAAGCCGCTGATGCTCAGCCTCAGGCACTGCTCGTGAGCCAGACGCAGGTGGTCCCAGCTGGCAATATTGTCGCCGGTCCAGAGTGCGGCGTAGCGCTGGCCGCCGGCAAATGCGGCGCGGCTCAGCAGAAAGGGGCGGCGGTCCGGTGCGTGCTTCTTCATCCCCTCCAGCGAGGCCTTCGCCATCTGCATGCCGTAGATGTTGTGCGCTTTGCGGTGACTGCACGGCTCACCTTCACAATGGTGGCGGATATCATCCGGAAAAGTCTTGTGCCGCAGTTCGAAAAGGGCCGGCTCATTCATGTCGTTCCAGATCCCGGAAATTTCCAAATCCTCCATAAACTCTTTGTAGAGATCGCCCCACCAGTTCCGGGCCTTTGGATCGGTAAAGTCGGGGAAGGCGCAGCGTCCGGGCCAGACCGGTCCATAGAAAACTTCCCCGTCGGGCCGTTTGCAGAAAAAGCCTTTGTCGATTCCTTCGTCGTAGACATCGTAGCCTGTTTCCACTTTTATGCCGGGGTCGATCATCACCACGGTCCGGAAGCCCTCCTTCTTCAGATCGGCAATCATCTTCTTCGGATCGGGGAAGCGGTCCCGGTCCCAGCTGAAGCAGCGGTAGCCGTCCATATAGTCGATATCGAGATAGATGGCGTCGCAGGGGATCTCTTTTTGGCGGAAGTTGTCGGCCAGCTCGCGCACCATCTGTTCGGGATAGTAGCTCCACCGGCTCTGGTGGTAGCCCAGCGCCCAGAGGGGCGGCATCTCCGGCGTGCCGGTCAGCCGGGCATAGCGTTCGGCCACGGCGGTCAGCTCGGGCCCGAAAATAAAATAGTAATCCATAATTCCGCCATCGGCCGATAAGGTGATCTCGCCTTTGCCGCTGCTATCGAAGTCGAAGCGGCTTCGGTAGGTATTGTCCATGAAGATGCCGTGGGCACGGCCTTCGTAGAGCGCCATAAAGAAGGGGATGCTGCGGTAGAGCGGGTCATCGCCTCGTTCATAGGCGTAGGCGTCGGTATTCCAGTTGGTGAAGGCAGAGCCGCGCAAATCCTGCCCGCCTGTCGCAGCCTTATCACCCAGCCCGAAATAGGCGGCGCCTTTGGGCGCTTTTTGGCTGATGCTCACTTCTCTCGGGCCTGACATCAGGCTGTGCCGGCTGCTAAAACCACTGCCCTCTTCGCAGAGAAGGGTTCCATCCCTGTCAAAAAAAGTGGCGGACAGTCCCTCGCGGTTGATGCGCACTTCCAGAAGATCCGTTTTAAGGCTGATCACATTATCCTTCTCTTCAACGGAGAAGGGGGCCTGTTCGGGCCTGAAGTCCGGGTCGACGGCATAGGAAAAGCCGGGCTGGCGGTCTTCGGGAGTCAGCCAGGTGAACCGGATGATGGCGGGCATAACCGGCCGGATGCGGAGCTCGATGCCGTTGTGTGTGGTGCAGCGCAAGCCGTCGTCTTCGGTGACGAACTCCCGCATGCTGCCCGGACGATAGCGGCGAATCACATCAAGGTAGCGCCTGGAGCTTTCGTCGGTATCTTGCTTTCTTTTTTTAGCCACGGATTAGACGGATTTTTTGTGTGGTTGGGAGGTAAGATAGGCGGATTATCGCCAATTTCTATATTTGTGTGGTTTACCACTAAGACAGGAAGGGTACTAAGTAATATTGAATAGAGAGTATGAACAACGGCTGTCATCCTGAGCGAAGTGCGCCGAAGCGTAGCGGAGGTGGACGCAGTCGAAGGATCTCCTGAAATCGAAGGACATCTTTTGAGAGGAAGTCCCCAGAACGATGAGATCCTTCGACTTCAGTCGTCGTTCCCTCCTCCTTTCGCTCCCCGAGTAATCGGGGCAGGCATCATGACAGCCGTTGTTCGGTCACCTGAGCGCGTCGCGCGAAGCGGTCAGTCCCGACACTGTCGGGACCGGTCATTGTTTCTTAATGCAAATAATAACCCTCGGCCAATTCTGTGTA
>CAYWDK010000147.1:0-4450 GCA_964457025.1 uncultured Balneolaceae bacterium | reverse complement strand
TTGTAAGCCTCATTGAATTTGGGTTCCAGATCTTCCCGGTTGGCTGAAATAATGATTTCTTTATCGACGGTTGTTATGTCTTCTACGGATATGTCCACGACTAATACTGTTTGACTGATTTTGTTGTTATAAAACTGTAGCGGTTATGCTATGTACGAGAGGGGGGACTCGAACCCCCACGCCTAAAAGGCACTAGATCCTAAATCTAGCGCGTCTGCCAATTCCGCCACTCTCGCAGGTATTTTGGCCTTCTTTTCGGCTGTAATAGCCGGTTTTTCGAAGCCACGAAAACTACGGCTTTTTTGCTCTGTATTCAACAGAAATAATGCCTTGTCGATTCCCTCCCCGACTGCTACTCAACAAAAGCCGGCAGCCGCACAAATCACCTGAGACATTTCCATCTATTTTGTAGATTTCCGCATACACTCATCCCGAACCTCACCGTAACATCATGTTCAATAATCTCCGACTGGTCTATATTACTACCAAAGATAAGGAAGAGGCCAAAACCATCGGCCGCACCCTGGTTGAAGAGAAACTGGCGGCATGCGTCAATATTATCGACGGTATGGAATCTATCTACCGTTGGGAAGGCGAAATTGAAGAAGCCGAAGAGTCTATTCTTATTGCCAAGACTCCTTATCACAATGTAAACGAGCTTACCCAGCGTGTAAAAGAGATGCACAGCTATGAATGCCCCTGCGTGATCTCGCTTCAGCTTTCCGAGCAGGAGGGCAACCAGGAATACCAGCACTGGTTGCTGAAAAACTCCAAGCGGCAAGAGATTAATTATGAGATCGATGATATTTAGATGGAATTAAATATGAGGGTATAGGTAGCTTATGCCGGGCCGTGCAGTCCGCATTCCGTCTTCGACGATTCTGTCCAGCGTCCATCACGCCCGCTTCCTGCTACGGTACAATGGGTGCAGCCCACCGAGTCGTAACCCTCCTCGACCAGCGGGTGGTGTGGGAGACTGTGCGTCTCCATATATTCGTCAACCAGAGAACGGTTCCAGTCAATCAACGGATAAAATTTCAGGATGCCTGTGCGGTCTTCCAGTATGCTGAGGGTGTTACGGTAACTGTTCTGATATCCTATCAAGCCGGAGACCCATACATCATGTGTCTCTTTCACCTTCCGAAGGGGCTCTATTTTGTTAATCCGGCAGCATATATCGGGATCTTTTTTCCACATTTTTTGAACCTCCATGGTCATTTGCCGCGAAGGATCTGGTTTAAGAGTTACTACATTCAGTTTTAGCAGGCGACTAAGCTGATCTTTATACTCATAAGTCTCCTTGAAATGATGTCCCGTATCCACGAAATAGATGGGATAACCCGGCTTTATACGATTGACAATATGCAAAAGCACGGCCGATGAGGTACCGAAGGATGAAGTTACCAGCACCCGGTTAAAGCTGTTAAACACTTGTGTCACACGCGCATCGACGATCTTGGGGATAAGAGACCGGTTAATCTTGTCCTTGTTTGATAGAGTCATTGTTCCTTTAATTAGAGTGATGTTCAAATTTGTAAAAATAAATAAAGACAAAAAACTCTTATTTTGAGCATATTCACAACGCGCCAGCAAGGCACAACCCTATGGGCGACCATCCGTCGTCCGGACGCTCACAATGCTATCAACTTCGAAGTAATGGATGCCCTTGAAGAGACGCTAACGAAGATCGAAGAGGATCAAAATATCCGCGCATTTATTCTCAGCGGGTCCGACTCGTCATTTATCTCCGGGGGAGACCTGAAAGAGTTTCATACCATCAAAACGGCCGACGAGGCCAAGCCCATGGCGCTGCGTATGCTGCGCATTTTTCAGCGGATGGAGCAACTGCCCTGCTGGACCATTGCCTGTATTAACGGCCCGGCTTACGGCGGCGGCTGGGAGACTATGCTGGCCTGCGACTTCCGTATTGCAGCACATACAGCTACTTTCGGTTTCACCCAGGGTAAATTCTATCTTCCGCCGGGATGGGGCGGACTGACACGCCTGGTCGAAAAAGTCGGGCGTTCTACCGCCTTGAAATGGCTGGCCGAAGCCGCCATCATAGATGCGGGAACTGCTTTGAGGTATAAGCTGATCGACAAAGTTGAGACAGATGATGAGTTGGAGGACAAAACCTGGGAGTGGGCCGAAGCGATGAGCCATAACGACCGTGATTTTATCGATAACCTCAAAAGGGCTTCGATGCAGCTGACCCAGGCACGGTGGAAAGCGATACAGTCTGAGTTGGAGCCTTTTACATCATTCTGGGAAGACGAACGGCATCACGAGCGGGTACAGAAGTTCATAGACCGCAAATAGACTCTTTACAGCTGCATCACAGAAACAGCCTGACGGCAAAGTTTCCGGAAAGGATATCGGTCTGGACTTCCGTCCCGAAGCGGCCGATAAGGTATCCGAATGCGAGCCTGACATCTATCCGGTCGTTGATCACATAAGCAACAGCCGGCTTGAGCTCGATACCGCCAAACACATTGTTGAATGAGCCGCTCTCTCCAAAACTCGAATTGAAATCGGATTGGCCTATGGCTCCCATTGCGGAAAAGAAAAAGTTCACCTGCCCCGAAATGGGTACGGAAAATTCCATATAGGGTCCGATGTAGAACAAGCTTTGTACACTCACCACTTCCGATGATTCGCCGATGCCTGGAGTACTGCCGTCATCCGCAGTTGATCCGGTTTCATTGAGCATATAATTAAAGGATATGCCGAAACCGAGTGTACCGAACTGTTGTACGCCGGCACTTGCGCCAATGATGTAAGCCGGATCTCCCGTCAAACTGGCAACCTTAAAACTGCTTTCAGCATAATACTTTTTGATATTGTCTACCGCTTGCTGCGCTCTTCCATATTGTGCACATACGGAGTGGGTTAAAACTATCGAGAGCAGTAATACAACAGCCGCAGCCATCCCTCCTCTTCGTATTCTGGATTTCATAGCATCACCATCTGTGTTTTGGGATAAACTTAATTGGTTAAATGGATACTCTATTCGGTAATCTTGGGACGAAGCTTCATTTTGGCCTCGTAACGCTTGTCCTTTCGCAGCAGTTCGATCCGCATCGTATCTCCCTCTGCATACTCCCGGAACAAGGCCTGCATATGCATCTGGCTCTGGATACGCTCTTCTCCCACTTTTAAAATAATATCTCCCGGTACGATACCGCTTTCAAAAGCGGGGCCGTCTTTGTTCACACTGGTTACGAGAAGTCCCATTACAGCCGGCAGGTTGTACTTAACCGCCAGCTGGTAAGTCATCTCGGTCGTTTCAAAACCGGGGTTGTACGAAACCTGGACCTCACCCGAAGATGCCAGCTGTTCTATAATCTTCTGCACCCTGTTGCTGGGGATGGCAAAACCGAGGCCGACAAATCCGCTTCCGGTCCCCCCGGTATAAATAAAAGTGTTTACCCCGATCACTTCTCCTTCGCTGTTGACCAACGGCCCGCCGGAATTGCCCCTGTTGATGGCCGCATCAGTCTGTATCATATCCATATACACCCGGGGCTGGTTGGGGTCGGGACGGAAATCGCGGTGAAGGGCACTTACCACACCTACGGTAACCGAAGGCTGGGTGGCCTCAAACAATCCGAATGGGTTGCCAATAGCCAGTGACCATTCCCCGACCATTACCTGGTCGGAATCACCGAAATTGACATTGGGGAACTTGCGGTCGGCCTTGATCTTCAGAAGCGCAAGGTCGGCAAGCTCATCAGCGCCGAGGATCTCGGCTTCATACTGGGAGCCGTCGGTCAGGGAAACCATGATTTTCTGGGCGTCCTTATCCGCAACGTGCTCGTTGGTAACCACAAGCCCGTCTTCGCTGATAATAAAGCCAGACCCCATACTGTTAAACTCACGCTCGATGGGTGCAAAGAAAAAGCGGTTATAAAACTCATCGAAGGCAAGCTGGCGTCCGCCCTGCCTGACCTCGGTTACGGTGATACTGACGATAGCGGGACTCACTTTCTGTACGGCCCGGGTTATGGCATTGTGCCGTGAAGCGTAGATAGTCGAGTCGGGGCCTGAAGAAACCGGCCTCAACTTCGGGCGTGCTTCAGGCTGTTGCGAAAGCTGATCGGAAGCAGGCTGAACATCGGAACGGCCTTCGGATGAAGCCACTTGTGAACTGTCAGATGCCGAAGAAGAAGGAGACTTTTTTGTCCCGCGGTCCTGATAGGTGCAGAAGCTGAAGAATAAAGACAGGCCGAGGGCCGAAGCTAAGATCAGTGTACGTTTCATCACAAAAGATTAACTGTGAATAAGCTTGCTTATTGCAATTTCACAAGCTGCTTGGCACCGATAGCAACGACTTCTTCTATGGCTTTTTCCAGGGGACCCGGATGCCAGGCACCCGAGGCTTTCTTGTGGCCGCCTCCGCCTATTTCACGTGCCCATTTATTCACATCCACATCGTTGCTCTTTGAGCGAA
>CAYWDK010000146.1:1918-4451 GCA_964457025.1 uncultured Balneolaceae bacterium | reverse complement strand
AAGTTGCGCTCAAGGCTGAACGCATTGGTTTCCGGGACGTCCTCTTTTGCATCCAGGTAGGCAAAGATGTCGGCTCCCCGAAAGCTGTAAATGGACTGTTTGGGATCCCCGATCATGAAAAGGGAGACTTCATCCCCTCCCGGCCGGTAAATATCACTGAAAATCTGATACTGTACCGGGTCGGTATCCTGAAACTCATCGACCAGGGCCACTGGAAAGGATTGACGCATCATCTTTGCCAGCCGCTTCCCTTTTGCACCTTGCAAAGCATCCCTGAAATTGATTAAAAGATCGTCGTACGAAAGTACCTGAAGCTCTTCCTTGCGGGACGGCAGCTGCTGTCTCAGATGGATCAGAAGCCTCTTTTTGAACAGTTCTGCAAAAAAGCCGAGCTCGCCGGTAAGCCGGAGATACTCTTCCGAGAGAGAAAAAAACGAATGCTGTGGCGGACCGTCCGAACTCTTTTTCTTGACCGAACTGTCAACATAAGACTGGGTGAACCTGGAAAACTTGTCAAAGAGGATTACCGGAGGCACATTTCCCGTCAGCTGATCGTCCATCTGGGACATCCAGCCCTTAACCCAATCCGACCGGTACTTATTGCCGCTGAGCGGATCACTGAGCAACAGTTTTTCAATTTCATCCCTGCTTTTCTTCCATTCCGACTGCATCAGCCTGTAGAGCTCCTCAAGACGGTCTGTTGTCTCCTCCAGCTCCTCTTCCAACCGGAATTTCTCCGGAAGCAGTTTCAAATAGGGCTTGCCGATATAGGAGTATAAGTCGGCAACAAGTTTTTCGGGAGTATATCCCCGCTCTACCAGCAATTGATGAAGGGGCCTCTTGCTTTCGTCTGCAGAAACTTCACTTACCCAGTTTCGCCAGTAGTCGTCTACAGCCTCGGCAGCCACTTCCCTGTCATCACCGATCAGTTCCATGTCAAAAAGGGCCCTGCTCTCAAACGCCTGCTCCTGCAGGGCCTGGTAGCAAAAGCCGTGGATGGTATAAATAGCCGCTTCATCAAAGCCGTGAATGGCTTTGGCAATCCGCTCTTTGGCCTTGTCAACCTCGGATACCTCACCGGGCAGTCTCTGCAAAAATTCATCACCCTTAAACTCACGGCCCTCCAGCGACTGGAGGGAGTCGCGAAGACGGCTCATCAAGCGGTCGCGCAGCTCTTTGGTAGCGGCCTCGGTGTAGGTCACTACCAGTATCCGGCCGATTTCGATGTCGTGCTCGGCAATAGCCCGGACAAAAAGCGAAGCTATATTATATGTTTTGCCCGTACCGGCACTCGCTTCGATCAGGTTGACTCCCGAAAACGGAATGGCAAAAGGATCCATCAGCTTCATGAACCGCCCTCCTCTACCCGATCAAAAAAGGGCTTCCATATTGCTTCGGATACCGCTGTGAAATCACTGTGCTCCAGCGGATTAAATCCTCCCAACAAAACCGCATTATACGGGTCGTCACCCTCCAGCGCGTAGTCTACAAAATCATTTTCCCAGCGGCCTGCCGCTCCCCTGAGTGCCGCCTCTTCCCCCTTCTCCTCGGCAATGCTCAAGCGGGCATATTCATACGATATGTCGGGAAAGAAAAAGGTATTTTTTTGAAGGCCTGACCAGTATACCCCGAGCAGATATTTGAGGATTGGGCGGTGGTTTTGGGGCGGAGAAAGCCGGCATACTGAAACCGGCTCCGATCCGCTACTGCTGCGTGCATAGAGCGAACTGTAACCGCTGTGTGAAGGCGGCTTGATCTCCTGAAAGGCCAGGTGTTTGATCCAAAGTTCAATAAGGTCTTTGGCCCGCATGCTCCCGAACCGAAACAGGAGCTGTTCCCTTTCATAAATACTGTCCAGCCGGCCCGCCATATGGAACTCCCCGATCGAGAGATCGACTTCCATCGAATCGAGCCGTGACTGTTTCAAAACATCCTGCATTTGACTGCCAAATTCACGAACCTGTCGGGCCTTGCTTTCAAAAAACTGTTCGCCCGGCCATCCCTCGGGCAGCAGGTTGACCGCATCGGCCACAGGCTTGAAGGCACTCTCATCCTGCCCTTTCATATGCCGCTCCAGCAGCTCCTGTCCCAGCTTGTAGCCCTGCAAGCCTCCCGGAAGGAAATCCTCCCGGTCTTCATCAACCACATCCTCCGTTTCAAGGTAGATCCCCAGCCGGTTGCGAAGCAGGTACCTCGCGGGATGCTGAAAAAACCGGATAAGTTCGCCCAACGATAAGTTGCGAAACGATTCATCGGCCTCCGGGAGCTCTCCCTCCATAAATACCGGCCCTTTCCCGTCGGAGCTAAGAAGCGTTTTCGCAATCCGGCAGTTCTGGGCTGAATAGCTGAAGAGGCCGTCAGCCGATCCTCCCGTGAAGTAGGCGGGACTGAAGGGCTGCAGCCGTTGCTTGCGGAGCAGCTTTTCAGCAGGAATATCAAATTTTCGCGACAGGTAGTCGACCCATTCCCTGACTACAACGGATGGAGGAAGGTCGGTATCCTGCCGGTTGCTTTGACCTACATAGCTGATATA
>CAYWDK010000146.1:0-1818 GCA_964457025.1 uncultured Balneolaceae bacterium | reverse complement strand
CAAGGGACGAGCGAACAATTCTAAAAGGAACTTTATGCCGGTAAGCCGACAACTCCGCATCAGCACCCAGCTCCGATATAGCGTCCCTAAGAGTCCTCAGCTGATAGAAATAGTCGTCGGTGTCCGGGAAGAACCGCCCCACCCAATTCTGAAGCACTTCTGTCCAACCGGCAACACTTCTCTCCTTCGTGCACTCTTCGTACGACTCAAACAAACTTTCCATCAGGCTGGTGAAACGGCCGGCCAAGATGGCGGCATCCGAGCGGTCGACTTCTCCATAGGGATGTATTCCGCGGAAAAGTTCATCTCCTTCGGTTTCCATCATATAACCGGCCAGGATGCGGTCAAGTCCCGATCTCCAGCTGAAACTGTCGGAGCCGGGCAACTGCATTGATTTTTTAAAGGCCCCGTCTATGCCCCAGCGAATCCTGTTGTCGGCGATCCAGCGCTCGAGGGTATTCAAGTTGGCCTCACTCAGTTCAAAGCGGTCCCTTATCGGACGGGATTCGACCAGGTCCAGAATATCGGTCACCTTGAAACGGCTTTCCGCCAGTTCCATTAACCGAAGAAAACTGTCGTGTATCGGATAGGGACGGCCGGAAGCCCTTTCGGCAAGGTGCCAGGGAATCTCCGGGAGCCCCTCCTCTGCCGCACCGAATACCGCTTCGATTTCGGGAGCGTAGGTTTCGAAATCGGGAGCAAGCACCAGGATGTCGGAGGGCTGCAAGCTTTTATCGCTTTCGAGCATGGCAAGCAGGTGGTCATAGAGTACTTCCACCTCTCTGCGGGGACTGTGACACGAATTTATAATAACAGAATCATCAGCCGGAGCGGAATCGGCACTGCCTCCCAGAAGGTCGTTTTTGAAACAACAGAAAAGGCTGTCGGTACTTTGGCCGGACGGTTCCATATTCAGCCGGGTAATTTCAAGGCCGGGCTCCTCCATGTAGCTTTCGAGAAGCTCCCGGTACTCTGCGGCTGCCTTTCCCAGAGAGGATGCAAGCAGGTTGGCCGGCCCGTCAGCACCATCCAGCAGGTAGAAATGCACATCCCCCAGCTTCGAAAGCGTCACCAACAACTCAATATATTTGGGAGGCATGGCGGATACGCCGAAGACGGTGACCCTGTCGGGAAGTTTTGCCGTATCGATCTTTTGGGATTCCAGGGCCGCCGCCAGCTTCTCCTGCAGGGCAGCACGATGGGCAATATGACTGTCTCCGTCAAGCTGTTGCCAGTGTTTCACCAGTTTCCGCCAAAGAACAGACTGCCAGCGCTCGGATGCCTGTTTCGTCACCAGCTTGTTTTCTTCCCATGCGAGCAGCATCTCCGGGCGATAGGTAAGGTATTGGTCGAATACATCCGAGATGCGTCCGGCCAGTTTCCAACGGCGGACATCCCGTTTCAGCGGGTCACTCTCTTCCATATAGTCGCTTAGCACCTCCAGCTCCGTACCGCTCTCCGGTTGTTCGAGCAAGTGCATCAGCGCCCAGGTCATCGGGCCCCTGTCGGAGGGCAGTTTCTTGGGGATATCCGGATTCATAACCCTGATCATCGACCAGATGCGTTCGGCGGGAAACTCAAACTGCAGGTTGGCGGCTACCCCCTCCTTCTCAGCAACATAAAGGGAAAGCCAGCGGGCCATACCGTGATTCTGTACCACGATCGTCTCCGGTGCCAAAACATTACGGGGCGGGTTGTTGTGCAACTCACCCATAAAGTGATCGGCCAGAGAAGCTAAGTCGGAACCGCGGCAGTATGTGAGCATTCCCTATAGAGTTAATCCGGTTAAATCCGATATGTGACAAGCTGTGTACTGTT
>CAYWDK010000145.1:0-4479 GCA_964457025.1 uncultured Balneolaceae bacterium | reverse complement strand
AGATTCCCTATATCGGCAAATGGATGCTCATCATGCTGATGATGATCGGCCGCCTGGAACTGTTCACCGTCCTGCTCATTTTCACCCCTACCTTCTGGCGACAGTAACCAGTTAGCAGTTAGCAGTAAGCAGTAAGCAGTTATCAGGAGACATAAACTTTTTTTGGGTCTTGGTTGTAAGGAATTGCTTTGCGTTTGGTCTTACCTTATAAGCCGTGTTCAATTAAAGAACAATGAAAAGCATATTGTATGATAAGGCCTACAAGTTTGCTATTCGAACTGTTATTGCCTACAACTACTTAAGCAAGGAGAAAAAGGAATTTATCCTTTCTAAACAATTGCTTAAAAGTGGTACTTCAATCGGAGCAAATGTAGCTGAGGCTAACGGAGCGATTTCAAATGCGGACTTTTCGGCAAAGATCTCTATTGCCTATAAAGAGGCTCTGGAAACCAAATACTGGCTCAATCTTCTCAGGGATACAGGCTATATGGATGAGAAAACCCACAAAGCTGCCTTCGAAAGAGCTGATGAACTTGCCAAAATCTGTTATTCAATCCTCAAAACAACCAGATTATAGGCTACAATTTACAGTCTTTAGCCAACTGTTTACTGTTTACTGTTTACTGTTCACTGATTATTGATTACTGATCACTGAACCGAATCCAGTTTTTGTCTTCGAGCCACTGGATGAGGGCGGGCAGAAAAGTAAGGGCTGCGAAGAGGGTCATACCGATGCCGATGACAGCCATCTCGCCGAGCGACTGCAAGCCGGGATGGTTGGTAAAGAGCAGTCCCGAAAAGCCCAGCATCGTTGTTACCGAACCGATGGTGATATGCTGTCCCGTGCTGGAAAGTACATCCCACATGCTGTTGCGGCCTTCGTCCCGGTAGCGGTGGGCCAGGTGCACCCCGTTATCTTCACCTATACCCAATATGGCCGGTAACACCACCAAGTTGTAGAAGTTAAACATCATTCCGGTCAGCAGCATGATCCCGAAAAGCCAGAGCAAGCCCACCAGTAAAGGAAGCATTGCAATAATGGCCCAGCGAAGCGATCTGAAGGATATCAGCATCAAGAGGAATACCATGGTAAAAGTGGCGCCAACCATCCAGGGGCTTTCGCTTCGCATCAACTCAAGCATCTCGGCCGCTATGATGGAAGTACTGGCAGCATAGAAAGTCTCCCCGTCATCCAGGGTCACCTCTCCTACATCCTTCTTAAAAGCGATGGAATTGCGACCGTCCGCCAGTCCCACGCTCGGATATACGATCACAAAATTGCCGATTTCCCCGTCACGGGTCACAAACTGGTTCTTAAAATAATCCGGAATATCCTCCACGTCGAGCGGCCTTCGAGTCTGGGCTGCCCGCCGAAGTTTGTCAAGCTGAGGATCTTCCTTGCTACGAATAAATGAATCGTCCAGCAGGCTTCTGATCTCGGCTATGCGCTGCAGTTTTTGCTGCGCGGCGGAGTCGGATGGGGGAAACCGTTCCGGCAAAGCCTCCACATCCATGATGGTCGGACTCGTAGTATCAGTCCGCATCCTGTGGCGCAGCTTTTGCAGTATCTGAATCACCTGATCCTGGTTATCGGCAAGGATGTAGGCCGGGTTTCGCTTGTCACTGTTCGATACCTGGCTAGAGAAATCCCTGAAAGAGGTATACTCCGGGAAGTCCGGTTCAAGCTCACCGAAGTCATATTGAAAGCTGATATTTCCGGAATAAAAGATGACAAGCAACGACACTAACAGGCCGGTTGACACAATCGACCGTGCATAGGGGAAACGGTGAAAAAGTTTTGACTCGGCATTTTCCTTGTCGCGTTCGTTCAGCAGTATCCAATTCATTTTCTCAAAAATCACCAACAGGGAAGGCAGTACAAAAAGCATGCAGAAAAGCGCCAGAATAATACCCGTGCCCGCAATGAAACCAAACTCTGAAAAGCCCCGGAATTTTGCCAGTATCAGCACAAAGAGTGAAAATGCCGTAGTGAGGCCGCTTACCACTATGGCCGTACCCGTTTTTTCATAGGTATTGTAAAGGGCATCGGCAACGTTCATGCCAGATGAACGGAATTCGATATAGCGGGCGTAATAGTGAATGCCATAGTCGATGCCCATCCCGAACAAAATGACGAACAACACTGAAGTCATGGTGTTAAGCATGCCCAAAACGACATAAGTCAGACCGAAAGTCCACAGCAAACTGACCAGCAAGGGTATACCGATTATCAGAACCGGTACCGGCATCCGTATAAAATGACCCCAGAACCCGTGGATTTTATCATCGGGATGTCCCCTGCGGTAATTGACATATTTTTTGATGAAAAAGTAAAGCATCACCAGCAGGATTACGCTGGAAATCCCCGAAGCGAAACTGCTGAAAACGTCATTCATGATGGAATTAAGCTCCTCCAGGTGGCGCTTCAGCCTGCCGCCATAGCGTACCTCCATCTGCCTGTTGAAGCTAGCAGGTTGCATAGAAGCGAGGAGGGAATCATATGCGGCAAACATGTCTTCCAGATAAGTAAGGTCGCTCTTGGATCCGGTCGGATAAAACTTGACGACCATCACCGTGCTGTCGGGGCTGATGGGATATTCGGACGGGATCAGCGATTCATAGCTCTCCTCAAACTCTCGCAGTTGCTGCTCACTATTCGAGTCCTCCTCCTCATCCTCACCCAGATCTATATAGAAAGGATTGGCTTCCTCCTTTGCTTTCCGGATCTCGTCTTCAAGAAAGGTTCGAATATCCTCCAATTCGCCGGGCGTGGCAAAATAGAGGGCATTATCCTTGAGCATCCGGGTATCTTTTTTAAACTCGGCCCTTTTAAAGAAATAGTTATCGGTCCGATCGTCATACAGCTTCAGGCTCTTTTTGATCAGTTCTTCCGCAAAACGCCTGTTGTCTTCGAAGCTCGGCGACTTAATGGCTACCTCCATAGCCGTCTCTCCCCCTACCGTCTCCTGTAGCCTGTCCAACGCCTGCACGTGGTTGTTGCTGCGGGGAAGCAGATTGGCAATATCGGTATCAATTTTTAACTGAACGGCAAAATAGCCTGAGACAGAGGCAAGAAGAAGAGCTACCCCGATCACCGTGAAGGGATGATTGTAATTGAAGCTCAGCAGGGGTCGAAAGAAGCTAAGAACTTTCTCCATTCAGTTTTAAGAGTAATAAAGTTTCGGAATTAAAGGGCGGAAGTTAACTAATATTTTTGCATTTATTCAGATATAAATCGCAACCAAATTGCAACAGTACCATTAATACCATATCCGCTGCAAACGTTCAATCGTCTCTTCTCTTTTGCAGCAGCGCCTTCAGGGATAGCCGCTACTTTGAGTCATGTTTCCTAATGAATACTAACTCTTTATATTTTAAATATTATTATATTCGAACTGCATTATAAGGTCTTAAGCCGCTATTTAAAAAATCGTTGGCCCCCTTATTCATCAAATAATACCAGCCTGTGATAAAAAAACTTTCCAGGTTTAAATACATACTGATAACCGTTCTTGCCTTCAATACCTTGCTTGTAAGCACGCACCTGGGTGAATTCTGGCCATTCAGCATTTTCCCTATGTTTTCCCAGGCGGGTAATCCATGGTCGAGAGCCATGGTTCAGCGGGTTGACGACACCGATAAAGCCGATCTCTGGGAAACCAAGCCGCTAAGGCCTTCCGAAGCAGAGGCAGTCTCCCTCAAACAATATGGCATCGACCAGATCGATTATGCCAACTTTATCTCCAAGACCAAAGACTGGAATCCGAAACGCATCCAGGCGTTGCGGGACCTTTTGAAGATTGACCAACGGCCCGGAGAAAGATGGATGGCTACCCAGGTTAAAGGATATCTTACCGAAAGCGATTCTGTCGTAATTCAGAGTATCCCGCTGTTTTTGCTTTCCGCAGACACTACCATCAAGAACCCGATGATTTTCTCAGACTAAGCCATGAAATCGCTTTTAAAAAACCTGTTCACCTACGAGAATCCCGATTCGACAGGCCTCAAAATCTACCTGCGGTTGTTTGAGCTCTTTACGGCTACCTACACCGTGATTTATGCGTGGGAATGGGGATTTTATATTCTGAATATCAGCGATGTGGTATTGCCCCTGGGCCTTGCCAACTATATCGATATCGAGATTTTCTTTGGAAACAGGCTGGCATTATACAGCGCAGCACTTATTTCGGTTTGCTCGGTAGCCGCTTTCTTTTTCAGGCGCGTAAAATGGCTCTACCTGGTTGCTTTCCTGCTGCTTCATATACAGTATGTGACCCGCTTCTCGCTCGGCGAAATTCCCCACAGCTCTAACCTGGTAGGTTTCAGCATGCTGGGACTGGGACTCGGCTTCGCTTTTAACAGGAACAGGTGGGATGCCCTGAAGTTCGCTTTCGGTTTCCTGATCTTCTTTACCGGACTGGGCTATTTTACAGCCGGCATCAGCAAGCTGATCGGCACAGGCATCACCTGGGTCGACGG
>CAYWDK010000144.1:0-4531 GCA_964457025.1 uncultured Balneolaceae bacterium | reverse complement strand
TGATAGGCGTAATCATCGGCCTGCTTATCACGGCTACGGCCGCGCTCTCTTTCCGCTACCGAAAGAGCGATCCGGCTGTATTCTACAGCTCCGTTGCCGCTTTTCTGATGGTGTTGTTCCAGGGTTGGCTGGGGGGACAGGTGGTGGAGACCGGCCTTGACGAGTGGCTGATTACCCTGCATATGGTTTTGGCGGTAGCTATCATGATCGTTTTGCTATACGCCGTATTCAAAGCCAGTCCCGAACTTTTTTCGACGAGCCTGGAGCCCGAAGCCCGCCGGTTTCTCTTCTGGTCATCTATGGTGCTGCTGGTCTTTACGCTCGCGCAATTGGTGATCGGCACCCAGGTACGTGAAGCGGTAGATGCGATCAAGAACGCCGATGTGGTACCGCCGCGTGATACCTGGCTGAGCAAGGTGGGGGCAATCGACGAATTTCACCGCACCTTTTCGTGGACGGTATTTCTTTCAGGCACCGCCGTTTTTTATATAGGTGTATGGAAAACGGATTCTGCTCTTGTTTCACGGCTCTCTGCTGCCTTGATGGTAACGGTACTCTTCCAAATTGGACTGGGCGCCGGCTTGTACTACCTTGGCATGCCGCCGGCTTTCCAGGTGTTTCACTTGCTTTTAGTAGCGGTGATGATTTGCCTGGAGGTGTTGATGCTGCTTGTTTTAAGAAGGGAGAGGGTCTGACCGCTTGGAGCGGTCAGACGGGTGGCCTATAAAAAAAGCCGATTCCGGCGGGCGGAATCGGCTTTGAAAGTCAGATAAAATTTGAATGCTAGAAGCCCGGCACGGGTACTTCCCTGAAGAGAGTGTCGAGCATGGTAAAGCCTACCAGTAGTGCCAAAAAGACGAATGAAGCGACCAGCATCATCAGGTTGAAACGCTTGTCCCAGTAAAGATTCATGAAGAAGAGCGCTACCAGTCCCGCCTTGAGTACGGCTACGAGCATGGCCACGATGATAGACCAGGGATGGGGCAGAGCCAGGTAGTGCACGAGCACTGTTGCGACGGTAAGCACGAAGAGTGCCGCCGCTACCGAAAGAAGAAGTTTGTCGCTTGAAATGTGATGTCCGCTCATTGGATCAGATACTTAGTGTTGCAATTAGTCAATTAAGTAGAACAGGGGGAAGAGGAATATCCAGATGATATCCACGAGGTGCCAGTACAGGCCGGTGATCTCAACCGGGGTGTAGTACTCGCTGTGGAAGCGCCCTTTCACGGCTTTTACGAGCAGCCAGACCATCAGGCCGATACCCACCAGCACGTGAATGCCGTGCAGCCCTGTCATCATGTAGTAGAGGCTGAAAAAGATATTCGCCTTGGGATGATCCACACCTTCGTAGGTATAGAACTCTCCGGGGAAAATTCCCAGTTCAAATTTGTGGGTGTATTCGAAATACTTGATCACCATAAAGATGCAGGCCAGGGCAATGGTGATACCCAGGTTGATAATAATGCCCTTCTTCTGGTTCAGCTGGGCCGATTTTATGGCCATGGCTACGGTAAGACTACTACCGATAAGCACCAGGGTATTGACCCCGCCCCAGAGCGTATTCAGCTCTTCCGAAGCCAGTGTATAAAGTTCCGGGTACCAGGCCCTGTAAATAATGTAGGCCGCAAACAGTCCACCGAAAAAGAGGATCTCGGTTACCAGGAATATCCACATACCGGCTTTGGCGGCATCGAACTGTTGTTCCGAATCAACAAAGTGATGCTGCAGATGCGCCGGATGCGATGTCGAGTGATTTGCCATGATTAACGTTCTGTTTATCTGGTTTTAAATTTGTCTTTCAATTCTATTCGTGAGTTTCTTTTTCGGCTGCACCGGCAGCGTGCCCTTCGGCACCGTGGCCGTGATGATTCTGTCCGTTCTGGATGAGTCCCAGCTGGAAGTCGGCCATCGGTTTGTGGTAGTCATACGGACCATGCACGACCACCGGTGTATAGTCAAAGTTGTGCGGCGGCGCAGGCGAAGGTATCTGCCACTCCATGGCACGGCTGCCCCAAGGGTTGGCCCCGGCTTTCTTGCCGGCGTAAATCGACTTGATGAAGTTGTAAATCACGATCATGAAACCGATGCCCAGGATGAAAGAGCCCACCGTCGAGATTTGGTGGAAGGGCTGGAACTGGTCGATGTAGTTGAAATAGCGTCGCGGCATTCCCTGCGATCCCATCACGAACTGGGGCAGGAAGGTGACGTTGAATCCTACAAAAATGAGCAGGCAGGCAAGCTTTGCCATAGCCTGGTTGTACATCTTGCCGGAGATCTTGGGCCACCAGTAGTGCAGGCCGCCCAGGAAGGCCATCACCATACCGCCTACCATCACAAAGTGGAAGTGAGCCACTACATAGTAGGTGTCGTGCAGGTGAACGTCGATAGCCAGTGTGGCCAGCGCGATGCCCGTCAGCCCGCCTACCGTAAAGAGGAAGAAAAAGCCGAGTATGTAGAGCAAGGGCGTGTCCAATTTGATTGAGCCCTTATACATGGTGGCCAGCCAGTTGAACATCTTAATACCGGTCGGTATACCGACGAGAAAGGTCAGGAAGGAAAATACCATTGAGGCGAGTCCTGCCTGTCCCGATACGTACATGTGGTGTCCCCAGACCAGGAAGCCGATGAAGGCGATGGCCAGTGAGGAGATAGCGATAGCCCAGTATCCGAAAATGGTTTTCTTGGAGAAAGTGGAGATAATCTCCGATACAATACCGAAGCCGGGTACAATCATAATATATACGGCCGGGTGGCTGTAGAACCAGAAAAAGTGCTGGTAGAGTACCGGGTCGCCTCCGAGTGCCGGGTCAAAAATTCCGATTCCCAGAATCCGCTCCATTCCGACCAGCAGCAGCGTGATGGCCAGTACCGGCGTAGCCAGAATCTGGATGATACTGGTTGCATAAAGGCCCCAGCAGAAGAGCGGGAGCTTGTCCCAGGTAAGGCCGGGCGCACGCATCTTGTGGATGGTGGTGATGAAGTTTACTCCGGTCAGGATGGATGAAAATCCGATAATAAAGACGCCGAAGGTCATGGCCGTCACAGCACCTCCCGTCGTGGAGGAGTAGGGGGTGTAGAAGGTCCATCCGGTATCGATGCCGCCGGCAAAGATCGAGTAGAGTGCGATAAAGGCGCCGGCCAGGTAGAGGTAAAAACTGAGCAGGTTCAGCCTGGGAAAGGCCACATCCTTGGCCCCGACCTGAATGGGCATGATAAAGTTACCCAGTACGGCAGGCACCGAGGGTACCAGAAAAAGAAAAATCATAATGGCCCCGTGCAGCGTAAAGACCTGGTTGTAAACGTCGGCTTCGATAAAGGTTTTGGCCGGTGTCCACAGCTCCATACGTATCAGAAGGGCCAGCAATCCTCCGGCAAGGAAGAAAAAGGTCAACCCCACGAGATAGAGGATTCCGATCCGCTTGTGGTCCAGGGTGGTGAGCCACGACCAGAGGCCGTCTTCGGCATTCAGGTAATTCTTCTCTGCATGCTCATCCGGTTCGTATCTCCGGACCTGAACTTTCGATTTTGTTGTACTTGCGTCTGCGGTTGCCATATTAATATTAATTCAGCGTTTTTATGTATTCGATAATAGCGTTGATCTGGTCGTCGTTTAGCTGTCCCTGGTAGGTATTCATGACCGCGGGATAGCCTGCGACAACCTTGGCGTTGGGCTCCAGGATGGATTCCCGGATATAGTTTTCGTCGACAGTCACGGTGCTTCCGTCCTCAAGCTCTTCCTGGCTTCCGAAAACACCTTGCCAGGTCGGGCCGGTCAGCTGCGAGCCGTCGGCCGAGTGGCAGGTAGAGCAGGCCCATTCCTGCGATAGCTGCTCGCCCCATTCGGCCATACTCAGGTCGTCGGGCTTGGCCCCGCCGCCCGAATTACTGGCCAGCCAGTCTTCAAATTCCTGTTGTTCGTGTACAACCACCTTTGCCATCATATCGGAGTGGTCGGTGCCGCAATATTCGGTACAGAAAACTATCGATTCTCCGGTCTCGGGGGCGTTAAACCACACTTCTGTATAACGTCCGGGCACTACATCCTGCTTGATACGGAAGTCGGGTACATAAAAAGAGTGAATCACATCACGGGAGCTCATCACCAGCTTGACGGGACGTCCGGCAGGCACGTGAACTTCATTTCGCGACTGTGCGCCATTTTCGTACTGGAAAAGCCAGAACCATTTCTGTGCGGTTACCTGTACTTCATAGGCGTCATCGGGAGGGGTGGTCAGGCTGACAAAAGTCTGGTATCCCCATCCGAAAAGAACCAGTGTGATAACCAAAGGAATGACCGACCAGGTAACTTCCAGCTTGTTGTTGTGGGTGATGACCGGGGTGACGTCGTTTTCGCTCTTGCGCCGGTATTTATAGATGAAGTAGCCGATGGCAACAAGGATTCCGATCGTCAGTACCAGGCTGCTCAGGTGTACAAACCAGAACAGGGTATCGACTTCCTGGGCCAGGGTCGATTTAGCCGGTGGTAGGAAAAAGTCTCTAAGCGCTTCCATTCGTTATATTTGTGTTCTTG